>NZ_JBEOVA010000022.1:0-145761 GCF_040295225.1 Streptomyces sp. NPDC002896 | reverse complement strand
TCCTTGCCGCCGGAGAACAGGATCACCGGCCGCTCGAACTCGCCCGCCACCTCACGGAAGATGTGCACCGCCTCGGACTCCAGAGCGTCCAGGTGGCTCAGGGGGTACGGGCCGGCGCCCTCGGAGTTGTCGGCTGCCTCGTGGACAGTGGCCGCGGTCGTCATGCGAGACCCCTTTCGGTGAGCAGCGCGTACAGCGCGGCAGCGGAATCCTGCACGGTCTGGGTGTGCGACTCGATCCGCAGATCGGGCGTCTCGGGCTCCTCGTACGGGTCGTCGACCCCGGTGAGCCCCGAGAGCTCGCCGGCCGCCTGCTTGGCGTACAGCCCCTTCACGTCGCGCACGGAGCAGACCTCGACGGGCGTGGCGACGTGCACCTCGACGTACGGCGTGCCCTCGGTCTCGTGGCGCTTGCGCACCGCGTCGCGGCTGTCCGCGTAGGGGGCGATGACCGGAACCAGGGCCTTCACGCCGTTCGACGCGAGCAGTTCGGCGACGAAGCCGATGCGCTGCACGTTGGTGTGCCGGTCCTCGCGGCTGAAGCCGAGGCCCGCCGAGAGGAACTCGCGGATCTCGTCACCGTCCAGGACCTCCACGCGGTGGCCCTCGTCGCACAGCCGGCCCGCCAGCTCGTGCGCGATGGTGGTCTTGCCGGCGCTCGGCAGACCCGTGAGCCAGATGGTGGCCCCAGTCACGTGCTTCTCCTGCCCCTGGTCGTTCGTCTCGTTCGTCTGGTGCGCTGCGCCCGTCATTCGTGGAGCCCGCACTCGGTCTTGGCGCGGCCCGCCCAGCGGCCGGCGCGCGCGTCCTCGCCCTCCAGCACCCGGCGGGTGCAGGGCGCGCAGCCGACCGACGTGTAGCCGTCCATCAGCAGCGGGTTGGTGAGAACGCCGTGCTCGGCGACGTAGGCGTCTACGTCGTCCTGCGTCCAGCGCGCGATCGGCGAGATCTTGACCTTCTGCCGCTTCTCGTCCCAGCTGACGACCGGGGTGTTCGCCCGGGTAGGGGACTCGTCACGGCGCAGGCCCGTCGCCCACGCGTCGTACTTGGTCAGCCCCTCCTCCAGGGGCTTGACCTTGCGCAGGGCGCAGCACAGGTCGGGGTTGCGGTCGTGCAGCTTCGGGCCGTACTCGGCGTCCTGCTCGGCCACCGTCTGGCGCGGCGTGAGGGTGATGACGTTGACGTCCATCACGGCCTCGACCGCGTCCCGCGTGCCGATGGTCTCCGGGAAGTGGTAGCCGGTGTCGAGGAACACGACATCGACGCCGGGCATCGCGCGCGAGGCGAGGTGGGCGACCACCGCGTCCTCCATGGAGGAAGTCACGCAGAAGCGCTTCCCGAACGTCTCGGCGGCCCACTGGAGGATCTCGAGCGCGGAGGCGTCCTCGAGGTCGCGCCCGGCCTGCTCGGCGAGCGCCTTGAGATCCTCGGTCTTCTGCTCGTCTACCTGAATCGTCGTCATATCTCGTCCCCTCCACCGTCGGTGCGCTGAAGACCCCGGGCCAGCAGCCCGAGGAACTTCAACTGGAAGGCTCGATTGCATGTCGCGCATTCCCATGCGCCGTGTCCCTGCTCGCTCGGACGCAGGTCCTCGTCGCCGCAGTACGGGCAGTAGAAGGGAGCCGCGCGCTCGCTCATGACAGCGACTCCTCGCTGGCACGGGCCGCCCACGTGGCGAACCGCTCGCCGTCCTCGCGCTCCTCCTGGAAGCGCTTGAGGACGCGCTCGATGTAGTCCGGCAGCTCCTCGGAGGTGACCTTCAGGCCACGGACCTTGCGGCCGAACCCGGCCTCCAGGCCCAGCGCACCGCCCAGGTGCACCTGGAAGCCCTCGACCTGCTCGCCCTTGTCGTTCAGGACCAGCTGGCCCTTGAGACCGATGTCCGCGACCTGGATACGGGCGCAGGCGTTCGGGCAGCCGTTGAGGTTGATGGTGATCGGCTCGTCGAAGTCCGGGATGCGGCGCTCCAGCTCGTCGATCAGCGAGGCGCCACGGGCCTTGGTCTCGACGATCGCGAGCTTGCAGAACTCGATGCCGGTGCAGGCCATCGTGCCGCGCCGGAAGGGGGAGGGCTTGACGGTGAGGTCCAGCGCCTCCAGGCCCTCGACCAGCGACTCGACCTCCGACTCCTCCACGTCGAGCACGATCATCTTCTGCTCGACGGTCGTACGGAGACGGCCCGAGCCGTGTGCCTCGGCCAGCTCGGCGATCTTCGTGAGGGTCGTGCCGTCCACACGGCCGACGCGCGGCGCGAAACCGACGTAGAACCGGCCGTCCTGCTGCCGGTGCACACCGACGTGGTCGCGCCAGCGCTCGACGGGCTGGGCGGGTGCCGGGCCGTCGATCAGCTTGCGCTTGAGGTACTCGTCCTCCAGGACCTGGCGGAACTTCTCCACGCCCCAGTCGGCGAGCAGGAACTTCAGGCGGGCGCGGGTGCGCAGCCGGCGGTAGCCGTAGTCGCGGAAGATCGAGATGACACCCTCGTAGACGTCCGGGACCTCGTCCAGCGGGACCCAGGCGCCGAGGCGCTGGCCGATCTTGGGGTTGGTGGACAGGCCGCCGCCGACCCAGACGTCGAAGCCGGGGCCGTGCTCGGGGTGGTTCACGCCGACGAACGCGACGTCGTTGATCTCGTGCGCCACGTCGAGGAGCGGCGAACCGGAGATCGCGGACTTGAACTTACGCGGCAGGTTCGAGAAGTCCTTGTTGCCGATGATCCGGCGGTGGATCTCCTCGAGGGCGGGCGTGCCGTCGATGATCTCGTCGGCGGCGATACCGGCGACCGGGGAGCCGAGGATCACGCGGGGAGTGTCACCGCACGCCTCGGTCGTGGACAGCCCGACGGCCTCAAGGCGGTTCCAGATCTCGGGAACGTCCTCGATACGGATCCAGTGGTACTGGACGTTCTGCCGGTCCGTGATGTCGGCGGTGCCGCGCGCGAACTCCTGGGAGATCTCACCGATGACGCGCAGCTGCTCGGTGGTCAGCCGGCCGCCGTCGATGCGCACGCGCAGCATGAAGTACTCGTCGTCGAGCTCCTCCGGCTCGAGGATGGCGGTCTTGCCGCCGTCGATCCCGGGCTTGCGCTGGGTGTACAGCCCCCACCAGCGCATGCGGCCGCGCAGGTCGTTGGGGTCGATCGAGTCGAAGCCGGTCTTGGAGTAGATCGTCTCAATGCGTGTCCGCACATTGAGACCGTCGTCGTCCTTCTTGAACTGTTCGTTGCCGTTGAGCGGGGTGAAGTGGCCCACGGCCCACTGGCCCTCACCACGGTGACGGCTCGCCTTGCGGCGGGGCGCGGCGGAGGGATTCGGCGGGGTGGCGGCCATGGTTGTACGTCCTTCGGGACAGCGGGAAAGCGGCTCTGACCTGTGCGTATGAGGGCATGCTCGAGGTGCTCGAGACAGGCGCTTCGTTGCGTAGGAAGTCGTGAGACAAAGGCGATCGCGGCGTTGCTGGACTGTCAGCCCGCCGGACAGATCGCGCTGGACATGCGGCCGAGGTCGACGTGCCGCCGACTCACCAAGGCAATTCCAGCTCGAGACATGACGGAAGCGTGTCACGGGGATCTCCGGACAGTCCACCGTCATCCAAGATGTGGACACCCTGGTCTCGGAGAGTGAGACGAGGGTGTCGCCGGTCACATCGCGCTGCCCGCTGCCCGCTGCCCGCTGCGCTGTCCGGCTGCCGTCGCAGGCGGGCGGGGTGCGCAGGGTGTGCGCGGGCCGTCGGGCCTTGGGCTTCAGATGGCGTTGGCCCCCGGCCACGGGCCGGGCACCGGCACCTCGGCCTCCTCCTCGACCTTGGTCTCGAACAGAGTGAAGCCGCGTCGGAGGTAGTTGTCCATCGCGTGCTCGCCGTCCTTGCTGCAGGTGTGCAGCCACACCCGCTTGGTCGGCGCGCGACCCGGCCACCGCTCGGCCAGGTCCCAGGCGCGCGCGATGCCGTGGCTGAGCAGATGGCCGCCGAGCCGCCGGCCGCGGAACGCCGGGATCAGCCCGAAGTAGACGATCTCGACGACTCCCTCGTCCTGGGCTTCGAGCTCCACGTATCCGGCGGGGGTGCCCTTTTCGTACGCGACCCAGGTCTCCGTCCCCGGCCGGTTCAGGACGTCCTGCCACTGGGCGTACGTCAGGCCCAGCCGGTCCGTCCAGCGGATGTCCCCGCCGACCGCCGTGTAGAGGAACCTGCTGAACTCGGGCGAAGGCACCTCGGCCCGTACGATCCGGACGTCGCCCTCCGGTGCTGCCGAGGGCCGCAGATCGGACGGAGAGGTCTGCTCGAGGGACCACGTGGTCACAGTGATGCTCATGCGCGCCAGGGAACCATGTGGCCACCCCTCGTTCCAAAGCGGACGCGGCAGCGTCGTTAAGCACGGTTGACGGATGGAGGAAGTGTGGCGAACAGCACACGCCGTCAACACATGTGCGACGACCAGCGGTGGTCCGCCGTGTTCCTACGCCCCGAAATCCATTGGCCAAAGGTCGTCCGTCGAGGCCGGGGCAAAACCCTGATCCAGGGGAAAGCTCGGGCGTAGGGTGGTCCGCCTTGGGGAGAGATGTACCGCCTGTGGGAGTGGAGGGGGCAGGGCATGGTGGGCGAAGCCCGGATCCTCATGGTCGACGACCACGAGGACAACCTCTACGCACTGGAGAGCGCCCTCACACCGCTGGGCGTTCCAATGGAGCGGGCCACCAGCGGGGACGAGGCCCTCAAGGTGGTGCTGCGCGGCGGCATCGGGCTCGTCCTGCTGGACGTCGTGATGCCCGACGTCAGCGGCCTCGACGTCGTGCGCTACATGAGCCGCCTGGAGCAGACGCAGAACATCCCCGTCATCCTGCTCACCGGCCTCGGCCAGGACTCACAGCTCGTGACGGCGGCCCTGCAACTCGGCGTCGCCGACCTCGTCGTCAAGCCGGTCGATCCCTGGGCGCTCCGCATGAAGGCCCGCTATCTGTATGCGACGCACCAGCGGCTGAGGTCGCTGGAGCAGGAACTGGGGGCGGTGCGCGGGCGGGGCGGGAAGGGGCCGGGGCCGGGGATCGCGGCCGCAGCTGCGGATGCCGCCGGGTCCGGGGTTGCGGCAGTAACTGGGTCCGAGGCCGAGGCCGGGCCTGGGGCAGCGGCTGGGGTCGGAGCGCTGAGGCCGTAGCCCGCGGCGGTGGTCTGCCCGGGCGGAGCCGGGGCTGGGGCTGCAGCAGCGGCCGGGTCCAGGGCGCGGGTCGACGTTGGAGCGCCGACGCAATTGTGAGCAGGCGTTCCGCAGGGCGGAACGGGTGGGCACAACCCCACGACGGCGGGCACCGGAAAACGTTGGTGGCCCCACGATGCCGGGTGGGTCCGGGCGCCCGTCGGGCGCGCCACGACCGGCCCGACGGTCGGCGTCACGCCTCCCGCGCCCCCGCCGAGCGCCGACGCAACCCACGGCGGCAGCGAACTCGGGCGGGGTCGGATGAGGGCGGCTGGCACGGGCCAGGTCAGTGCCTGAACGGCGGATGCCGGACGGACGGCCTGCTCCCATCGTGGCCAAGCCGCGCCGGCCTTGCGGCATGGGCGACGGGCGCGCGCAGGCCCACCCGTCGAGGCGCCGCACACGGGCCGGAAGGGCGCCGCCCGGGTGGCGCCCTGCGCGGTCGAGCCGCTCGGGTGCCCGCCACTCGTCGGCGCCCCGAGCCGCCCGTCAGCGCGCCGTCTTCCGGGCGCCGCGTACCGCGGGGGCCACCGAGTGCGGCAGCAGGTGTGCCGGGTGGTCCGGCGTGATCACCTGCACGTCGACGTCCTCGCGGAAGCGGTACGGGCGGTGGGCGAGCAGAGGGCCCAGATAGCGGCGGACCCGCGACACCTCCGCGCGTACCGTCACCGTGCGCGCCGGATCGCCGAACATGTCCTCGGCCAGCCTGGCCGCGCTGCGCCCGCCCCGGCTTGTGGCCAGCAGATAGAGCAGCTCGGCGTGGCGCGGGCTCAGCTCGTGCGACCACGTGCCCGCGCCGCCCGACACCGTGACCGACCAGCGGCGGGCGTTGCTCACGTCCAGCACGACCCGGGTGACGCTCTCCGGCTCGGGACCCTCCACGGCCCGTACCAGCCAGCCGCCGGGCAACGGCTCCACCGTGCACGTACCGAGCGACGGAAGCCACGTGCGTTCGGCACCGAACGACCTGGGCAGCGCCAGCCGGCGTACCGGCGGCATCCCGGTCACCGCTGCCGTCCAGCCGTGTATGTCGACGGCGAGGGCACGGCCGGTCATCCGGGCCAGCATCGGGGCGGCGACCGAGCGGAGCCTGTCGAGCGACGACAGGTGCAGATTGCGCAGCTCGGCCTCGGCGAGCCGGGTCACCGACGTGACCAGCGCCAGTGTCGCCGGATGCATCGTGTCGAGCGGGCCGCTGATGTCGACGACCCCCAGGAGCCGGCCGTCCCGCGGGTCGGTGAGTGGTGCGCCGGTGCACGTCCAAGAGTGGTGCGTGCGTACGAAGTGCTCGGCCGAGAACACCTGTACGGGCCGGCGGGCGATGAGCGGCGTGCCGATCCCGTTCGTGCCGACGACGTCCTCCGTCCACTCCGCGCCGATCTCGAAACCGAACCCGTCGGCCTTCCGCAGCACCGAGGAGCTGCCCTCCCGCCACAGGACGCGTCCCTCGCCGTCGGTCACGACCATGATGTGCTGGGCCGCGTCGGCGACCGAGACGAGCCCTTCCCGCAGCACCGGCAGGACCTGCGCGAGCGGTGAGGACCGCCGGCGCTGCTCGATCTCCTCCACGGACAGCAGCCCCGTGCGGAAGTCGCGGTCGGGGTCGACACCGCTGTGAAGCATGCGGTCCCACGATTCCCCGATCACGGGACGCGGTCCCAGCGGCGGCTGCTGCCCGGAGAGAGTGGCGGCGCGTACGCCCTTGAGCAGACGCGTGGCCTGGGCCGCGTCCATCGCGGCAAGCCTGGCCATGTTGATCGTCGGAGTCGTCACCGGATCCTCCCCAAAGCCGCCGACGCCCGGGCACGGAGCGGGTTGTGAGCCCGCTGCACATCCTCCCCTCTCGGGCGCCCCGAAAGGGCGTCAGCGGGCGGATATGTTGCAACCTTCTGCAACTCTGGCGAACAGCCGCCCGGTGGCGGAAGCTTGGGCTGCTCCCGCACAGGGGGACATGGCTGCGAAGGGTGGTGCCGTGTCGGCGCAGCATCACCGTTCCTGAACACTGAGCAGCAGTCCTGTCACCGGGACTGCTGCTCAGTGGCCGTGCCTGAACGACCGGGGCCGTGCCCCGAACGGCCTGAACGACCGGGGCTGCGCACGCCGGCCCGGCGTCCGCCATTCCGCCATGCCGCCCCTCACCCCACCGGCCGCGCCCGCTCCACCACCGAGCCCAGGTCCAGGCTGTGCGGCAGCGTGCCGAAGGCCGTGCCCCAGTCGCCGCCCAGGCGTGAGGCGCAGAACGTGTCGGCGACCGCAGGTGGTGCGTACCGCACCAGCAGCGAGCCCTGCAGCACCAGCGCCATGCGCTCCACCAGCCGCCGGGCCCGGGCCTCGATGCCGTCCAGGTCGGCGAGTTCGGTCAGAAGGTCCTTGATGGCTGCGTCCAGGCGATGGTCCGCGCCGCGGGTCTGGCCCACCTCCTGCAGGAAGGCGTTCAGCGCCTGCGGCTCGCGCTGCAGCGCCCGCAGGACGTCCAGGGCCTGTACGTTCCCCGAGCCCTCCCAGATGGAGTTGAGCGGCGACTCGCGCAGCAGCCGGGGCATGCCGGACTCCTCCACGTACCCGTTGCCGCCCAGGCACTCCAGCGCCTCGGCGGCGACCGGCGTGCAGCGCTTCGTCACCCAGTACTTGGCTGCCGGCACCGCGAGCCGCAGGAACGCGCGCTCCTGCTCGCCCCCGTCGTCGTACGCCGCGGCCAGCCGCATCCCGAGCGTGGTCGCGGCCTCCGACTCCAGCGCCAGATCGGCCAGAACGTTGCGCATCAGCGGCTTGTCGATCAGCTTGCCGCCGAAGGCCTCGCGGTAGGTGCAGTGGTGCACAGCCTGCGCGACGGCCTGGCGCATGATCGCGGCCGCGCCGAGCACGCAGTCGAGGCGCGTGGCCGCGACCATCTCGATGATCGTGCGCACCCCGCGCCCCTCGTCACCGACCCGCTGCGCCCACGTCCCGTCGAACTCGACCTCGCTCGACGCGTTCGAGCGGTTGCCCAGCTTGTCCTTGAGCCGCTGGATAGCGAACGGGTTGCGCGTCCCGTCCTCCAGGACGCGCGGCACCAGGAAACACGTCAGGCCCTCGGGCGCCTGCGCCAGCACCAGGAAGCCGTCCGACATCGGGGCGGAACAGAACCATTTGTGCCCCGTGAGCACATACTCGCCGTCCGCGGCCAGCGGCTGCGCGGCCGTCGTGTTGGCCCGTACGTCGCTGCCGCCCTGCTTCTCCGTCATCCCCATGCCGAAGAGCACGCCGGCCTTCTGCGCGGCCGGCCGCAGCCCCTCGTCGTAGACGAGCGAGGTCAGCCGTGGTTCCCACTCGGCCGCCAGCTTCGGCTCGGTGCGCAGGGCGGGCACCGCCGCGTGCGTCATCGACAGCGGGCAGCCGTGCCCCGCCTCGACCTGCGACCACACCACGAACCCGGCCGCCCGCCGCACATGCCCGGCCGGCCGCGTCCAGGCGGCGGTCAGCCCCGCCGAGACGCCCTTGGCGAGCAGCCGGTGCCAGGACGGATGGAACTCGACCTCGTCGATGCGATGCCCGTACCGGTCGTGGGTGCGCAGCTTCGGCGGGTTCTCGTTGGCGAGCGCTCCCCACTCCTGGGCCTGCGCGGAGCCCGCGGTCCGGCCGAGCCCCGACAGGTCCTCGCGCACCTCGTCGAGGAGCCCCGGATCGACGTGCCGATCGACCGCCTCGACCAGGGCCCGGTCGACCGCAAAGACGTCATATCCGACCAGGGGCGGAGCCTGGTTGGTCACTGTGTGAGTGGTGGCTGCCATATCGATACGGTAAGGAGGTGCACCAGGCAAAAGAAACACCTGAACGGCCGTCCGGCCGTCTACACCGCGCCCGCGCTCTGTACCGGAACGTGTCCAAGCGCAGGACGGCCTGGCTGCTGATCAAGCACACCGTCGACTCGTGCATGGAGTACCGGGTCCTCGGTCTCGCGGCGGAAGCGGCGTTCTTCACGCTGTTGTCCGTACCGCCGCTGCTGCTGAGCATGATCGGACTGCTCGGCTACGTCGACGACTGGACGGGCGCCGACACCATCGCCAGCCTGCAGACCAATCTGCTGGAGGCGTCCCGCACCGTCCTGTCCGACAAGGGCGTGAACGAGATCGCCCGGCCGATCCTCGAGGACGTGATGCGCGGAGGCCGCCCGGACGTCATCTCGATCGGGTTCCTCTTCGCCCTGTGGTCGGGCTCGCGCGCGGTGAACGTCTTCATCGACACGATCACCGTGATGTACGGCCTCGACGGGGTCCGCGGCATCGTCAAGACACGGCTGCTGGCGTTCCTGCTCTTCATAGTCGCGCTGCTGATCGGCTCGGTGGCGCTGCCGCTGATGGTGGCCGGGCCCGATGCGGTGCTCAAGCTCCTGCCGGTGTCCACGTCGGTCGTGCAGATCCTGTACTGGCCGGTCGTGATCGTCCTGTCGATCGTGTTTCTGACGACGCTGTACCACGTGTCCGTGCCGGTGCGCTCGCCCTGGGTGGAGGACACCCCGGGGGCGCTGGTGGCACTCGGAATGTGGGTGCTGGGCAGCTTCCTGCTGCGCATCTACCTGACGAACACGGTGGAAGGGCCCACCACCATCTACGCCTCGCTCGCCGCGCCCGTCGCCGTGCTGCTGTGGATCGGGGTCTCCGCGTTCGCGGTGCTGGTCGGGGCCGCGGTCAATGCCGCCATCGACCGGGTGTGGCCGTCGGTGGCGACGGCGGCGGCACGTGCTGCCAACGAGCGGATGCGGGAGGCGCAGGCCGCCGACTACGTGGCCCGCGCACAGGCGCGGCACACACACGACGAGGACCCGGACGACCTGGGCATGCCCTCCGAGTTCCCCGAGCGCTGGTCGAAGTTCCTGCCACCGGACGATGTGACGTCACGGCTGCGGACCCATGCGAAGGCGCACACGAAGTCACACGCGAAGCCGCACGCGAAGTCGCAGGCCAACGGGCAGGCGGTGCCGGACGCGACGACGCAGGCGAAGCCGGGGGCGGAGCCGGAAGCGAAGAAGAACGGCGAAGCGCCGCGGGGGCGGGAGCCCGGAGGGCGCTGAGGCGGGTGCGAGCCGCAGGGCACTCGCGAGGGCACTGCCGTGGTGCGCCCACGCCGCGTAGCCTGAGGGGCCGTGGAGGCATCTGCGCGGTACCGGGAGCGGCCGTCCCGGCTGGACGGGGCCGTCGTGTGGGCCCACAGCGCGGTGGCCGCTCCTCACAGCCCCAGTCCGGTGCTCCCCGACGGCTGCATGGACCTGCTGTGGACGGAGGGCAGGCTGCTCGTCGCCGGTCCGGACACGCGCGCGTACCGCTCGGAGGGCGGCCACGAGGGTGCCCGGTACGTGGGCGTCCGTTTCTACCCGGGCACCGCGCCCGCGCTGCTCGGCGTGCCCGCCGACGAGGTGCGCGACCAGCGGGTGGACCTCGATGACCTGTGGCCGTCCGCCGAAGTCCGTCGGCTCACCGAGCGCATCGATGCCGCCCGCGACCCCGTGTCCGCCCTGGAGGATGTGGCCCTGGCCCGCGCGGCCGACGCGGAGCCGACCGATCCGTTGCTGCTGCACGTCGTCCGGTCGCTGAACGCGGGCCGTTCCGTCGCGGCGACCGCCGCGGCCGTGGGCCTGGGCGCCCGCACCCTGCACCGCCGCTCGCTGGCCGCGTTCGGCTACGGCCCCAAGACGCTGGCCCGTGTGCTGCGGCTGCAGCGCGCCCTGAAGCTGGCCTGGAACGGGGTGCCGTACGCCGAGACGGCCGCGCGGGCGGGGTACGCGGACCAGGCTCATCTGGCACGTGAGGTACGAGGGTTGGCGGGAGCGACGTTGGGGGAGCTCGTCGGTCGGCCCTAGGGCACGGCGGGTCGGGGGTTCTGCGTCGAGGACGTGGGAAGCCGGTGGATCAGTCGGCCGCGGGCAGTGGCGCGAACAGGTCGACGCCGTTGCCGTCCGGGTCCTGTACGACCGCGTACCGCTGGCCCCAGAAGGCGTCCCAGGGCTTGAGTTCGCCGTGGTACCCGGCAGCGACGAGTTCGTCGTAGACGGCGTCGACATCGCCCGGTCCGTCGCACCGGAACGCGAGCCCGATCCGGCCTCCTCCGGGTGCCGGCCGCCAGTCGGGGTGGAAGGAGCGGATGGTCTCCTCTGTGTCGAGTGCCAGCCGCAGGCCGCCCGGCAGCGCGGCCTCGACGTGCGGCTGGTCCTCGGCGCCCTCGGGGAAGTCGAGCCCGAGGCGCCGGTAGAAGGCGAGAGAGGCGGCCATGTCGGAGACGACGAGGCCGACCAGATCGAATCGTGGAGTCATGCGGGCAGCGTAGGCAGCCGGGAGGCGGCAGGTCTTGAAGGAATCGGACACGGCCGCCCCCGAACCCCTCCACGTCAAGCCGAAGCCGCAGCCGCCTCCTCGGCAGTGACCCTGGGACGCACGGTCGCGGACCTCAGGCGTGCGGCCATCGCCGGGTCGGACGGGCGGCGGGTGTGCCAGTCGGTGAGTGACTGGTAGGCGGCCGCGACCTCGAGCAGGCGGTCCTCCTCGTACGGCTGGCCGCCCAGGATCGCGCCGACGGGCACGCCGTCGTCGTCGAAGCCGATGGGGAAGCCGATCTCGGGGAGGCCCAGGATGTCGAACGGCACGGGCCCGGTCTGCAGCAGTACGTCGCAACCGTCGTCACCGAAGGTGCCGTCGAGGACCTCTCGCAGCAGGTGGTTCTTGGCGCGCTGCCCGGTGATCCACTCGTCGCCGGAGAGCATCAGGCCCTGCAGCCAACTCAGGAGAGAGACGCCGAACTTGGTCGGATCGGTGCGCAGCCAGTGCCGGAACGGTTCCGTCCGCTCGGCCAGCCGGGCGGCGTTGAACGTGCCGGTCAGCAGCGCCCAGTCGGTCGGATAGGTGACGTTCACGAGCGTCACGCCCGGGGTCGCGTCCAGTGTGTCCAGGAATGCGCCGCGCAGTTTCTTCTGTGAGCTCAGGAAGTCCGTGGGTACGCCGATCCGGGTGGCCCGGCGCATGCGCACCGCGCCGCCGCGCGAGACGACGGGGGTCGCGGCCCGGACGAGGTCGGGCACGTCCGGCAGCCCGAGCGTGCGCGGGTCCCGCGCGTCCGGTCCGGCCATGACCTGGAGCATGATCGCCGCATCCATGGCGTCCCGGGCCAGGGGCCCCGAGTGGTCGCGTGTGAACGACAGCGGTATCACGCCGTGCACCGAGACGCGTCCCATCGTGGGCTTCAGACCGGTCAGGTTCTGCTGGTTGGACGGCAGCACGATGGAGCCGCCCGTCTGGGTGCCGATGGACGACGAGGCCAGGCGCGCGGCCACGGCGCACGCAGGACCGGTCGACGAGCCGCCCGGGTCGACGGCCGGGTCATCCGGAGTCCACGCGTTGACGGTCGTGACCGTGCCGTTCGGCTTCGTGGCCCGCGTGGTGGCGAGCGGCCCCATCTGGCCCTTGCCCAGCACGATCCCGCCGGCGGCCGTCAGCCGCGCCACGGCCGCGGCGTCCTCGTCCGGCACGAAGTCCTCGAAGATGTACGAGTTGCAGCGGGTCGGTACGCCGTTCGTGAAGTAGTTGTCCTTGATGCACAGGGGGATGCCGCTGAGCACACCCCCCGGCCCCTCGCCGCGGTCGGCTCTCCGCGCCGCCGCCAGCGCGGCATCGCCGGTCACCTCCGCGTACGCCTGGTACGTGGCGTCGTACCGCTCGATCCGCTCCAGATACGCCTGCACCAGATCGGTGGCCGACAGTTTGCCGCGCCGCATGAGCACGACCGCCTCGGCGAGCGTCGCTTCGGACGGGTCGTCCAGCGCGGCCTGTCGCACGTCGACGCGGATGTCGCGGGGGTCGATGGCCGAGGGCTGCTCAGTTGTCCGAGTCCCCGCCGAGGCCGCTTGGCCGGCCGGGGCCGTCTGCGCCTGGGACGCCTGCGCCGAGGTCGCCGGAAGAGCGACGCCGCTCGCGACCGCAGCAGCCGAACTCGCAAGGAACACCCGCCTGTTGAGAGCGCGACTCATCACTCGCCCGCCTTCCCGGTCCATGCCTCCGTGATGGACGGGTACAGCAGCGGTGGCGAGGCCTGCTGCGCGTACTCGGGAGTCCGCCCGGCCGGGGACCATCCGGCGATGGTCCCGGGCGTGGACGCGACGAACGACCGCAGCGAGGCGAGCACCTGACTCCGGGTCGGGACTCCGGTCTCCGGGTCGGCCTGCTCCGGAAGCAGCGTCAGATCGAATCCGGCCAGCGCGAGTCTGGTCCGTATGTACGCGTCGAGCTGCTCCTGCGTGGGCGGTTGTAGCTCACTCAAGCGGACCTCCATGATCGGCGTACGGGTACGTATTCGAGTACGGGTACGGGTACGGATATGTGTGCGGGACACGGGGACTTCATCACCGGCCCGTGAAGGCGTCGTTGAGCCCGTGATTCACAGGAGTTACAGGGCGCGCGCGGTATCCGGCAGTTGAGGGCCGACCGCCTCGGTCCTCTCGCGCTGGCCGTCGCGATGGCGCGCTGCCGCTGCGGTCCTGAGGTGCCCCGCGGCTACCGGGCGGCCGCCCGGCCGGGCACGGGTGCGGTCGAGATCGCCGGCCAGATGGTAACCGACCACCTGCTGCGCGTTCCGCTGCACCGCCTGGCCGACTCGCGGACGGGCGCCGAGCCCTCGACGTCGCCCATCGGCACCCCGCCCGCAGCCCCCACATGCGTGTACGAATTCGCCTGGCCCTCCAACGTCGCCGGCCTCGGCGCCTGCCACGCACGTGGTCCGGTTCGCCGTGACCGGCGATCCGGGATGGCCCGCCTGGGACGCGAGCCATCCGGTACGGGTCTTCGGGGCAGTCCCGGACGTCGCGCGACCACAGGGCGCCGACGCCGCGTGACCCCTCGGCGCCGACGTCCTCCACGGCCCCCGTGACCGCGAAATCGCCCTGTGGAGCGCGGTGGCCGGCAGAGCCGCCAGGGCCCCCGATATCGCCGGAATGACGAAGAATCCCAGGACAGCCGGTAGGGGCACGGCCGTCGTTGCTTGCCGAAGGCGGGGAAGGCGAGCCCTCCGTACGATGACGGTGTCCGCCGGGCGGTCAGGCCGGTGGGCGCGACGGTCACCGATCTCACCGGAACGAGGATCATGAGCAGCAGTACGCACTACGACGTCGTCGTCCTCGGCGCGGGCCCCGGCGGCTACACCGCCGCCGTCCGCAGCGCCCAGCTCGGCCTGCGCACCGCGGTCGTGGAGGAGAAGTACTGGGGCGGTGTCTGCCTGAACGTGGGCTGCATCCCCTCCAAGGCCCTGTTGCGCAACGCCGAGTTGGCGCACATCTTCACCCACGAACAGAAGACCTTCGGCATCCGGGTGGACGGCCAGGTCAGCTTCGACTACGGGGAGGCCTACCGGCGCAGCCGCACCGTGGCGGACGGCCGCGTCAAGGGCGTCCACTACCTGATGAAGAAGAACGGCATCACGGAGTACGACGGCCGCGGCACGTTCACCGACGCCCGCACCCTGCAGGTGGCGCTGTCCTCCGGCGGCACCGAGACCGTCACCTTCGACCACTGCATCATCGCGGCGGGCACCGAGACCCGGCTGCTGCCCGGCACCCGGCTTTCCGACCGCGTGGTGACGTACGAGGAGCAGATCCTCACCGAATCGCTTCCCGCGTCGATCATCATCGCGGGCGCGGGTGCGATCGGCGTCGAGTTCGCTTACGTTCTGCACAACTACGGGGTGCGGGTCACGATCGTCGAGTTCCTCGACCGGATGGTGCCGACCGAGGACGCCGACATCTCCAAGGAGCTCGCCAAGCACTACCGCAAGCTCGGCATCGAGGTCCTCACCTCGACCCGCGTCGACGCAATCGACGACAGCGACCCGAACGCGAAGGTGCGCGTCACCGTCACCGGCAAGGACGGCGCCCAGAAGATCCTCGAGGCCGACAAGGTCCTGCAGGCGATCGGCTTCGCGCCGCGCGTCAACGGGTACGGCCTGGAGAACACCGGCGTACAGCTGACCGACCGCGGCGCGATCGGCGTGGACGGGCGCGGCCGGACGAACGTCCCGCACATCTTCGCGATCGGCGACGTCACCGCGAAGCTGATGCTCGCGCACGCCGCCGAGGCCATGGCCGTCATCGCCGCCGAGACCATCGCGGACGCGGAGACGATGGAGGTCGACTTCACGATGATCCCGCGGGCCACCTACTGCCAGCCGCAGATCGCCAGCTTCGGCTGGACCGAGGCGCAGGCCCGCGAGCAGGGCTACGACGTGAAGGTCGCCAAGTTCCCGTTCACGGCCAACGGCAAGGCCCACGGCCTCGGCGACCCGGTCGGCTTCGTCAAGGTGATCAGCGACAACAAATACGGCGAGCTACTCGGCGCCCACCTCATCGGGCCCGAAGTCACCGAGCTGCTCCCCGAGCTGACGCTCGCCCAGCAGTGGGATCTGACGGTCCACGAGGTGGGCCGCAACGTGCACGCGCACCCGACGCTGGGGGAGGCCGTGAAGGAGGCGATCCACGGACTCGCCGGGCACATGATCAATATGTGACCGGCTACCGGGCCCTGCTGGGGGCTTTGCCCCCAGCACCCCTCAGGTCCCGCACCGAGTCGCGGACCACTACATGCGTGCCCAGCAGGAGATGTTCGTACGGCCCGTCCGGGTCGCTGCCGAGGGCGGTGCGTACGGCGAGGCGGCCCAGTTCCTCGTACGGGACGTGCACCGTGGTGAGGGCCGGGTGCAGGTCCCGGGCGAAGGGGATGTCGTCGTACCCGGCCAGCGACACGTCGCCCGGCACGTCGAGGCCGGCCTCGTGCAGGGCCGTCAGCGCGCCCGCCGCCACCATGTCGGTGGTGGCGAAGACGGCCGTGAACTCCAGCCCGTCCGCGAGGGCCTGGCGCGTGCGGCGGTAGCCGGAGTCGCGCGTGAAGTCGCCGGGCAGGAGGAGCGCGGGGTCGGGGTCGAGGCCCAGGGTGCGGTGGGCCTCCGCGTAACCGCGCGCGCGGCCCTCCGACGTGGAGTGGCCCGGCTTGCCGGCGAGCAGCAGGATGCGGCGGTGGCCCCGGGCGAGGAGATGGGCGCACACGGCCTGGGCGCCGCCCTCGTTGTCGTACTCGATGACGGTGACGGGCGCCGCGTGCCCGAGCGGCGGGCGCCCGCACAGCACGAGCCGGGAGCCGACCGACCGCAGGGACTCGGCGATACGGGTCATGCTCTCCTGGTACTCGGCGGTGTCGGCCGCGCCACCGACCAGGATCACCGCGGCGGCCCGCTGCGCCCGCATCATCTCGACGAACGCGAGCTGCTGTTCGGTGTCGCCTTCGGTGCTGCACACCAGGCAGAGGTGGCCGAGGCGGGTGGCCTCGCGCTCCACACCGTGCGCCATGAGCGCGAACGACGGGCCCGTGATGTCGTCCAGGACGAACGCCAGGGTCGGGGTGCCGGCTCCGGCGACGGCCTTGGCGCGTGCGTCGGCCACGTAGTCGAGGTCTCGCACGGCGCGCATCACCCGGCTGCGGGTGGCCGCGCTCACCGGGTAGTCGCCGGCGAGCACGCGGGACACCGTGGACGCGGAGACCCCGGCCCGGGCAGCGACGTCCCGGATGGTGTGCCGGCCCTGTGTGTGGGCGTTTCTCCTGGTCATGGCCCGGCTGACGTCTCCCTTTTCACACGGCGAGAACCATCACGATGGCGGCCTCGACAGGATGGGCAACCGGTTCCCGAAACGGAGGCTAGCAGCGTGGGCTCCCGCGGACGAGGGGTGCGGGACCTCGAAAGTTTTACCGGCGTACCGAGTGTGTTGCGCTGGATGCCCAGCGGTACGCGTCCAGCGCAACCGGTTGCTGCTGTGTTGACGGCGGTCGTCGCTGAGACCGCCCGGAGCGCGAGTGCGGGCGCTCCGGGCGGGGCGGCGTCGTCAAGGCGGAGAAGCCGGAGCCGCGGTCAATGTGCCTGCCGGGCTTCAGGTGTCTGTCGGGCTCCAGGTGTCTGTCGGGCTTAAGGTGCCTGTCGGCTTCAGGAGCTTCCGGGCTTGGCGTACTCGCCGAAGCCCGTCCAGTCGACGGCGACGAAGGGCTCGTCGCCGACCACCCACGCGTCGTGGCCCGGCTCGATGGTGAACAGGTCGCCCGGGCCCGCCTCGGCGCTGTCGCCGTCGTCCATGACGATGTTCATCCGGCCGCTCACGACATAGCCGGTGTGGGTGGCCTGGCAACTGTCGGTCCCGACAAGGGGCTTGATGTGCTTGGACCACTGCCAGCCTGGCTCGAACACTCCGCGGCCGACCAGACCGCGATCCGTGCTCACCAGGTCGACCCTGCCCTTGCCTTCCTCGAAGGGGCGGGTCTCGTCCGGGGAGTCGAAGTTCTTGCAGACGATTCCGGCCATGATCGATACGCCTCCCGGTGCCTGAGAGAGCGTCCCCGAGTCCACTTCCAGACTACGTCGGGGGGCGTGGCCCACGGCCTGCCGTCGGGCTGCTCGCCGCAGCCTCGGACCCGTCGGCAGAGGCGAGAGGCCGGGCCGGCTACAGCGAGTGCGCCTCCGGCCGCCGCCCGCCGATCGCGTCCGCGAGAGCGGTGATCGCGTCGGGGCCCACCCGGCAGCAGCCCCCGATGAGGCGGGCGCCGGCCCCCTGCCAGCCCGTCACCTGCTCGGTGGTGAAGGTCGAACGGCCCGTCCAGGCCCGCGCCTCGGCGTCCCAGGCCTCGCCGCTGTTGGGGTAGACGACGACCGGCTTCCCGGTGACCCGTGCGGCGGTCTCGACCGCGTGGTCCACATCGTCCGGGGCGCAGCAGTTCACGCCGACCGCGATGATCTCGTCCGCGTCGGCGGCGAGCGCGAACGCCTCCTCGAGCGGCTGACCTGCCCGCGTCCGGTCCCCGGCGACGCTGTACGACAGCCACGCCGGTACGCCGAGCCCTCGCACCGCCCGCAGCAGCGCCCGCGCCTCGTCGGCGTCCGGCACGGTCTCCAGCGCCAGGACGTCGGGCCCCGCCGCGGCCAGCACCTCGAGCCGGGGCCGGTGGAAGCGCTCCAGCTCGTCCACGGTCAGCCCGTACCGCCCCCGGTACTCCGAGCCGTCCGCCAGCATCGCGCCGTACGGGCCGACGGACGCGGCCACCCACAGCTGCCGTCCGACGCCCCCGGCCTGCGCGCGCCGGGCGGCCTCGCGGCCCAGTTCGACGCTGAGCGCCAGCAGTTCGGCGGCCCGCTCCTGTCCGATGCCGCGCCGCGCGAACCCCTCGAACGTCGCCTGGTAGCTGGACGTGATCGCCACGTCGGCGCCCGCCTCGAAGTAGCCGAGGTGCGCCTCGACGATCGCCTCGGGGGCCTCGGCCAGCAGCCGCGCCGACCACAGTTCGTCGCTGAGGTCGTGGCCCGCGGACTCCAGCTGGTTGGACATGCCGCCGTCGAGCACGACGGTCCCGGCGGCGAGGGCTTCGGCGAGGGTGGTGTTGCTGGTCATGCGATTGACGGTAGTCGAGCCGGAGCAGGAATCCACACCGCATTGTGTCCACTACATGAACAGATCGCCCACCATGTGGAATGTCGGGATACGATCACGCCCCTCCCCGTCCCCGCTCATCCCCATGGAACAGCCATGACCGCCACCAGTCGCGCCGAGGCTGCCGAGCCCGGCGAGCCTTCCGAGGCCGCAGAGGCCGTCGAGGCTTCCGAGTCCAAGGCGAACCCGGCCGCCGCCCCGCGCCGCCGTACCTTCGGCCTGGCCGCCGCCACCGCCCTCGTGATGGGCAACATCATCGGCGGCGGCATCTTCGCGCTGCCCGCCACCGTCGCCCCGTACGGCACGGTCAGCCTGCTCGCCTTCGTGGTGCTGTCGATAGCCGCCGTGCTGCTCGCCCTGCTCTTCGGCAAGCTGGCCCGGCGCAGCCCGGTCACCGGCGGCCTGTACGTGTACCCGCGCGACGCGTTCGGCCCGTTCGCGGGGTTCCTGTCGGCATGGTCGTACTGGACGATGTGCTGGGTCAGCATCGCGGCGCTCGCCACCGCGGTCGTCGGCTACGTCGACGTCCTGATCCCCCTGCACGGCAACCACGCCCTCGAAGCGGTCGTCGCCCTCGCGGCGCTGTGGCTGCCGGCCGCCGCGAACTTCGCCGGGACCCGGTGGGTCGGCGCGGTCCAGGTGGTCTCCACGATCCTGAAGTTCGTCCCGCTCCTCCTGGTCGCCACCATCGGCCTGTTCTTCGTCGATGCCGACAACTTCGGCCCGTTTAACGCCTCCGGCGACAGCGCGCCCGGCGCGGTCGCCGCCGCGGCCGCCCTGCTCCTCTACAGCTTCCTCGGCGTCGAGTCGGCCGCGGTCAGCGCCGGCGAGGTGGACGACCCCGAGCGCACGGTGGGCCGCGCGAGCGTCCTCGGCACCCTCGGCTCCGCCCTCGTCTACATCCTCGGCACCGTCGCCGTCTTCGGCCTGGTGCCGCACGACAAGCTGGTGAAGTCCGGCGCCCCCTTCGCCGACGCCGTGAACGCGATCACCGGCGGCTCCTGGGGCGGCACCGCGATCGCGCTGGTCGCCGTCGCCTCGATCACCGGCTGCCTCAACGGCTGGATCCTCCTGGCCGCGCAGATGCCGTACGCGGCCGCCCGCGACGGACTCTTCCCGGCTTCGTTCGCCCGCGTCGGCAAGGGCGGGGTGCCCGGCTTCGGCGTGTGGGCGGTGGCGGTGCTCGGCACGGTCCTCATCGCTCTCAACTACACGGCGGGCCCGGACACCACGTTCCGCGTGCTCGTCCTGATCACGACGTTCACCGGCTGCGTCCCGTACCTCCTGTCGGCCGCGGCCCAGCTGTACTGGCTCGCCCAGGGCACTCGCGAACGCGTCCGCCCCGCCGGCCTCGTCCGCGACCTCATCGTCGCCGCGCTCTCCTTCGCCTTCTCCTTCTGGCTGATCGCGGGCGCGGGCTATGCGGCCGTCTACCAGGGCGTGTTGTTCCTGTTCGCCGGAATTCCCGTGTACGTGTGGCTGCGCGGGCGGCAGCAGGACGACGCGGCGGTCTGATCTTTGCCGGTTCCTCAGGGAGCTCCCAGGTCCACCACAGCCCGGACTTATGGCCCGTTGCTGAACTCCCCGTACTGATCGTCAACCACGATGCGCGTGCGGCTCCGCCGTACGCAACGGAGGAGCTCGTATGTCTGCAACCTCGTCCCGTTTCGGGAAGCACAGAAGGAAAGTCCCTGTCGCCCTCGCCTTTGTCGCCGCAGGATCACTGCTGTTGACGGGCTGCGGCTCGGACTCCGGTTCCGCGAGCTCGGGTTCCGGCGCGCAGGGGACGCAGTCGTCGAACTGCCCGAGTGGGGGCCCCGGAGGTCAGCAGCCTTCCGGTGCGCCCAGCGGAGCGCCCTCCGGGATGCCGTCGGGAGCGCCCTCCGGCCAGCCTTCAGGAGCGCCTTCCGGTCAGCCGTCGGGCGCGCCGAGCGGTGCGCCGTCCGGGATGCCGTCCGGCGGTCCGGGTGGCGGCGCCGGCGGCGGGTGCGGTGGGGGACCGGGCGGCGGCCAGGGTGGTCAACAGCAGGGCTGACGCGGCAGAGCCGGCGGAGAGCGGCTGACGCAGCAGAGGACGGGTCAGACGAGTCTGACGCAGCCGCGGGCGGCGCCCGGTCACAGCACCGGAGCGCCGCCCGCTCCGCCCTTACTCACCGTGCAGCCGCGTGCCGCCCGCCCCGCCTCTGCGCGCGCCTGCGCCGGGCAGCCGGGAACACAAGTCCTGCCAGCAGCAGGGGGATCAGCGCCAGCGGCCACCACGCGCGCGTACTGTCGCTGTCGTCCTGCGTGGGCCGAGTTGCCAGCGAGGCGTCGCCGGAGCGTGCCGCGGCGGACGGCGTGGCGGAGGCGGTGGCCTTGGCCTTGGACTTGGTGAGGACGATGTCGTTGCCGTCGCCGCCCCGGTAGCTGATGCGGTACTTGGTGCCCGCGACCTTCACGGTGGCGCCTTCCCGGAGCCCGGTGAAGGTGCCGGTGGTCTTCGAGTCGCCGGTGTGGGAGAGCAGGGTGATCTTGCCGGCCGGCTTCTCTCCCGCGCCCTCTCCGGCACTCTGCCCGGCCGTGACGTCCAGCTTCCCGGCCAGCCTGACCCCGCCGCCCACCTTGAGGGGCTTCCCTCCCGTACGCACGGTCAGTTCGCCGTCGGCGTGCTGCGTGTAGTCGCCGGTGATCGTCAGCGCCCCTTCGACCCGGCCCTCATTGGTCACCGAGCCCGCCACGGTGCCCTTTCCGGTGAGGGAACGGCCGACGCGCAGCCCGCCCCCCGCCGCCTTCCGCACATCCAGGCGCGCCCCGGAAGCGGTCAGCCGGATCGCCTTGCTGCGCGCCAGCGTGGTGTTCCCCGTGAGAGCGAGGGTGCCCTTCGTGACGGTCGTCGTGCCGGTGTACGTCACGTCGCCGCTCAGCGTCGTCGTGGCGGCGCCGGACTGGGTGAACGAACCGCTGCCGCTGATACGCGAAAGCGATATCCCCGTCGAGGTGTTGCGCACCACGAGCGCCCCGTCGTCGACGATCCGGCGGCGCTCCGTGCCGGTCATCAGCGAGCCGTCGCCGCCCTGCTTGCCCGAGCCGAGGTGCAGTACCGCCCGCTTCTCGATCGTCGTGGACCCGTCGTAGTACTGCTTGGCGGCGAAGGTGACGTCGTTGCCGCTGATGCCTTTGATGACGATGTCCCCGGCGCCGGGCGCGGACAGCGTGTCGTGGAACCGGCCGCCGCCGATGGGCGCGCCGAGCGTCACGGGCCCGTTGTAGGCGAAGGTGAGCGTCGAGCGGGACCGGGCCGCCAGCAGGTTGATGTAGACGGTGTCCGCGGTGCCCGGCATGAAGATCTTGTTCGTGGTGCCGTCGCCCCACTGCACGTTGGCGCCTTTGATATTGGTGCCGCGCTTGTTGCGGTCGTGCGGGATCTTCCGCCAGTTGATGGAAGGGTCGCTCAGCGAGGGGTTGGTGTCCCCGCCGCTGTCGGAGTAGCTGTACTGGCCATTGAGGATGACCTTGCTGCCGGGCCGGGACTGGACGTTGATGTCGCTGCCGTACTCCCGCTGGTAGAAGTCCATCGGCATGGTGATCGTCTGGCCGAGCGGGGTGTCGACGGTCCAGGTGCCCTGGTTGAGGACCTTGCGGACGTTCGGCAGGGACACCGGGAACTCGGGTTTGCCGGCGTTCAGTCCGGTGCCGTTGTCGATGACCCCCGAAAACGGGTGGGTGCCCGATAGGTCCCAGTTGCCCCACAGGAACCGCGGCTGCGTGATGAGCCCCGACCCGCTGATGGTCCCGAGGTTGTAGCTGCTCTTCAGCGACAGCCGGAGCGTGCCGTCGACGCGGACGTTGAGCTGGTTCAGCTTGTAGCCGGGCGTGTTGTACGGGAAGTGGCCGATCAGCCCCGCGGTGCCGCCGTTGCCGTACTGGAGGGTTGCGCCGCGCTCGACGGTGATCGCGGGCGGGTCCGGGTTGCCGACAACGGTGTACGGGTGGTTGCCGCCCAGGGTGCCGACCTTCTGCCGCTGCCTCGCCTTCGGCAGCGAGAAATCGCTGTCCTTGGTCAGCACCAGAGTCCCGGTCCCGCGCACGGTGAGCGTCCCCTCGCCCCGGAACGCACCGTCGTACGTGGTGGTCCCGGCCGGCACGGTCACCACCGCGTCGCCGTCGAGCGTCACATCGCGATCGGCAAGCACGGCCGCCGTGACGTCCTGTGCCCCCGCGGGCGCCGCCATCGCGTACGGTGCCGTGCCCACCATGTTCGTCGTGACGACGATCGCCGCCAGGGCCCCTACTCCTGCTGCCGCCTTACGGGCATTGCTGTTCACACCCGGGGAGACGGAGCCGCGCCGCACCGATAACAGAAATCGGCGAAAAGAATCTGCACAGCATCGTCGCTTCTGACCCGTTGACCTCCCGTTAACGCACGCTTACCGTTTCGGCGTTCGGTATGACAGATGCGGTTCGTAATCTCGAACCAATGGTGTGAGGAGACGCGCGCAATGGAGCGCAACGTGCTGGGCAAGGCCGCCTGGCGACTGCTGCCTTTCCTGGGGCTGCTGTATGTGATCGCATACATCGACCGCTCGAACGTCGGCTTCGCGAAACTGGAGCTTCAGGCCGAACTCGGCGTCAGCGCCACCGCGTTCACGCTGGGACAGGTCTTCTTCTTCACCGCGTACGCCCTCTTCGAGGTGCCCAGCAACCTCATGCTGCACCGCGTCGGCGCCCACCGGTGGATCGCGCGCATCCTCGTCACCTGGGGCCTCGTCACGGTCGCCACCACGCTGGTGCACACCACCTGGCAGTTCTACCTGGCGCGCTTCGCGCTCGGCGCGGCCGAAGCCGGGTTCTTCCCCGGGGTGCTCTACTACCTGTCCCGCTGGTTCCCCGGCAGCCACCGCGGCCGCGCCATCGGCGTGTTCATGCTCGCCGCCCCGGCGTCGTTCATCATCGGCAATCCGCTCATGGGCGCGCTGATGGACCTCGACGGGACGTGGGGTCTCGACGGCTGGCAGTGGGTGTTCCTCGCCACGGGCATCCCCGCCGTGCTGGTCGCCCCGCTCGTCCTGGCCCTGCTGCCCGCCGGACCGGAGCAGGCGCGCTGGCTGGCCCCGGACGAGAAGCAGTGGCTGACCGACGTGCTCGCCGCCGACCAGGCGGAGGCGGGTGCGCAGCCGCACCACACGCTCGCGGTGCTCCGAGACCGCCGCGTCCTGACAGCGGCGGTGTTCTTCCTGGCCTTCCCGCTCTCCACCTACGGGCTGTCGTTCTGGCTGCCGACCATCATCGACGGCTTCGGCGACCTCACGGCTACTCAGGTCGGCTTCGTCTCCGCCATCCCGTACGTGTGCGTCGCCGTCGGCCTGGTCGTGGTGCCGCGCCTCGTGGCCCGCCGCGACACCCCGTACCTGTGGATCGCCGCGATGCTCGCCCTGACCATCGCCGGGTTCACCATCGCGGCGCTCTTCGGCTCGCCCGCCGTCCAGATGCTCGGCCTGTGCGCGGCCGCCGTCGGCGGCTACGCCGCGCAGCCCGCCTTCTGGGCGCTCATCCCGCGCTTCCTCACCGGCGCGGCCGCGGCCGCCGGCATCGCCGCCGTCAACGCCGTCGGCAACCTCGGCGGCGGATTCGGGCCGCTCGGCATCGCGGCGGTCGTCGACTCCACCGGCAGCGCACTCACCGGCCTGATGTTCCTGCTCGCGGTCGCGGTCCTGGGGCTTCTCGCCGTCCCGCTGCTGCGCCGCGCGCTGACCCCTCGTGCTTCCGTTCCGACCCGTCCCCATCCGGAAAGGCAGACCGCATGAGCCGCAGCGAAGTCCCCGGTCGCAGACCGGTGCCGGAGGGAGACGTGGCCGCGGGCGCCCTCACCGCCGTGCCCGCCGCCTCCCCGCCGGCCGGCGCCGCAAGCGCCCCCTACGTCAACCCCCTCGTCCCCAACCGCGCCGACCCCCACATCCACCGGCACACCGACGGCTACTACTACTTCACCGCCACCGCCCCCGAGTACGACCGGATCATCCTGCGCCGCTCCCGCACCCTGAGCGGCCTGGCCGACGCCCCGGAATCGGTGATCTGGAAGCAGCACGCCACCGGCGACATGGGCGCGCACATCTGGGCGCCCGAGATCCACCACATCGACGGCAAGTGGTACATCTACTTCGCCGCCGCGCCCGCGGACGACGAATGGAAGATCCGTATCTGGGTCCTGGAGAACGCCGCCGCCGACCCCCTCGAGGGCAGCTGGACGGAGAAGGGGCAGATCACCACCGCCTGGGACACCTTCTCGCTCGACGCCACCACCTTCGCGCTTCCCCAAGCTCTCAACTCCGTTCGAGCAGGGGAGACCCCAACCGGCACCCGCTATCTCGCCTGGGCGCAGTACGAGCCCGGCATGGACAACAACACGGGCGTCTTCCTCTCCGCGATGGCGAACCCGTGGACGCTGACCGGCCCACAGATCCGGCTGACGACCCCCGAGTACGACTGGGAGTGCGTCGGATACAAGGTCAACGAGGGCCCGTCCGTCATCCAGCGGAACGGCCGCGTGTTCATGTCGTACTCGGCGTCCGCCACCGACCACCACTACTGCCTCGGCCTGCTCACCGCCGACGCCGACAGCGACCTGATGGACCCGGCCTCCTGGACCAAGTCGCCGACCCCGGTTTTCACCAGCAACGACGCGACGCAGCAGTACGGGCCGGGCCACAACTCCTTCACGGTCGCCGAGGACGGCCGCACCGACGTCCTCGTCTACCACGCCCGCCAGTACAAGGAGATCATCGGCGACCCGCTGAACGACCCCAACCGCCACACCCGGATCCAGCGGCTGGGCTGGAACGCGGACGGCACCCCGGACTTCGGCACCCCGGTCCCGGACGCCCCGCTGAAGGAGCGTGCCTGATGTCCCGCATACGGTCTGTCGTACTCGCCCTCTGCCTCGCCCTTTCAGGAATGTTCATGAGCGCCACTGCCGCACAGGCCGCTCCCGTCACTCTCACCAACGCCACCCAGTTCACCGGCACCGCCGGCGCCCCCGTGCAGGCACACGGCGGCGGGGTCATCAAGGTGGGTGCGTACTACTACTGGTTCGGTGAGAACCGCAACGCCGACAACACCTTCCGGTACGTCTCCGCGTACCGCTCGAAGGACCTCAAGAACTGGGAGTTCCGCCACCACGTCCTCACCCAGGCCACCGACCCTGAGCTCGCCAGCGCCAACATCGAGCGGCCCAAGGTCATCTACAACGAGCGGACGAAGCAGTTCGTGATGTGGATGCACAAGGAGAGCGCGACCGACTACGGCCAGGCGCGGGCCGCCGTGGCGGTCTCGTCGACGGTCGACGGCGACTACACCTGGAAGGGCAGCTTCCGCCCGTTCGACCAGTACATGTCCCGTGACATCACGCTCTTCAAGGACCGGGACGGCACGGCGTACATGGTGTCGGCCGCCCGCGAGAACTACGACCTGCACATCTACCGTCTCACCGACGACTACCTGAACGTGGCCGAGCTGGTCGCCAACCCCTGGCCCGGCGGCCACCGCGAGGCCCCGGCCCTCTTCAGGCGCGGCAACGTGTACTTCATGCTGACGTCGGGCGCCACCGGCTGGAGCCCCAACCAGCAGAAATACGCCACCGCCACCTCGCTCGCCGGTCCCTGGAGCGCGATGCAGAACATCGGCGACTCGACGGCGTACGGCTCCCAGACCGCGTACGTCCTGCCGGTGCAGGGAGACGCCACCACGTCGTACCTCTACATGGGCGACCGCTGGGGCAACTCCTTCGGCAAGACGGTCAACGACTCCCGGTACGTCTGGCTGCCGCTGAACTTCCCCACCGCCACCACCATGACCATGGACTGGTATCCGGAGCTCACGGTCGACACGGAGGCGGGCACGGTCACCGGGCATGGCGGCCCGTACGAGACCCTGACCGCCCGGCACAGTGGCAAGTGCGCCGACATTCCCGGGCAGTCGATCCTGGAAGGCGTCGCGCTCACGCAGTACACCTGCAACGGCGGCGGCAACCAGAAGTTCTGGTTCAAGGACGCGGGCAACGGCTACGTCCAGCTGATGGCCCGGCACAGCTCGCTGTGCCTGACCGAGAGCGCGTCCGGCGTGACGCAGGAGACGTGCTCCGGCGCCCCTGAGCAGCAGTGGAAGGTGACCGAGACGGCCGACGGGTACATCACGCTGACCGCCCGCGCGAGCGGCGAGTGCCTGGATGTCTCCGACTGGTCGACCGCCAACTCCGCCAAGGTCATCACGTACGCCTGCTCGGGCGGGGCGAACCAGCAGTGGACGCGGGGCAGCTGACACCGCCCCGCGCCCCCGTCGGCTGCCTGGACCTGCTCAGCCGAGCAGGTCCAGCCAGCCGCTCAGCCGAGCAGGTCCAGGCAGTCGAACGACGTGCCCGGGCTGAGATACGCCGACCCGGTCGAACCGCTCACGATATTGATCTTGAGCACGTTGTACTGGCTGGTGTCCGTCTTCCACGCGCTCGCCGGGACGCTGTACGTGAACGTGTGGTTGTTGCCCCGGTACGAGCCGGTCGTCAGCGAGCGCGTCGACGGCTGGGACGGCGCCGACGGAATGGCGGACACCCAGTCGTTGACGGTGATCCTCGGCCGGCCGTTGATGTAGGCGGTCGTGACGCCGATGCGCAGGGTGTGCGCGGCGGCGGCCTGCGCGGCGGTCAGCTTGAAGTACACGAGGATGCCGTCGTTGACGTCCTTCCAGATGTAGCAGGGGAAGGACGCCGTCTCGTTCGAGCCGATGACGACGTTGCCCTTCCAGCTACTCGCCCGCTGGTCGGACGGGTGCGCGTACGTCATCAGCTTGGCGTTCTTGAACTCGCCCGGGGTGCCGTCCCAGTCGCCGATCCGCCAGATTGCGACGGCCTTGCTGGAGTCGTTCGACACGGTGATCGTGTGGAGGGCGGCCGTGGACCCGGCCGTCACCGTCACGGACTGCGTGTGGACGGCGAGTTCGCCCTTGTAGACGGTCAGCGTGTACGTGCCGGGCAGCATGTCCGGGCAGGAGAAGGAGCCGGTGGAGGAGCTCGCGGCGGCCCAGTACTGCGCGTCCGAGCTGGCGAAGCCCACCGTATACGGGTAGTTGGTGTCCTGTCCCGAGATGCCGACGCCCGCCACCTTGCCGCGGCCGCTCTTGCCGACCCATCCGCCGATACCGAGCCCGTCCACCCACGAGGTGTCGAGGTTCTTCGCGTAGAGCGACGAGGAGGGCGCGCCGCCGTCGGTGAACGCCAGGACGTACGGGCCCTGCAGGCCGAAACGTTCCGCCTCCGTCTGGCTCTGGTTGTAGTGCAGGATCTCGTACAGCCCGGCGCCGCCGTCGTTGGAGTGGCGCAGCAGCGAGCGGTAGAACGGGCCGCCCGAGGCCTTCTCGTGGTTGGACCGCACGATCCACAGGCCGGCCGAACCGGTCGTGAAGCCGATGTAGTCGTAGTCCATGACGCGCTTGCCGGAGTAGTGCTTGGAGTGCGTGGTGCCGTCGGAGCGGGACCACACGTCACCGGCCTCGATGATGGTGTCGGACGCCTCGATCCAGCTGTCCGAGCCCTCGTTGGGGAAGACCCCGGGCTTGAGGCGGACGATGTAGCGGGTCGCGGTGAATGAGGCGTCCGCCTTGTTGGTCCACAGATAGACGTTGTTCTGGCCGCTGTGGGCCGCGTAGTACTGGGTGATCGCGCCGTGCACGACCTTCACCAGGATCGTCGAACCCGACTGCTTGATCGTGACGGTGGAGGCGCCGAGGCCGGACTCGACGTGCGAGTGCTTGCCGCCGTAGCCCTCGTACTCCTTGCCTCTGTAGACGAGCGAGGTCAGGTCGCCGGTCGACTTGCTGACCTTGAAGACGAGGCTCGCGCCGGTGTCGATCACATAGTTGGAGCCGTCGTCGGACCAGCCGAACGTGGCGGCGCTGGCCTGCTGCACGAGGACGGCGCCCCCGGCGACGGCAACTCCGGCCGCCGCACCGGCGCCGACGATGAACTTGCGGCGGCCGACGCGGCGATGGGACGGCGGCGGCCCGGGCTGGCGGGGGGACGGCGCCGAGGGGATGGGCTGGGACACGGTGGTGCTCCTTGGTGCTGGGGGTGGGGGGTTGGGCGTGACGATCTGTGGTCGCCGTCGGACGTGAAGAGGTTGCCGAGGCTGGAAAGGTTCCCTGTCGGAGACGTCCGGTTCGCCCTCTAGAAAGCGCTTGCCCCCGCGGCGTATGGTCCCGGCGAACGATCTGTCAGGCCCTTCCCGCAGCCCGAGGAGAGTCACCCATGCGCCGAGCCGGTACCGCACTGCTGGCCACCCTGACCGCCGCAACCGCCTTGGGAGCAGCGCCCGTTGCCCATGCGCAGACGATCGCGCCCGACTGCACCGGCACCGCACCCGTCGTCTGCCATGCCGACGTCGCCCCCGGCACCTACACCGTGATCCTCACCCTCGGCGGGGATGAGGCGGGCAGCACCTCCGTCACCGCCGAGACCCGCCGGACGCTGCTCGCCGAGACGGCGACGGCGGCGGGGGAGAAGGTCAGACGCACGTTCACCGTCGACGTCCGCACCCCCGAGGGCGAGCCCACCGGGCCTGCCGGCAGCCCCGGGCTCGACCTGTACCTCGGTGGTACGTCGCCGAAGCTCGACTCGCTCAAGGTGGTTCCGGCGCCGCAGACCCGGAAGATCGTGCTCGTCGGCGACTCCACCGTCTGCGACCAGCCCGGCGACCCGTACTCCGGATGGGGCCAGCAGCTCCCGCAGTACCTGCGCCGCGGTATCGCCGTCGCCAACTACGCCGATTCCGGCGAGGGTTCGCAGTCCGTCCTGGACAATCCGGCGCTGTTCCCGGCTGCCCTGGAGCGCGTACGACATGACGACCTGGTGCTGATCCAGCTCGCTCACAACGACAAGCAGACGCCCAGGGACACCTACCGCGCCAACCTCACCACGATGATCGAGTCGGTACGCGAGCGCGGCGGCACGCCCGTCCTCGTCACGCCCATCGTCCGCCGCTGGTTCAACTCCGACGGCACGCTGAACAACGGCACCGCACTGCTCGTGAACGGCCTCGGCGTCGACCTGCCCGCCGAAATGCGCTCCCTTTCCGCGGATTTGGACGTCCCGCTGATCGACCTCACCGCACTCACCAAGCAGCGCGTCGAGGAGCTCGGCCCTGAGGGGTCCAAGGCGCTGTACCTCTACAACGAGAAGCGCGACAACACCCACACGTCGGTGCGCGGCGCCACCGAGTACGCGGCGCTGGTGCTGGGCGAGCTGCGTGCCCAGCACCTGGTGGACGACAGGGTGGTCGCGGCGCCGGGCGCCGTCGGGGAGTAAGCCGCCTGAGGCACCCGCGTATGCATCAGCTGGCTCAGCTTTCGCGGGTGTCTCATTGAATTGCAGCTGCCTCGTTAATTTCGCTTAATTCCGCAAAAAATCACGATTTAGGGTCTTTCATCCTGCCCGGGGTGGCTTATTCTAGGAAGTGGCCTACGGGACGAGCGAGGGAGTTCGACCGTTGTAGCCGACTTTGGCGAGAAGCTTCGGTTTCCGCTGAGGCCGACGTCGACGGTCGGGCTGAGAGGCCGGAAAGTCGGAGGATCGAGAGATCCAAAGACCGGAAGGCGACCCCTAATCACCTGATCCGGGCAATACCGGCGAAGGGAGCCCGTCTCGTAGGTCGTTTTCGTGCGCGCATGTGCAAACGTGATCAGCCCACGCAGAGGCCGAGCAGGCACACGTGCACGGGTGAGGTCGCCGCCGGCGACGCGGGGGCAGTGGTGGACGTCTCCTCAGCCGGTGCGGGCGTGGTCGCGGCCGTCTGGGGTGCCTTGTCGCTCTGCTGGGCGGTCGTGTCGTCGGACGATGTCGTCGGGGTGGTGCGCGGCTGCGGGGATGCGGTGGCGGCGGGACGTGAGGTTGCGACGGTGTGCCGGGGCTGGCTCGTCGTCGGGGTGGCAGTCGGCGCGGGCGTCGCGGTCTTCGGTGGCGTACTGGTCCTCGGGCGGTCGGCCTCAGTGTCGTGACCGCGTGAAACGCGGCCGTCGGGCTGCGCCGCCGTCGGGTCGGGACTGTCCGCCCGGCTGGTGGACGACGGCTCCGGGTCCGGGGCGGAGGCCGCCTGTGCGGGACCGCCGGAAGGACCGTCCGGCAGCGCGGCTATCGTCAGCCCGCCGCCGACGAGCGCGACAGCCGACACGACGGCGGCACGGCGCCGCTTCTTCTTCCACAGCGCCAGCTGGCGCCGCCGGGCCGCACGGCCCGAGGGGGCCTGGGCCTCGCGGGCCGCGTACTCGGAGCCGCTGGTCACAGGGCCGTCCGGCCCGTCCTCCGCGCTCGCGCTCTCCACGCTCGCGTCGGCACGGAAGGCCGCCGTCTCCGCTACGAAGCCCTCCGTATCGGCAGGGAAGGCCGCCCTCTCGGTAGCGAAGGCGGTACCGGCCTCGAACAGTGGCGAGAGCCTCGCTGCGGTGCCGGGGTGGCGATAGTTCGGCGGGGCGATGTCCGGTGCGTATGCGCCGCACCCGGGACACACCAGTGCCCCGTTGAGGGTCCGACGGCATGAGGAGCAGTAGTCCATCGCGATCTTTCTGTGCTGTCTGCGCCACCAAGGGCGCCGGCGAGCTGTTCAGTTCGCACGCGGGATCGAACGCGCAGCAACGGTAACGTCACCAGCCGAAGGCTTTGCGTAGCCTTTGTGGGGCTTGTGCAAAGGTTGTTCACCTGTCGCCGCTCCGGACGGGTGTGGTGCCGGTGGCGGCCGGTGCGTGCTTTTAGTTGTCTCTCGGTGCCTCCGGGGCCGGTGAGATAATTTCAGCGAGCGCAGTTTCGCCGGAGGGATCGCCATGACCAGCCGGTTTGTCGTCGCCCTGGACACCGACGCCGATGTCTCCGCCGACCGGCTCGGCGGCAAGTGCGCCAGTCTGCTCACGATGACCCGTGAGGGCGCCCCCGTGCCGCCGGGATTCGCGGTGACCACCGACGCCTTCGAGGTTCTGCTCGAGGACACCGGGCTGTATGCGGACGTCGACGAGGTCCTCGCCGGCATCGACGCCGCCGACCCCGCCGGCACGGAGGTGTGCAGCGCCGAGATCCGCCGCCTGGTCCGCGAGCAGCCGGTGCCGCAGGCGGTGGCCTCGGCCGTCACCACCGAGTACGACTCGCTCTGCGAGGCCGTCGGAGAGAGGGATGTGGCGGTGGCTGTCCGTTCCAGCGCCAGGACGGAGGACCTGCCAGGGGCGAGCTTCGCGGGGCAGCACGACACGTACCTGTGGATCCGCGGAGCCGACGCCGTCCTGGACGCGGTGCGGCGCTGCTGGTCGAGCCTGTGGACCGCCCGTGCGATCACGTATCGGGCCGCGCACGCCGTGCCGGAGAAGGGGCTGAGGATGGCGGTCGGCGTGCAGAAGATGGTCGACGCCCGCACCGCGGGAGTAGCCATGACCGTGAACCCCGTGGACGGGGACCCGTCGAAGATCGTCATCGACGCGGGCTGGGGCCTCGGGGAGCTCGTGGTCTCCGGTGACGTGACCCCGGACAACTTCGTCGTGGACAAGGTGCTGCTCGTCGCCGTGCGGACGACCGTGTCCCCGAAGCACTACGAACTGGTCGTCGCCCCGGACGGGCGCGGACTGGTCCGCGGCGAGGTCGACGAGAGCCGCCGCCTCGTGCCCTGCCTGGCACCCGACGAGATCAGCGCGGTCGCCGGACTGGCCAAGGCGATCGAGCGCCGGCACGGCTGCCCGCAGGACATCGAGTGGGCCATCGCACGCGATCAGCACGCACCCGGCGGTGCCCCTGCCGTACTGCTGCTCCAGAGCCGGCGAGAGACCGTCTGGAGCCGCAGGCCGAGGAGGCCGGCGCGGGTCACGGACGGTGCGGGCGTCGCAAGCATCACCGAAACCATGCTCGGCCGGGGGACGCACGGCCTCGACCCTCCGGCGTGACCCCTGACCCTGCCGAGTCCAACCGTCACCGACCCGGCCGCCCGGGGGCCGTACTCACACGGGACCCGTACCCACACAGGGCCCGGGGCCCGTACCTCCCGAGGTCTGTATCTCCGGGGCCCGGGGTCCGTATCCGACGAAGGGCGGCTCCATGGCGACGACGACGCGCACGACCTTCCCCAGTCCTTACGAGCTGCCGGCCCCCGCAGGAGCCGAGGGCTGGGAGCGCCTGTATCCGTACCACTTGGTCTTCCAGTCGGCCCGGCGCGAGGCGGAGGAGGCGAAGTTCTGGTTCTGCGACAGCCAGCACTGGCCGGCCGTGCTCAAGCCGTTCGAGACGATCGGACCCGAGTTCGCGTCGAAGTGCCTGGGCCAGTTCAACACCCGGTATTTCCTCGTCCCGCCCGCCAACGGCATCGAGGCCCGCATCCACCAAGGCCGGGTCTATCTGAGCCCGGCCGCCGTGCCCGAGAACGAGATCGCCGCGCGAGTCCCAGAGTTCCTCCAGCGCGCCGGGTACTACTTCGAACACTGGGACGCGCTCCTCGACAACTGGAAACGGAAGGTGCTCTCCACGATCCGGGACCTGGAGGAGGTCCGGTTCGCCGAGCTGCCCGACGCTCAGCCGTACGAGGACGTCGAGGCGGGCAGGGGACTGGACGCGAGCGACGACCTGCTCGGCCAGTACGACCGGCTGATCGCCCTGTGCCATCGCGCCTGGCAGTACCACTTCGAGTTCCTCAACCTCGGTTACGCGGCCTACCTGGACTTCTTCCAGGCGTGCAAGCAGTGGTTCCCGGACATCCCGGACCAGGGCATCGCCACGATGGTCCAGGGCGTCGACATGGAGCTCTTCCGCCCGGACGACGAGCTGAAGCGGCTGGCGAAACTCGCCGTCGACCTCGGCCTCGACGCCGTCCTCACCGCCCCCCATCCGGGCCCGCACACGCTCACCGCCCTGGCCGGATCGGAGCGCGGCCGCACCTGGCTCGAGGCCTGGCACGCCGCCCGCGACCCCTGGTTCAACTTCACCTGCGGCAACGGGCTCTACGCCGACGACAAGTACTGGACCGACACCCCCTCGCTCCCCCTGGGGTACATCCGCGACTACGTCCTGCGGCTGCGACGCGGCAAGACCATCGACCGGCACCTGGCCGAGCTGGTCGCCGAACGAGACCGGATCACCGGCGAGTACGCCGAGCTGCTCGACCCCGGCCAACGCGCGACCTTCGAGGCCAAACTCGGGCTCGCCCGCCAGGCCTACCCGTACGTCGAGAACCACAACTTCTACATCGAGCACTGGACCATGTGCGTCTTCTGGCGCAAGGCACGGGAGCTGTCGGCACTCCTCCACCGGGCCGGCTTCTGGCCTGGTGAGGACGACATGTTCTATCTGACGCGGGACGAGGTCCGCGGGGCGCTCTTCGACTACGCGGCCGGGTGGGCCCTCGGCACCGCACCGGCCGGCCCCGCCCACTGGCCGCCTGAGATTGAGCGGCGGCGGCGGATCGTCGACACCCTGGCCCGCCAGGAACCCGAACCCGCACTGAACCATCCGCCGGAGGCCGTCACCGAACCCTTCAGCGTCATGCTGTGGGGCATCACCAGCGAACGGGTCCGGGCCTGGCTGAGCGGCGGCGCCGACACCACCGGCGACCTGACCGGGGTCGCCGCGTCGCCGGGGCTCGCCGACGGCCCGGCACGGGTCATCCGCAGCGCGGGTGAGCTGGACCTAGTACAGGATGGGGAGATCATCGTCGCTCAGATCACCGCACCGAGCTGGGCCCCGGTGTTCGGCAGGATCCGCGCCACGGTCACCGACATCGGCGGAGTGATGTCGCACGCCGCCATCGTCTGCCGCGAGTACTCACTGCCCGCCGTCACCGGCACCGGCTCGGCGTCCACGCGCATCAGGACGGGCCAGCGGATCCGCGTGGACGGGAGCGCCGGGACGGTCACGCTCCTCGACTGAGATCGGCTGAGGCGGACGGGGGCGATGCCGCCTGGCGGTTCCGTCAGATATGCGCTTATGAAGTTGATTGTCCGCACAATCCGCACGACCCTTGCATCATGGAGAGCTTCGGCGCTTCTCCGCCGCTCCTCGGAGTGGTCGTCACCGACCGGCAGGGCCTGGTCACCGGGTGGACCTCAGGGGCGGAACGCCTTCTCGGTCACAACGTCGCGGAAGCGGTGGGCCGGCCCGTGGCGGAACTGCTGGGCATCACCGTCCTCGAGACCGCTGACGGCCCGGGCGGCGGAGACGGGCATGCGGCAGTACTTCCGGTCCGCCACAAGGACGGCAGTCGGCACGACCTGTCCGTATACCGCCAGCTCCTGACGGCAGGCGGGGACGCGGTCGGCTCGGTCCTGGCGTTCGGGCCGCCACCGGACCAGGCCGGGGACCGGGCCCTGACCCGCTGGCTGCTGGAGGACTCCCCGATCGCCCTGTCGGTCTACGACAGCGATCTGCACTGCGTATGGCAGAGCACCGGGATGCGCCGCCTCACCGGACTCACCGGGCTCACCGGCCCCCCTGACGAGGCGCGACGCCGGCCTCGGCCCCTCACGGACATCCTCGGCGGCCCGGGAGCCCTTGAGTGGGAGGGACGGGTGCGCCGGGTACTCGCGACCGGCGAGGAGGAGACCAGCGAGGTCCGGAGCGATCTCCCCGGTGGCGGGGATCTGCGCACCCGCGTGTTCAGCATCTCCGCGACACCGTTGCGGAACGGATCGGGGAATCCGCTCGGTGTCTGCGTGGCGGTGGCCGATGTGACCGAGGCGCGCAGGGTCAGGGAGCGGCTCGCCCTGCTGACCAACGCCAGTCTGCGGATCGGCACCACCCTCGACATCGCGCAGACCGGGCGGGAGCTGACGGAGGTGGCCGTACCCCGGCTCGCCGACTTCGCCCGGGTCGACCTGCTGGACGCCCTGGTCGGGGGTGACGAGCCCGCCCCCGGGCCGCTCGTCGACGCCGTACGCCTGCGCCGGATCGCCGAGCTCAATGTGTTCGAGGGCGTGGTGGAGGCCGCCGTGCCGGCCACGGGCGACGCGGACGTCTACACGGCGAACTCGCCCTCGGCTCTCTGCCTGGCCACGGGCCGTTCCGCGCTGTACCGGACGACGGACCCGGTGATCAGTGCGTGGGTGACCGAGAGTCCGCGCCGGGCGGGGATCGTCCGCAGGTTCGAGACGCATTCGTGGCTCTTCGTCCCGATCAGCGCCAGGGGCGCCACGCTGGGTGTCGTGATGTTCGCCCGCAACCGGTCCACGCCGGAGCCGTTCGAACCCGAGGACCTCGCCCTCGCCGAGGACCTGGTGGCGCTGGCGGCCGTGTGCCTGGACAACGCCCGGCGGTTCGCCCGTGAGCGCAAGGCGGCGCTCACCCTGCAGCGCAGCCTGCTGCCGCAGCGGCTGCCCGAGCAATCGGCGGTGCAGGTCGCGTCCCGCTATCTGCCCGCGTCGCCCCGCGCGGGCGTGGGCGGCGACTGGTTCGACGTGATCGGGCTCTCCGGCTCCCGCGTGGGCCTGGTCGTCGGCGACGTCGTCGGGCACGGCATCCACGCGGCCGCCGCCATGGGCCGGCTGCGGACCGCCGTACGCACCCTCGCCGACGTCGATCCCACCCCCGACGAACTGCTCACCCGCCTCGACGACCTGGTCCTGAGGCTGTCCGAGGAGTCCGGCACCGACGCAGGCCCGGATCCCGGCTCGGGCGGTGAGGCGGCCGCCGACGTCGGCGCCACATGCCTGTACGCCGTGTACGACCCGGTGACCGGGCGCTGCTCCCTGGCCCGCGCCGGCCACCCGGCGCCGATCCTCGTCACCCCCGACGGAACCGCCCGCTTCCTGGACCTGCCCGCCGGACCGCCGCTCGGCCTCGGCGGCCTGCCGTTCGAGTCGGCGGACGTGACGCTTCCCGAGGGCAGCCTGCTCGCCCTCTACACCGACGGACTGGTCGAGTCGCGCCACCACGACCTGGACACGGGACTGGAGACCCTGCTCCGGGCGCTGACCACACCGATCGACAACCGCGCGGACTCGCTGGACGCCCTGTGCGACCGTGCCGTACGAATGCTCCTGCCCGACGGCCCCGCCGACGACGCCGCACTGCTGCTGGTCCGGCCGCGGATCCTGGACGCCGAGCGGGTCGCCGTATGGGACGTCGCGACGGACCCGGCCGCCGTGGGGCGGATCCGTGCGGAGAGCACACGCAGGCTCGACGACTGGGGGCTCGGCGAGGCCGGCTTCGTCACCGAGCTGGTGGTCAGCGAGCTGGTGACCAACGCCATCCGGTACGGCGGGTCGCCGATCCAACTCCGCCTCATCCACGACCGCGTACTGACCTGCGAGGTCTCCGACGGCAGCAGCACCGCACCCCATATGAGACGGGCGCGCGTGTTCGACGAGGGCGGCCGGGGCCTGATGCTGGTCGCCCAGCTCACCCAGCGCTGGGGCACACGCCAGACCACGGCGGGCAAGACGATCTGGTGCGAGCAGTCATTGCCTTCGGCGAACGGACACGGCGTTTCGGCGCTGGGCGCGCCGGTGTGAGACTGGGCCCGATTGAGGCAAAACGCAGTAGTGGTGAGTGTGGCTTCAGTTGAGCGCGTCTGCCTCAGTTGCGTCGTCCCTGAGCCCGACCCCCGTCAGCCCCAGCACCCGTGCGCGCTCGAGCAGCGTGGCGATCTTCGCCGCCGCCTCCCAGCGCCGGGCGACCGCGTGAGGCGTTCGTCTCCTCTCCGTAACCGCCTCCGTCGCCAACCTCCTGTGTCCGCCCACTTCCTGTGTCACCAAATCCCTTGTGTGCGGCAAATCGGAAACATGCCCATTACGGAGGAGGGCCTTCTCGGCAACACCCCGTTCCTACTGTCTCCGCACGCGCCGGGCTCTCTGGCGCCGGGGAAGGAACCTGTGCCATGACCAGCGAAGACAGACACAACAGAGCGAACCGTGCCGGTGCGGAGGGGGCGCAGGCGCTGCGCGCGGCCTCTCTCACCGACCGCCGGCAGTTCCTGCTCCGCGGCCTGCAGGTCGGCGGACTCGCCATGCTCGGCGGCCCGCTGCTGGCGGCCTGCGGGTCCGATTCGGGCTCCTCGCCGTCGTCGGGGTCGTCGGCCTCGGGCTCGAAGAGCCTGGGGGAGCTGACGTTGCGTCTGTCCTGGATCAAGAACGTGGAGTTCGCCGGGAGTTACATCGCGGACAGCAAGGGCTACTACAGGGACGAGGGCTTCTCCAAGGCCACGCTGATCGGCGGCGGTCCGTCCGCAACGCCGATGGAGACCGACGTCGTCACCAAGAAGGCGCTCGTCGGGATCAGCGCACCGGACATCACCGGTGCCGCCATCGCCAAGGGCGCACCGCTCAAGATCATCGGTGCCCAGTACCAGAAGAACCCCTTCTGCATCATGTCGATGGCGAAGACCCCGATCACCAAGCCCGAGGACATGTACGGCAAGAAGATCGGCGTCCAGGCCAGCAACGAGTCGGTCTGGGCGGCGTTCGTGAAGGCCGCGAAGCTCGACGCTTCGAAGATCACCAAGGTCCCGGTGCAGTTCGACCCGCTGCCGCTCACCCAGGGCACGGTCGACGGCTGGTTCTCCTTCGTCACCAACGAACCCAACGCGCTGCGCCTGAAGGGGTTCGACGTCGAGACGTTCCTGCTCGCCGACGCCGGCTACCCGCTGGTGTCCGAGACGTACATGGTGCGGCAGGACACCATCGACAAGCAGCGGGACCTGCTCAAGGCCTTCCTGCGCGCGGAGATACGCGGCTGGAAGGGCAGCCTCGCCGACCCGGCACTCGGCGCGAAGCTCGCGGCCGAGACGTACGGCAAGGGGCTCGGTCTCACGACCAAGGAGCAGACCCTCGAGTCGAAGGACCAGAACAAGCTGATCCTCACCGCGGACACCAAGAAGAACGGTCTCTTCACGGTCACGCAGAAGCTGATCGAGGAGAACATCCAGACCCTGAAGTACGGCGGCGTCGACCTCACCGCCGAGAAGCTGTTCGACTTCTCGCTCCTCGAAGAGGTCTACAAGGAGGACCCGAGCCTCATCTGAATCCGACAGCCGGACGACTCGCCGCCCAGACAACTCCCAGACACACACCAGGGGTCGACAACTGATGAGCACCGCAGCAAAGGACGCGTCCGAAGGGACCGGCGCGCCCGATCCGGGGGAGGCCGCTCCGGCGGAGAACGGTACCGGGCTGTCCCTGCGCGGGCTCAGCAAGGAGTTCCGGCTCGGCAGGCGCCGGGTGAGAGCGCTTGACGGCGTAGACCTCGACACCCGCGAAGGGCAGTTCCTCGCGCTGCTCGGGCCCTCCGGCTGCGGCAAGTCCACGGTCCTGCGGATCCTCGCCGGCCTCGACACGCCGACGTCGGGCACGGCGCTCGTACACGGCGAGGATCCGGAGTCCGCCCGGCGGCGGCACCACCTCGGCATCGCCTTCCAGGACAGCGCACTGCTGCCCTGGCGGTCGGTCACCTCCAACATCCGGCTGCCGCTGGAGATCAGCGGCATGTCGGCCGACCCGTCGGTCGTCTCCGACCTCATCAAGCTGGTCGGACTCGAAGGCTTCGAGAAGGCCCGCCCGGCCCAGCTCTCCGGCGGCATGCGGCAGCGCGTCGCCATCGCCCGCTCGCTCGTCGTCGACCCGAAGGTACTGCTGCTCGACGAGCCGTTCGGCGCCCTCGACGACATGACGCGGCAGCGGCTCAACCTCGAACTTCAGCGCATCTGGCAGGCCAGAGCGGTGACGACCCTGCTGGTCACCCACTCCATCAGCGAAGCGGTGCTGCTGAGCGACACCGTCGCCGTCATGTCGCCGAGGCCCGGCCGGATAGTGGAGACCGTGTCCATCGACCTGCCGCGCCCGCGCACCCCGGAGATGCTGCGCTCGCCGGAGTTCCACGCCTACGCCGACCAGCTCTCCGAGCTGCTCTTCGGCCGGCCCGAGACGTCCGGGACGGCGGAGCTGTGAGCGCGCAGACATCCGCGTACGCGCCCGCCGGACCGCGCCGGATACTGCGACCGCCGTCCGCATGGGCCGGGGGCGCGGCCGGCATCGTCGTCCTGATCGCAGCCTGGTCCGTGCTCGCCACGACCGTCCTCGGCACCGGCGACGGCGTCCCCACGCCCTGGGCGGTGGTCGGCAAGATCGCCGACGACGGCTGGACCTTCTACGGCCCGCACATCGGCCAGACCGCCGACGAGGCCGTACGCGGCTACCTCCTCGGCAACGGCCTGGCGCTGGCCTGCGCGGTCCTGGTCCTGCTGGTGCCCGCACTGGAGCGGCTGATCATCCAGCTCGCCGTCGCCTCGTACTGCCTGCCCATCGTGGCGGTCGGCCCGATCCTGTCCCTGGTCCTCGACGGCGACAAGCCGATGGCGGCGATGGCCGGTATCTCGGTCTTCTTCACCACGCTCGTCGGCGCCCTGATGGGACTGCGCTCGGCTGACCGGGCCTCACTCGACCTGGTACGCGCGTACGGCGGCGGGCGGTGGCAGCAGATGCGCCGCGTACGCATCGTCGCCGCGCTGCCCAGCACGCTCGCCGCACTCAAGATCGCCGCACCCGCCGCCCTGCTCGGCGCCATCATCGGGGAGTACCTCGGCCGGGTCGACAACGGCCTCGGCATCGCCATGACGATCGCTCAGCAGCAGCTAGACGTGTCCCGCACCTGGGGCATCGCCCTCGTGTCGGGCGCGGTGGCAGGCGTCGGATACGGAGCGGTGGGGCTCGTGGCCCGGTTCGCCGTGCCGTGGTCGCGGAGTACGACGGTGGAGGGCGGGGGCGCATGAGCACGACCGCATTGGGGACCGCGACCGACCCCGCGGGACCGCCGCCCGCCGGGGGGACGGGCGCGCCACCGGACCCCGGCGAGGCGGCACCCGACGGTGGCGGCCGAGCGACGGTGATGCGCGCGGTGCGCCTGCTGCGACCGCTCGCCAACCTGGTCACCACGCTGGCCGCCGTCGTCGTGCTGTGGATCGTCTTCCTGCAGGTCTACGAACTCGACCCGCTGGTGGCCAAGTCCCCGGCCGACGTGTGGCGTTACCTCTTCGAGGGCGCGCAGGCCGCCGAGCACCGCTCGATCGTCGCGTCGGGCCTCGGCCGCACGCTGCTCGACGCGGGCCTCGGTTTCGCCGCGGGCCTCGCGGCGGCGGTGGCGGTGGCCCTCGTCTTCGTACTGTCCCGGAGCGTCGAACAGGCGCTCCTGCCCATCGCCGTCGTCGTGCGATCCGTGCCGCTGGTGGCCATGACCCCGCTGATCACGCTCGTCTTCGGCCGGGACCTGCTGGGCACCACCGTCATCAGCGGACTCGTCGTCTTCTTCCCCGCGCTGGTCACCATGACCTTCGGCCTCAGATCCGCGTCCCGTCAGGCGGCCGACCTGTGCCGCGCGTACGGCGGCGGCGACTGGACGGTGGCCCGCAAGGTGATGCTGCCCAGCGCAGTACCGGCGTTCTTCGCCAGCGCGCGGGTCGGCGTACCGGGGGCTCTCATCGGCGCGATGCTCGCCGAGTGGCTCTCCACCGGCAAGGGCCTCGGCTACGCCATGCTGCAGGACTCCTCGACCTTCGACTACGACCACCTGTGGGCCTCCGTCGCGGTGCTCACGGCCGTGTCGGCGGCGTGCTACAACGCGATCGCGGCGGTGGAGACGCTGGCCCTTGCGCGGTTCGCGCCTGACACGCGCCCGGGTGGCTGACCATGGACATCATGGGAACGACGGGGGACAAGGCGGCGGTTGATCTCAGGCTGGGCCCGGCACTCGTCGTGCCGGTCACAGCGGCACCGTTCAAGGGCTGGGTGGAGGTGACCGGCGGCGAGATCGTCCACGTCGGGCCGGAGCCCTCCGCCGGGCCGGCCGCCGAGGAGTACGACGCGTCCGACGGAGCAGGTGTTCAGGGCGCCGTGAACAGTGTCGGGAAGCGGGGAGCGAGCCAGGGCTTGCGGCCCCAGGCGAGGACGCGGCCCCGGGCGATTGCGCCCCAAGGCTCGCAGCGGCCGAGCGCCATGAGCAGGAAGGTCACCGGCTCGGTGAGGATGGTGCAGTCCGGGCGGCTCGGCGGCTGCGAGCTCACGGCTACCGCGCCGTTGGTGAAGGTCACGCCGAAGCGGGTGCCGCCCCATAGACGGATCGTGTAGCGAGCGGTCAGCTCAGCGGTGGTGGCGGTGTCGACTACCCGTGGCATGGCCGTGATCAGGAAGGGCAGGGTCAGCTCGACCCGGGCGCGGTCGATCATATGCGGACGGCCCAGCGCGCGGGCGAGGTCGTAGCCGTGGCCGAGCATGTGCGTCAGCAGGTACGAGCCCAGTACGGCCGGGCCCATCGGACCCATCGGGGTGACCAAAGGCCCCTCCACCGCCCGCTGGTCCACCACCTTGAGGAATGCGGCAGCCTGCGCCACGATCATCCCGGCCAGCGGATCGGCCTCGCGCTCGTCGAACTCGGCGAGCGCGCGCTCGTTGGCCGCGGCCAGGCTCTGCGGGGTGCCGTCCCCGTACCTGCGCTCGTGCCCTGCCGCGACGTCGGCCATCAGCTCATTGGCCTGCGCCAGATGCGCTGCCGCCGCCCCGACGCTCCACTCCGATCCGGGTACCGGAACGCCCGTGTCTGCAACCCCGCGCAGCAGCGCGGCGATCTCCTCGGAGGTGTCGCGTATCGCGTCACCAAGCCCCTCAGGCAGAGTGCCTTGTACTCCCTGCTCAGCCACTGGTGCCACGCCTCTCCCATCATCAGCCTCGTACCCACAGCGGATCGCGCAGCCCGCCGGAGGAGGAAGGGCTGCCGCGCCCGCCCTTACCGGGCCGGGTCGGGGGCGGCGTACGCGTCCGCGGCGAAGCTTACGAAGTCCGCCCAGGCGGTGGGAGAGAGGGCGAGCTGGGGGCCCTGCTTGTCCTTGGAGTCGCGGACGTGGATGGTGGTGGGGCAGGGGGCGATCTCCACGCAGTCGCCGGAGCTGCCGCTGCTGTAGCTGGACTTGCGCCAGGAGAGGGCGACTTCGATGCAGTCGCCGGAATCGCCGCTGCTGTAGCTGCTCTTGAACCAGGCCAGTTCGGTGCCGCTCATAGCGCTCCTCGCATCCGCTTCAGCAGGCTCCGGGAGTCTTCTGGTCTGAGAGCCTGCGACCGCAGTTTTGCATAGCGCATGTGGAGCGTGCTGATCGTCTTTGGATCGGCGATGAACTGTGCGCTCTCCTGCCCTTCGCAGTAGCCGAACCACTGGTTGTCAGGAGTTTCGAGCAGCTGTAACGGTCCGTCCAGGCCAACGTGAACATGGCGCTCCAGCGGCATGACTTGCAACTCCACGTTTCGAAGAGCTGTGAACTCCAGCACGTGGTCGATCAGTGCCTGGGTGTCCGCTTCACCGCCGGTCCGGCGTAGAAAGACGTGCTCGTCGACGATGAAGCTGTACGCCGTGTTGGGCCTGTTCCGAAGCAACTGCTGCCGTTCCAGGCGGGCGGCTACCTGCGTTTCGACCTGCTCATCGGAGAGCAGGGGGATGCGGTTCTCGAAGAGTGTCCGCGCATACGCCTCCGTCTGCAACAACCCGGGCACCAACCGGCATTCGTACGTGTACAGGCTGATCGCCTGCTGCTCCAGATCCGCCCACTGGCGGAACCAGGACGCCAGCCCCTGCTTCCGCGTCAGATACTTCGCCGCCTTCCGGAGCACCCCCAGACCGTCGAGCGCCTGCTCCGCCCGCTCGACGAACTCCTTGGACGGAAGCCGTCTGCCCTGTTCGACGGAGGCAACGAAGTGGGGCGAGTACCCCATGTCCCCGGCCAGTGCCTCCTGCGTGATGCGGGCGTTCTCGCGAAAGCCCTGGAGGACGGCGCCGAAGGTCTTGAGGCTGTCCGACGGTTCAGGTTCGCTGGTGCCGCAGTAGTCGCTGTTGCTACCGGCCATGTCCGGGTACCCCCGAGTGCAGTGGTGTCCGCCCCGCAAAGCACCCATCGTTACAGCGAGTTACGCGTACCGTCCACCCCTCGTACTCGTACGCTGACGCAGCGTACGAGTTGAGCGCCTGGTGAACGGGGGTGCCGAGCCCGACCGTTGACCCATGCCACCCCAGACCAAACCACAAAGCCCCGTTACCGTACGTGTGTTCAGTCAGCAACTCAGCTCCATGCCGCGTGGCGCCCGTCTCGCCCGCCGCCTGGTCGCCGAGCGGCTCGACGCGTGGGGCCGGCCGTACGCGTCCGAGCTGAACGAAGCCGTCACGCTGATCACCGCCGAACTCGCCGCGAACGCGGTCCGGCACGGGCGTCTGCCGGGCCGGGACTTCCGCATCCGGCTGACGGCGACGGAAGGGACCGTACGGATCGAGGTCGAGGACGCGAAGGGGGAGCGGCTGCCCGCGATCCGCCCAGCGGGCGGCGCTGCCGAGGGCGGCCTGGGGCTGGTGCTCGTCGACGCGCTGGCGGACCGGTGGGGAGCGGACCCGCGTACGGACGGCGTGGGCAAGACCGTCTGGGCGGAGGTGCGGGCTCACCGCGTACGGCATGACGACGGACCGAAAGGGTGAGCCCCGGCGGGTTGCGCCGGGGCTCACTTGGGGTGGTGCCTCAGCGGTTCATCAGTACGAACACGCCCCACCCGAGATATTCACGCCGGTACCTGGCGTGCTGGACGGGAGACGTGGTGAGTTCCGCGCGCAGCTCGTCGGCCAGTTCGTCGTCGGGGTTGGCGTCGAGCCAGCGGCGGATGTTGAGCCACTGCGCAGCGACGTACCGGTCCCAGCTGTCCTGGTCGGCCAGGACCATTTCGACGACGTCGCAGCCCAAGTCGCCGAAGTGCTGGAGCAGTTCCGGCAGCGGGAAAAGCTCCTCCTTGCGGGACATATGGCAGGCCTCGACGGTGGCCTGGTCGAGGGGCTCGCGGCGCCAGTACGGTTCGCCGATCAGCATCATGCCGCCGGGGGCGAGGCTGCGCCGGAGGAGTTCGACCGTGCCCCGCACGCCGCCACCGATCCAGGTGGCGCCCACGCACGAGGCGATGCCGACCGGATCGTCGGAGACATGGCCCGACGCGTCCCCGTGCACGAAGCCGACCCGGTCGGCCACGCCCAGCTCGACGGCCCGCGCGCGGGCGGCGCCGAGGAAGACGGTGCTGATGTCGACGCCGGTGCCGGTCACGCCGTGGTCGCGCGCCCAGGTGCACAGCAACTCGCCCTTGCCGCAGGCGAGGTCGAGCACGCGCGTGCCCGGCGACGGGCTGATGGCCTGACCGAGGAGGGCCAGCTTCTCGCTGGTGAACGGGTTGCAGAGGAGATGGCTGCTCTCGCGGATGGTGAAGCTACGTGGCAGATCCACTTCTGGGAGTCCTTTGGTTCGAAGAGGTCAGAACGGTCGGGGAGGGCGGCCGGTGGAAGCTGGCCGCGGTTGCCTGGACCGTCATCAAATGCACCTCTTCGGACGCGTGGACGCTTCGCTGGGACCGGCCGAACATAGGGCCGCTGGGATCTTCATGTCCACTGATTTTCGGTCGCCATGTCCGGCGGGCGCCTCGTCACAGCAGCCCGGCTGGCTTAGGAGGCGCGGGGAGCGAACCCCGTCGTCGTGAAGGACGCCTGATCCCGGGACGTCGTGCCGTCGGTGATCCACCAGTGCGTGGGGTCCTCGCCGTACAGGCCGAAGAGGGTGCCGGACGCCCAGTTGAGGATCAGCTCGTCCTTGCCGGCACCGTCGAAGTCGGCGGCCCCGGCGGGCCGGGCGTGCCGCCATTTCGCGGGCCCCTTCCGCACTTCGCGCAGGACAGAGGTGCGCTTGTCGCCGTCGATGAGCGTGGCACCTTCGTACGTGGCAAGGAGGATGCCGTCGCGGCCGTCGCCGTCCGGATCGGCGGCCGTGAAACCGCCGGGCCCGTAGTCGGTGCCTGCGCCCTCGGGCACCTCGGGCAGCCGGTAGGTGACCGGCGCGCCGCCTCTGCCGGGGTACACGGCGAGCGATCCGTCGACCTCGGGCGCCTCCGTCTCGTAGCCGGGCTCGTCGTTGCGGCCGCCATCGTCCCCGACGGCCACATCGCGCAGCCCATCGCCGTCGAAGTCGCCGAACGCGTGGGCGTTGCCGAGGCGCAGCCGCCTGCCGCTCGCGGACAGGCCGATGCCGCGGCGGGCCGGGTAGAGGACGTTGCCGGACTGCTCACCGTCGCTCGTTTCGTGGAACAGCAGGGACGTCGCGCGCGGCTTGCCGGACGGGTCGATGGCGTCCACGACGAGTTGGCCATCCTGCAGCGGCAGGCCGGTATCGGTGCGCGCCGGTACACCGGACCGCGTGAACGGGCCGTACAGCACCACCAGGGACGACTCGTTCTTCGCGAGGCCCGCGAGGTCGTGGTGCCCGTCCCCGTCGAAGTCGCCGCGCACGACGGTCTGAAGGCCCAGCTTTGTTGCGCTCTGCGGCAGTCGCACCGGGGTCGCCCCGGCCCCTGCTGTGGGGCCGCCGGGTCCTCCCCACGTCACGTACGGGGCGGTGCGTGCGCCGGATATCCTCCGGTCCTCGACGATCTCGCCCATGACGGTCGTGACGAAGTCCGGGAAACCGTCGCCGTCCAGGTCGGCGACCGTGTCCGGGGCGAGCGGGTTGCTCCCGGCCACGTCCTCCGGCGGATCCGGCAGGCCCAGGTCGCGGCGGCCGTAGACCGTGCAGGTCGAGGGGTCGAGCCCCTTCGCCGAGCCGTAGAGCACAGCGATCCGTTCGCCGCCGGGGACGGGCACGACGAGGTCGCGGTACCCGTCGCCGTTGATGTCGTCGGGGTCCTTCGACCCCTTCCCCGGAGTCGGCGCCCGGCTCTCGGCGGGGGCGCTGGGCACGGGGGACTTGTCGCCCGTCCCGCCACCGGACCCCCGGCTCTCGCCGGACGCGCCGGCCACCGGGGACTCGTGAGCCGTTCCCCCACCGCCGCATCCGGTGAGCGCTGCGAGCACGACGCAGACGGCGCAGACGGCGAAGGCGGTACGAGACTTCATGCGCCTCACTCTCACATCCCGCAGCGTGCCTACTCCAAGGGGACGGGAGGACTGTTGCCCAATTGTCGATCAGCGGAACGCGGCACGCCCGATCGGCAGACCCGACTAAGCACTACTCGTCGACGACGAAGCGCTGCTAGTCCACGGCGAACAGGGCGGGTTTGTCGCTGTCCTCGTCCAGGTTGACGAAGACGTAGCCGCTGTGAGGGCGGAGCCGCACGTCGAACAGGTCGCTCAGGGGCGCGTCCCGAAGCACGACGGCTTCGCCTTCCTGGTCGCCGCTGCGAGCGTCCACGCTCCAGAGCCGGTTCCACGTCATGGACGTCACGACATCGACCTCCCCACTGCGCCCTGGGGACAGCGCGACGATCCGGTCTTCGAACGACGTGTGCCAGACGCGTCGGCCGTCCGTCAGTGAGTACGCGGACAGGCCCTGCGGTCTGTCCTGGGCGTCCTTGGCGACAGTGATGAACAAGCCGCGGCTCACCACGGCTTGGAAGAGCGGTACCCCCGTGGGTGTCGCGAAGGTCGTCCCGTACGGCATGAACGCAAGGTCCTCGTCGGGGCCGGACACGGGGATGACGGCTCTCTGATGACCGGTGTCGTCAAAGGTGACCACGCCGTTGGTTCCGCGCTCGTCCGTCTCGGCGACGTACAGAGCGATCGGATCGGCGGACAGTACCTGGACGGTCTGCGCGGGGCTGCCCGTAGGCAGCTCGCTCCGCCACAGGCGTCGGCCCGACTGCGCGTCCACGGCCGACAGTTGCATCGTCACAGCGGAGAAGGACTCGTCGGCGCACTCCTCGACGACCAGGACCCAGTCCTCGGCAGCCTCGACGTTCCGTGCCTCGCAGTTACGCGGCACGTCGAGGCGCCACCGCTCGGAGCCGTCGCGTAGTGCAAGGCCCACAATGGCGTCGCCACGCCGGGCAACGGCGGTGGAACCGGCCGAGGTCAGGACTGCGGTCTCGCTGCGGGCGGCCTCCTCGGAGGGGGCCATGGTCTTCGTCCACAGGGTTCGTCCGGAGGCCAGGTCCACGGCCGCGACGGACGTGCCGCACGACTCGTTGTGGCGCCCGAAACCGACGAGGCCGACCCCCGACGGCGTGGTGCGGCTCAGGGCGCACACCGAGAACCGGGCTGGTGCGGAAAAGCTCCAGCGCACCTTGCCTTGCGCGGTGTCGTAGGCGCGGAGGCCGTCGCTGCGCGCCCGTACCACCGTGGAGGAGTCGGGGGCCCAGTAGCCGAGCACGCGTACCGACGAGGGGCGGTCGCGTCCGACCTCCCACGCCACGTCCATGTGCGGTCCGCGCAGCCACGCGTAGCCGAGCCATCCGGGCCAGACCGCGGCCAGCACACCCAACGCGGCGACGACCGCCATCCCCCGGGAGGACAGGGTCTTCTCGGCCCACTTCCAGGCAAAGCGAGCCATGGGCGCAAAGGCGAACCCGAAGGCGACGGCAAGCAGCCACACGGGCAGCATGCCCCGAGGACAGTCCGAACCGCTGCACTCCCTGCTGGGCATGTCGAAGATCATCAGCTTCATGCCCAGCAGGCCGTACATCACCGCCCAGCACAGGAGGGCTCCCGCAAGGAGGACGGCGACGAGCGCGGTGACTGTGACCGGCAGCGCAGCGCGCTGAGCGCGATCCTCGTCTTCGGTCCGCGCCCGCAGCGCCTCGTCAGCCGGTTCGTCTGGCGCTTCATCTGCCGGTTCGTCTGACCGCGATGGCTTCAGATCCCGCGCCATGATCCCCCCAGGAACACGCCGAGCCGCGTCGATTGTCCGGGCAGCGTATCCGGCAGCTGCCGGCTGCTACGGATGCCCGGTCACACACGGACCAACTGATCGGTGAACGCGTTACCGAACACGCCATGCGGGTCGAGGCGGTCCAGGATGCCGATCGCCTCCGACCACTGTCCATGGCCGTAGGTGGCAGGCACCACGGTTCCGATGACCTCCTTGTCGGCCCAGGCCGCCGTGTCGGTGTAGGCCCAGCCCTTGGACCACTCGACGCGGGTGAGGGCGTAGCCGCCGTCGAAGGTGCGCAGCAGGAACCGTTCCAGATCCCGGTAGAACTCGTGGGCGTCGGGAGTCGTCGACTGGGTCAGCACATCGACCCACACCGCGCAGTCGAACTCCGGGTGGTCGGGGTGCGGTCGCACGACGGAGAGCAGCGGCGGGCGGGCACCCCGGGCGGCGGACTCCTCGGGCCGGTCGAGTCCGCCCACACGGATCTCGACCTGCCCGTTGACCGGGAACCTGCCCGCCGCAGCCCACTCCTCGAGCCGCTCGCGGTAGTAAGTGGCGAACTCCGAGACGACGCGCTGCACGTCGACACGCCGGGTCAGAATGGCGTAGCCGTTGGCGGTCTCGCGGAGCGTAGTGGGGCGCAGATAGAACAGCAGGTTGTGAGAGGCGCCCCACAGATCCGAGGCGAAGGTGGTGGTCAGGCCGGTCGCCGCCACCGCGTACTGCGCGGCGCCGAACTCGGGTGCGAGGTACCAGGCGCCCTCCGCCAACATACGCCCCGCCAGGCGGGCGACGGGCGTCGGCAGCGAGTCGCTGAACGGGTAGTTGTACGGGTGGTGCACCTCCCGGGCGGAGGCCGGGCGCTGGGGGCTGAGGCTCCACACCTTCAGCCAGGGCTTGTCGGTGTGGGCGAACCAGATCGCCTCCACGCGTCCCGTGCGATCCAGGAAGTCGGCGAACGTGTTGCCCCGGGCCGCCAGGGCGCTGCCCGGAGCGGCGAACAGTTCGTCAGCGGTGAGATCGATCCGGCTCCGGCAACGCAGCGGGACCTCATCGCCGGCCTGGAGCACCGCCTCCACGAGGAGGCCGCGGCCGATGTGGGTGGCCAGCGCCTCGCATTCCTCGTCGGCGCCCCGGTGGAAGGTCCGCACCACGTACTCGGCCCGGGCGCTGTCCCAGACGACGGCGGTGACGGAGAGGACGAGGTTGCTGAGGGTCCCGTAGGTGTGACCGGGACGCGCGTCCTCGCCGACGGCGGGCACGCTGGTGCCGTGGGCGTCGATGGCCAGTGTGCCGCCGAGCGTCAGCTCGCCGGGCGCCGGGGTGTTGGTGACGCCAAGGCCGTGGTCGGCCAGGAACGCCATCAGCGTTTCAAGCGTCACCCCGGTCTGCGCTCGGACCGCGCCGGGAGCGCCGGCGGGCGGGGTGGTGAGTTCCATGCGGGTCAGGTGCTCGGTGGTGTCCATGAGCAGGACGCGCGCGCCGGACTCGGCGGACCCGGTGATGGTGAGCGGGGACCAGTTGTGCGCCTTGCCCCGTGCGCGCAGCCGCCAGCCGTTGGCGTGCGCCCAGTTGGCGAGGTCGGCGATGTCCTGGCCGGTTCGGGGGGCGCAGGCCCATAACCCGTCGTGGGTGATCTCTCCGGCCCAGTTGATGTAGCGAGTGCGGTACGCCGACAGGCCGGCGGGCAGCTCTGGAGGAGTTGCCGAGGCGGTCGCCGGTACCGCCGCCGCCGGATGAGCACCGGCCGACAAGGTTCCCACGGGGATACCGAGGGCTCCGCCGGCGACGGTCGCCGCTCGCAACACCCCTCGCCTGGAGGGGCGGCCGGGGTGGCCGGGGTGAGAAGCGGACTCAAGTGGATCAGTCATGCGGTCGAACGTACGTCGCCGCTTGCCCGATCGATCCACCGATCGACGTATGGCTATGACATGTTCGCCGGATCTCCCCACCGGGTGCAAGAGCGTGCCCGATCGGTTCCAGGTGCTTCACGACCCGCGCCCGAGCGGGCGCGCAGGACAAGGAATTGGCCGGAAAATACGCGTTGCCAGGGCGCGTTGGTTGGAATAGGTTGAGCCCGTGACTGCCGGGTCGGCCATGGGCCACAAACGAGTAGGGCACCCGGCCTCGACGTGAGCGCGAGGCGGGCGAGAGGCCCGCCTGTCCCTTTTTCCACGTCGCTGACCAGCGGATTCCGGGTGGCCGTGAGTGCCGCCGTGAGGCTCACGCGGCAATAGCGAGCATTTCGTGCTCGCCCCGGACCCCTGTTTTCCCGCACCTCCATACCGCCTTCGCGATCGTTCCGTACGGCGGTGAATTCGCCCTGCCCGTGAACTGAGCCGACCCCGACCCGGAGAAGAAAGCAGAGAATGCCGAACGATTTCAACCAGCAGATCATCGATGAGTTCCGCGCCAACCAGGGGCGCGTCGGTGGGTATTTCGAGGGAGCCCGGCTGCTCCTCCTGACCACCACCGGAGCGCGGTCCGGCGCCCGGCACACGACCCCGCTCGGCTACCTTCCCGACGGCGAACGTGTCCTGGTCATCGCCTCTGCCGCCGGGGCGCCGAAGCACCCGGACTGGTTCCACAACATCCTGGCGAACCCGCGCGTCACGGTCGAGGACGGCATCTTCACGTACGAGGCGGAAGCCGTCGTCCTGGAGGGCGCCGAACGCGACCGGGTCTTCGCCCGCGCGGTCGACGCGGAACCCGGGTGGGCCGACTACCAGGCGAAGACCACCCGCGTCATCCCCGTCGTGGCCCTGCAGGCGCTCCCCGGCCCACCCAACCCGAACGCGTCCTCGGTGGGCGCGGCCCTCAAGCTGATCCACGACGCGTTCCGGCGTGAACTCGCCCTGATCAGGAAGGAGATCAGCGAGTCTGGTCCCGGAGGACTGGGCGCCCAGCTCCGCGTGAACTGCCTGACCCTCTGTCAAGGGCTGCACAACCACCACACCGGCGAGGACACCGCGATGTTCCCGTTCCTCGCCCAGCGCCATCCCGAACTCGCTCCGACGATGGACCGGCTGCGTGCGGAACACCAGAAGGTCGCGGAGCTCCTCGCCGACCTGCGCCAGGTCGTCTCCGCCGAAGGCGCGGACCCTCAGCTGGTGCTCCGCGAGGTGGAGCGGCTCACTGACGAACTCGAGGCCCATCTGACGTACGAGGAGGAGCAACTGATCCCCCTTCTGGACGCGCAGGCGGGCTGATCGCTCGGGCCGATCGTTCGGGCTGATCGCTCGGGGCCCGTCGCCGACCGCCGTTCCCAGGCCGTCATCCGGCGTTCATTCCTCAAGTGCTTCATGTTCGGATAATGCAGTCTCACCAGCCTCGTTCGCCCCATACACTCCACCGCACAGTCAGTCGGCGGTAAGCGCTTGTTGGAGCGGAGAGCAGACAGCATGACGGCACGTGCCCCCATGGTCCGCATGGACCGGCGGAACTTCCTCAAGCGTTCCGCCGGTCTCTCGGCAGGGCTGGTCGCCGGCCCCGCGGCGCTCGCCTGGCTGCCCGGCCAGCAGGCGTACGCAGCCGAGGAAGCGACGGCAGTACGTGCCTTCGTCGACGACTACCTCACCAACACCGCCGACCGCCTCACCCCCGAGACCAACGCCGCGGTCCGCATCCTCTCCGGAATGCAGCGCCTCTGGGAGACCGGAGCGGCCTGGAACAACGGCACCCCGCTCGCCGCCGACGTGCTGCGGGCCAACATGCGCTACTCGATCGCGCTCACCACACGCCGTACCGACGACCAGGCCCGGCAGTCCTTCATCTACGACCGCCAGGACCAGAGTTACGCGGCCACCGCCGGCCTCGGCCCGCTCACCGAGGTGTACCGGACCGGGGCCAAGGCGGTCACCAGCATCACCAGCGCGCCCGACGGCACCCCGGCCGGGAAAATCAGCGACGCCGTGCCGGCCGGTGCGCCCGCCGGTTCCGCCATCGGCGCCGGCGCCGCCGACTCGGAGCTGGGCAAGGTGGTCCAGCTCGTCCAGACCCTGCGCGGCCCGTACGCCTCGAGTAACCCGGGCAAGTTCGCGTACCAGTACCCGCGGCCCTGGCGGATGACGGAGGACAACGAGGTCGTCGACACCGGCGCCACGGACGCCTTCGGCTTCCCCGTCTACAATTCCGAGGTCGTCGTCGCCCCGCAACTGCTGCGCCAGCGCGGCACCGCCCCTGCCGAGGACGGCGGTTACCCCAGCGGGCACACCAACGCCCTCTACCTGGCCTCCCTGGCACTCGCGTACGCGATACCCGAGCGGTTCCAGGAGCTGGTGGCCCACGCCTCCGCGGCCAGCCACACCCGCATCCTCTCCGGCATGCACTCTGCCATCGACGTCATGGGTGGCCGCATCCTGGCCACCGCACTCGCCGCCGCGGCGCTGTACGACCCGGCCAACGCCGACCTCAAGGCCGCCGCACGGCAGCAGGCCGCCTCGTACCTGCGGGCGCAGACCGGCACCACGGCCGACACCCTGTATGCCTACGCGCACTCGGCGGGCACGGACACCGACCCGTACGCCGACCGTGCCGCCAACGAGCGAGCGGTCACCCCGCGGCTCACGTACATCCTGCCCAAGCGCGGCAACGGCCGCGTCCCGATGACCGTGCCCAAGGGTGCCGAGGTGCTCATCGAGACCCGGCTGCCCTACCTCACCGCCGAGCAGCGCCGCGAGGTGCTGCGCACCACGGCCCTGCCCTCCGGGTACGTCCTGCTGGACGGGCCCGAGCAGTGGGGGCGGCTCAACCTCTTCGCTGCGGCTGACGGTTACGGCTCCTTCGACGGCGACGTGCGCGTCGACATGGACGCCGCCGCGGGCGGCTTCCACGCGGCCGACGCCTGGCACAACGACATCGAAGGACCCGGCTCCCTCACCAAGCTCGGCACCGGCTCCCTGACCCTGACCGGCGCCAACCGCTACACCGGCGGTACGTCCGTGGAGGCCGGCACCCTCGTCGCCGGATCCCCGGACGCACTCGGCACCGGTGACGTCCAGGTCCGCGGCGGCTCCCTCCGGCTGACGGCCGACGACGGCGTCCGGGTGCGCGGCAGCTACGGCCAGGCCTCCGGCACGACGCTCGACGTGGCGGTCGGCGACTGCGGCGCTCCTGCCCTGACCGTCTCCGGCTCGGCCGTCCTCGGGCGGGGCAGCGCCCTCGAGCTCCGGGTCGAGGGGTCTCCCGCGGAGGGCACCATCGTCCGGGTCCTGCGTGCCGGCGGCGGCCTGCGCGGGCGGTTCGGCACCATCACGGTCCGCGCCGAGGGACGTACGTACGAGGCCGTCCCCACGTACTCCGGCAGCGGGCTGTCCGTACGCCTGAAGTGACCGAGACGACCCGCTCCGGCACCGTGGCGTCCGTCCTCACAGCTGCCGGAGCAGCGCGTGCAGTGCCGGGTTGTCGTTGTTCCTGCGCCACACCAGGTCGAGTTCCACGGGCTCGGGCGTGGGTAGTTCGACCGGTTTGAAGACGATATCGGCGTACCTCAGTTGTGCGGCCGCCTCCGGGACCAGGGCCGCTCCGAGGCCGCAGTTGACGAGGGCCAGGATGCTGTGGACCTGGCTCAGGTACTGGGAGTAGACGGGCGTCACGCGGGCGGTCCGGAAGATGCTGATGAGCAGCTCGTGGAAGTAGCGGGCTTCCGTGGGCGAGTACATCAGCAGCTCCTGGCCTTCGAAGTCCGCGATCTGGAGCGGCCCCTCGCGTGACGTGAGTGCGTGGCCTGTCGGCAGCGCGGCGAGGAGCTGTTCCCGTACGGCGGGTCTGGACAGCAGGTCCGGGCCCGTCACCGAGGGCCGGATCAGGCCCAGGTCCAGGCTGTTGTTCGCGAGTGCCGCCAGCTGGTCGCGGGTGACCATCTCGCGCAGGACGATCTCCGCCCGGGGCACGGCCTCGCGGGCCGTGCGCAGCAGCGTGCCGAGCGTGGAGTAGGCGCTGGCGGCGGTGAAGCCGATGGTGATGCTGCCCGCCTCGCCCGTCGAGACCTGCCGGACGGCGAGGGCGGCGTGCTCGGACTGGCGCAGGATGCCGCGCGCCTCGACCAGGAAGGCGCGGCCCGCGGGCGTCAGCTGGACCGACTTGTTCGTCCGGTTGAGGAGCTGGACCCCGAGGTCGTTCTCCAGCTGCCGGATCTGCCGGCTCAGCGGGGGCTGCGTCATCCGGAGCCGCTCCGCCGCCCGCGTGAAGTGCAGCTCTTCTGCGACGGCCACGAAACTCGTCAGTTGCGCGAGTGTGAACAACGATGCTCTCCAGGTATCAACGCATGCAAAATTTGAGTTAGACGTGAATCTTCCGGCGCCTTAGCTTCAAGGGCAACGGCTGAGCGGGACGCTCCGGCCGGCACCGCGGCGGGCCCCCCGGGACGGAGCCCGTCGCTCCCCACCCATCCAAGGCACCGGAGCTCCAGTGGTGAGTACAACGAACATGACGCCGCATGTAGCGAACCAGGGCGAGGCGACGCTGGACAGGATCTCCTGGCTCAAGCTCTCCTCGGTCACCCTCCCGCTGTCCACTCCCGTCAGCGACGCCAAGGTCCTCACGGGCCGCCAGCGGCCGATGACCGAAGTCGCCTTCCTCTTCGTCGAGGTCGGTACCGAGCAGGGGCACGAGGGCATCGGCTTCAGCTACTCCAAGCGCGCGGGCGGCCCGGGCCAGTTCGCGCACGCCAAGGAGATCGCGCCCGCCCTGATCGGCGAGGACCCCAGCGATATCGCCAAAATCTGGACGAAGCTGGTGTGGGCGGGTGCCTCGGTCGGCCGCAGCGGCCTTTCCACCCAGGCCATCGCGGCCTTCGACATCGCCCTGTGGGACCTCAAGGCCAAGCGGGCGGGTCTGCCGCTCGCCAAGCTGCTGGGCGCGCACCGCGACTCCGTCCGGTGCTACAACACCTCCGGCGGCTTCCTGCACACCCCGACCGAGCAGGTCCTGGAGAACGCCACGGCTTCCCTCGCCGGCGGCATCGGCGGCATCAAGATCAAGGTGGGTCAGCCCGACGGCAAGGCGGACCTGCGCCGTCTGACCGCCGTGCGCGAGCACCTCGGCGACGACGTGCCGCTCATGGTCGACGCCAACCAGCAGTGGGACCGGCCCACCGCGCAGCGCATGGGCCGCGCCCTCGAGGAGTTCGGCCTGACCTGGATCGAGGAACCCCTCGACGCATACGACGCCCAGGGCCACGCCGCCCTCGCCGCCTCGCTGGACACGCCCGTGGCGACGGGCGAGATGCTCGCGAGCGTGGCCGAGCACTACGAACTGCTGCGCCACAACGCGGCTGACATCATCCAGCCGGACGCGCCCCGCATCGGCGGCATCACCCAGTTCCTCAAGCTGGCCACCCTCGCCGAGCACCAGCACGTGCAGCTCGCGCCCCACTTCGCCATGGAGATCCACCTCCACCTCGCCGCGGCCTATCCGCACGAGCCGTGGGTGGAGCACTTCGACTGGCTGGAGCCCTTGTTCAACGAGCGGCTCCGCATCAGCGACGGACGGATGCACCTGTCGTCGCGGCCCGGCCTCGGCATCACCCTCAGCGAGCAGGCCCGCGCCTGGACGCAGGCGGTGCACGAGGAGGGCGTGCGGCCCTGAGGTGCCGCACCGGGCGGCCCGCGGCCGGTCATCCATTGACCAGCCGCGTGCATCACCCTAACCTCCATTCCCATATGTAAATCGAGTCCATATACATGGAGACAAGTTCATGTCACTGAACACGGCGGCCCAGGATGTCGCGCGACGCCTGCGTGACGGCATGGCGCGCGGCGTGCTGTCCTTCCCGCTCACCAGCTTCGCGGACGACGGCAGCCTCGACCTGGACGCCTACCGCGCCTACCTGGCCGACCAGCTGGCCACCGCCCCCGGCGCCGTCTTCCCCGCCTGCGGCACGGGCGAGTTCACCGCGCTCGACGAGGACGAGTACCGCCAGGTCATCACCGCGGCGGTCGAGGTGGCCGACGGGCGGACGCCGGTCGTCGCCGGCATCGGCTACGGCTGGGCGCAGGCCCTGCGCTTCGCGCGGATCGCGGAGGAGGCCGGAGCGGACGCCGCGCTGGTGCTTCCCCACTACCTGCTGAAGGCCCCGCAGGACGGCCTCGTCGAGCAGGTACGCCAGATCGCCGCGGGTACCGAGCTGCCCCTCATCGTCTACCAGCGCGACCAGGTGGCCTTCACCGCCGAGAGCCTGCGCCGCATCGCGGAGATTCCCACCGTGATCGGCCTCAAGGACGGCCACAGCGACCTGGACCGCCTGCAGCGCCTCACCCTTGCCGCCCCCGACCACCTGCTCTTCTTCAACGGGGCCGCCACCGCCGAGATCCAGGCCCGCGCCTACGCGACGGTCGGCGTGCCCGCGTACTCGTCGGCGGTCCACGCCTTCGCACCCGAGATCGCGAACGCCTTCTTCACCGCCTTCCAGAACGGCGACCACGCCACGACCGACGAACTGCTGCGCAGCTTCTACGTCCCGCTGGTCGAGCTGCGCGACCGGGTGCCGGGCTACGCGGTCTCCCTGGTCAAGGCCGCGGCGCGGCTGCGCGGCAGGCCGGTCGGCCCGGTGCGCGCCCCGCTCACCGACCCCGGTCCGGAGGACCTGGCCGAACTGGAGAAGCTGCTGGACACGGGTCTGGCGCTGGTGGGAGCCACGCGCTGAGCCGCGCCTGACCCACCGTCGGCACGCGGCCTGACGGCCCACCGCCGGTACGCGGCGTGACAACCCGTACCGACGCCCCGCGGGAACGGGCGCGCCCCGGCACACCGCGGGGCACGCCCCGGCTGGAAGACCCCAGCAGTAACCCAGCAGTACCCCAGCTCGTCACCGACCGAGCGGCAGCGGCCCCCGCACCGCCGCTCCCGCGTCACCACACAGACCGGCCCGCCGCACCCGGCACCCGGCCTCGGTCACGCCGTGCGCCCGCACCCCCATGCCTCGGGAGCACCGACCCGCACCGGCCCAGCCGGGCGCCACGCCCGGCCGCCACGCCCCCCAAACCCCACCGCCCTGGCCCGTACGACGCCTGACGGACGCCCGTCGTACCAGCGGCCACCATCTGCGCACAGTTCAAAGGGGAACTGATCCATGCCTCTTGTCGTCGTCGGAATCAGCGTGCTGATCCTGCTGTTCCTCATGACCAGGCTGAAACTCAACGGCTTCATCTCCCTCCTCCTGGTGGCCGTCGGGGTCGCGCTGGTCCAGGGGATTCCGTCCGCGGAGATCGCGGACGTCCTCGGGGAGGGCGTCGGCGGCCAGATCGGCGACACCATGCTCGTCGTCGGACTCGGCGCCATGCTGGGCCGCGTCATGGGAGACTCGGGCGCCGCCCAGCGAATAGCGAACAAACTCATCGACGCCTTCGGTGAGCGCTACGTGCAGGTCGCCATGGTCGTGACGGCCATGCTCATCGGCGTGACCATGTTCTACGAGGTCGCCTTCGTCATCATCGTGCCCGTCGCGTTCACCATCGTCCGGGTCACCCGCAAGAACCTGCTGTGGGTCGGCCTCCCGATGTCGATCGCCCTGTCCACGATGCACAGCTTCCTGCCGCCCCACCCCGGCCCCACCGCGGTCGCCGCCACCTTCAACGCCTCGGTCGGCCACACGCTGTTCTACGGCCTCTTCTTCGCCGTTCCGTTCGGCGCGCTCATCGCCCTCGTGTGGCCGCGGCTCCCGTTCATCAAGAAGATGAACCCCTCCATCCCCCAGGGCCTCGTCACCGAGCGCGTCTTCGAAGACGACGAGATGCCGAGCATGGCCTGGTCCCTCTTCGTCGCCCTCGTCCCGGTCGTCCTGATCGCGGGCGCCGCCGTGACCGACATGGCCATGTCCGACGACAACCCGGCCCTGCACGTCGTCAACTTCATCGGCTCGGCACCGATCGCCCTCCTGCTGACGCTGTGCCTCGCCATCTGGGCGTTCGGCCCGCGGATCGGCCGCGGACTGGACGAGGTGAGCGCGTCGTGCGTCTCGGCGGCCAAGTCCATGGCCATGATCCTCATGGTCATCGGCGCCGGCGGTGCGTACAAGGGCGTCCTCGTCGAGGGCGGCATCGCCGACTACATCAAGGACTTCACGGACGGCTGGAACATCTCGCCGATCATCCTCGCGTGGCTCATCGCCGCCATCCTCCGCGTGGCCCTCGGATCCGCGACCGTCGCCGTCGTCACGGCCGCCGGTATCGTGGCGCCGCTCGTCGCCGGCAGCGGCGTCCACCCCGAACTCATGGTCCTCGCCGTCTCCTGCGGCTCGATCGCCTTCAGCCACGTCAACGACCCCGGCTTCTGGATGTTCAAGGAGTACTTCAACCTGTCGGTCCTCGACGCGATCAAGGCGCGGACCACGTACACCACCGTGCTCGCGATACTCGGACTGGGCGGTGTCCTCGCCGTCGAGTGGGCTCTCGACACTCTCAGCATCTGACCAGCGCCTCATCCGACCACCGCCGATACCACCGTCGACCCACTTCCGAACGCAAGGAACCCTGATGACAAGCGGAAGCCAGCCGACCGTCACCGAATTCTCCGTCTACCCCGTCGCCGGACGGGACTCGATGGAGCTGAACCTCTCCGGTGCGCACGGTCCCTACTTCACCCGCAACGTGGTCGTCCTGAAGGACTCGGAGGGCCGTACGGGACTCGGTGAGGTGCCGGGCGGGGAGAAGATCACGCAGACGCTGCGCGACGCCGAGTCCCTCGTCGTCGGCGCGAAGGTGGGCGACTACAAGCGCGTCCTGCGCGAGATCGGCGAGAGGTTCGGCGACCGCGACTCCGGCGGCCGCGGCCTGCAGACCTTCGACCTGCGCACCACCGTCCACGCCGTGACCGCCGTCGAGTCGGCCCTCCTCGACCTCCTGGGACAGCACCTCGACGTGCCCGTGGCGGCCCTGCTCGGTGACGGACAGCAGCGCGACTCCGTACGCGTCCTCGGCTACCTCTTCTACGTGGGCGACCCCGACCGCACCGACCTGGAGTACGTGCGCGAGGGCGACTCGGACGTGGAGTGGTACCGCATCCGGCACGAGGAGGCGCTGACCCCCGAGGCGATCGTCCGCCAGGCCGAGGCCACGTACGACCTCTACGGCTTCCGCGACTTCAAGCTGAAGGGCGGGGTGCTCGACGGCAGCGAGGAGGTCAAGGCGATACGGAAGCTCAAGGAGCGCTTCCCCGAGGCGCGCATCACCCTCGACCCCAACGGCGCGTGGTCGCTGCGCGAGGCGATCGAACTGTGCGCGCCGCTGGTGGGCACCCTCGCCTACGCCGAGGACCCGTGCGGAGCCGAGGACGGCTACTCGGGCCGCGAGGTCCTCGCCGAGTTCCGGCGCGCGACCGGACTGCCCACGGCGACCAACATGATCGCCACCGACTGGCGGCAGATGACCCACGCCCTGGCCCTGCAGTCGGTGTCCATCCCGCTGGCCGACCCGCACTTCTGGACCATGCAGGGTTCCGTGCGTGTCGCCCAGCTCTGCAATGCCATGGGCCTGACCTGGGGATGCCACTCGAACAACCACTTCGACATCTCCCTGGCCATGGTGGCGCACTGCGGTGCCGCGGCTCCCGGCGAGTACAACGCCCTGGACACGCACTGGATCTGGCAGGAGGGCCTGGAGCGGCTCACCGCCGCACCGCCGCGCATCGTGGACGGTGAGATCGCCATCTCCAGCGCCCCCGGTCTGGGAATCCAGCTCGACATGGACCGGCTCCTCGCCGCGCACGAGCTGTACCAGGAGAAGGCGCTGGGGGCGCGCGACGACGCGGTCGGGATGCGTTTCCTCGTTCCCGGCTGGGAGTTCGACAACAAGCGTCCCTGTCTGGTGCGGTAGGCCGGCTCAGCTGTACGCGCGGCATCGGCCGCCTGCGATCGATGAGGTCGCAGGCGGCCGATGCCGTATGCCGAAGCTCAGTAGCCGTAGCGGTCCTTGATGTGGCGCCAGAAGTCGCGCAGCATCCACTTGTCGAACGTGGTGATCTCGGTCGCGCTGCCCGCGTTCATGATGAACCCGCCCACGCCCGTCGGCGTCCAGTCGTAGAAGTCGTCGAGGCCGAAGGTGTGGCCGACTTCGTGCAGGTAGATGTGCACGTTCTCGGCGTCCAGGGCGCCTGTGAAGTACTCCTGGTCGACGCGCTGGCCCCAGTCGCCGCCCGCGCCGCCGAAGCCCATGCCCTTGGTGAGCCACAGCGACTGGTCGTAGTGGCGGGCCGCTCCGCCGGGGCACTGCGAGTAGTCGCCGTCCTGGTGGAAGAAGCGGCCGCAGGGCGGGGCGCACTGCGGTGCGCCTCCGTCGTCGAGGTTGTTCACGTAGATGTCGACGGAGTCGTCGTTCCACTGAAGCAGCGAGCGGTCCTTGACGGCCCAGCCGACGACCTTGACCGGGACGGTGGCGTAGGGCCAGTCGTTGTAGCCCCTGCCGTTCTCGGTGAGAGCGGCCATCCACTTACCGAACTGCTTCTGCAGCTGCGACTCGATCCTGTCGCGCAGACTCGCGGACACGGGGTTGTCGGACTCCCAGCGGACGCAGTAGTTGATGCTGCCGCCGTTGGCCATCACCTGGTCGAAGCCGTAGTTCTTGAAGCCGTATATGTCGGGGTACGTCGACGCCATGTGGTTCCAGACCTCGTCGAGGGGCTTGACGAGGTCGGCGGGCGGGTTCCATTCGTCGGCGGCGTCGGTCGAGGTCGGCGTCGGCGATGGTGTGGCTGTCGCCGTCGTTGTCGGGGTGGCTGTGGGGCTCGCCGACTCGCTGAAGGTGGGCTCGGCGGTCGCACTCGGGCTCGGCGTCGTGTCGACGCCGGAGACGCAGGGCTTTCCGTTGAGTTGGAAGGACGTCGGTGACGCCGGGGCCTCGGTGGAGGAGCGGGAACCCAGGAAACCGGCGGTGGCCGTGGCGCCGGTGGCCAGCGACTGGCTCCAGCCCGGCGCCTTCACCGTCACGGTGGTGCCGGACTGCGACCAGTCGGCGTTCCAGCCCTGGGTTACCTTCTGGCCGTCACCCAGCTCGAAAGTGAGCGTCCAACTCGTCACCGACTCAACCAGGTTGGTGACCGCGACGGCACCCTGGAAGCCGCCGTCCCACTGGCCGGTGACGGTGTAGTCCACCGAGCAGGCGGGCTCGGCGCCACTGGCCAGCACCGGCACGAGCGCCCCGGTCGCCGCCACGAGTACGCCCGCGAGCGCCATCGGAAGCGGACGTGCGAAGCGCCGACGCAGGCGGCGGTCTGCTGCGGGTGGTGAGGTTGACATGGAATGGCCCTTCGGCTGAGTCTCCGGAATTCCGCAGTTCAGCCGTTGGTTGCCGCCCGCCCCGCATCGGTTGCCGCCGGATCGGCCCAGGGTGGCGAGGCCGTGGTGCCCGCGCGCGTGCCGCCGCGGGCACTACGTGCCGAGCAAGGCCAGTTGGGAAACCTGTGAATGCGTGATGGGGCGGCAGCACACATTCCGATTCATCTTGAATGCTCAAACAACAGGGCTATGATCTCAGCCACCTGTGGTGCGATCGTCCGCCCGGCAACGTGGCTGAACGGCGTCCCCCAAGCCACCTGCCTCGTGCCCGAAGTGCCCCACCCTCCGGACCCGTGGTTGGTTCCCGTCCCCACCCTCAACGCACCACGCTGTCGGCACCCGCACCGCCGGCGCAGTGTGTACGACGGAAAGCAGCACAACGATGAGCAACTTCAGGGGCAGAGGGCTCCAGGCCAACGTCCTCGGGATGTTCGACACGGTCGTGATGGCGGTCGCGGGCAGCGCCCCCGCATACTCCCTGGCCGCGACCACCGCGGTCCTCGTCGGCACGGTGGGCCTCGCCAGCCCCGCGGCGCTGCTGTACTGCGCGATACCCATGCTGGGCATCGCGCTGGCGTTCAGCTACCTCGGCCGGATCGACGTCAACGCGGGCGCCAGCTACTCCTGGGTCGGCCGTACGCTCCACCCCTTCCTCGGCTTCATCAGCGGCTGGGCCCTGGTGATCTCAGCGACCATCTTCATGGTGGCCGGTTCGCTGCCCGCCGGTTCGATGACGCTCTCCCTCTTCGATGAAGCCCTCGCGGACAACACCGCTCTGGCCACCGCCGTCGGCGCGGCCTGGTTCGTGATCATGCTGCTCGTCGTGCTCGGTGGGGCCCGGCTCACCGTCCGCGCCCAGCTCGTCATGTCCGGCGTGGAACTCGCCATCCTGGCCGTCTTCGCGATCGGCGCACTGCTGCACACCGACAACGCCCGGCCCTTCGACTGGTCCTGGCTCGGCTTCAGCCACTTCGACGGCGTCGGCGGATTCGCCTCCGGCGCGCTGATCGCCGCCTTCTACTACTGGGGCTGGGACGTCACCAGCAACCTCAGCGAGGAGACCCGCGACAGCCGCCGCACCACCGGACTCGCGGGCCTGATCGGCATCGGCATCGTCTTCCTGCTCTTCGAGGTGTTCACCATCGCGGTGAACGTCATCCTCACCGACAAGCAGATCCAGGCCAACGACGCCAACGTACTGGCCGCGCTCGGTGAGGAGATCTGGCCCGGCTGGGGCGGCAAGCTGCTCATCGTCTCCGTGATGCTGTCCACCATCGCCACGCTGGAGACCACGCTCATCCAGGTCACCCGCTCGCTGTTCGCCATGGGCCGCGACCGCACCATGCCGACCGCGCTGGGCCAGGTGCACCGCAAGTGGAACACCCCGTGGGTGGCCATCGTCGTGGTCGGCGCCGTGGCCCTGCTGATGTTCGTGGCCTCCAACGCCCTCGGCACGGTGGGCGACATCCTCGCCGACGCCATCGCCGCGATCGGCCTGCAGATCGCCGTCTACTACGGACTGGCCGGACTCGCGGTGGTCGTCGCCTACCGAAAGATGCTCCTGAAGTCCCCCGGCAACTTCTTCTTCGGCGGGCTGTGGCCGCTCTTCGGCGCCCTGTTCATGTTCTGGATCCTCGTCGAGTCGCTCGGCGAGCTGGACACCGCCTCGATCGCGATCGGCATCGGCGGTCTCGCCGTCGGCCTGATCCCGATGCTCTGGTACTGGCGGCAGGGCAGCGAGTACTACCGGCCCGCGAAACTCGACGCCAGCCGCACCATCGAGACCGACTACGTCCCCGACGGGTATGCCGCGTCGGCAGCCGAGCAGTCCCGCCTGCACGAGGGCCTGCCCACCGACTTCTGAGAGGGACCCTCCCGCGATGGCCGCGCGAAGACGCTTCACGCCCGATTTCGACCCCGACTGCGGGGACACGCTGCTCACCTCCGCCCGCCAGGACATCGTCATCGGCCGCTGGCAGGGCGTACGGGACCTGCTCCGGGCCACCGGTGCCTCGTGGGTCCCGCGGGGCCACCGGGTTCGGCTGCTCGCGCAGGCCTGCGCGAGCAGTTCGACGGTGGAGTCCTGGCTGGCCGCCGAGCCCCGCGGCGCCGACGCCCTGGTGCTGCGGGCCGCGACCGAGACGGCCAGGGCCTTCAACCTGGCCATCGCCGCGGGCCGCGGAGCCCCGATCGACCAGAACCGGATCGACGCCGCGGTGATGGCCTGCTACCAGGCCGCCGACGCCTACCCCGACGACCCGACGCCCTGGATCTCCCTGATCTCCGTGGCCCGGCTCTACCCCACCGGGGTGCGCCGCCAGGAACTCGGTCAGTGGTGGGACGAGCTGCACCAGCGCGATCCGTACAGCCTGGAGGGCCACCTTCAGGTCCTGCACTACTACTCGTCACGCTGGCACGGCACGCACGGCCTCATGTACGACTTCGCTCGAGACTCGGCCGGCGTGGCGCCGCCCGGCTCGCCGCTGCCGGTCCTGGTGCAGTTCGCCCGCGTGGAGGAGTACCGCTACATGCTGGACGGGGTGAAGGGACAGCACGGCACCCTCGTCGGCGTCAGCCAGCACTGGAACCACGACGGCGCCGTCGGCGACGTACGCCGCACCTGGCAGCGCTGGATCGCGGGCCGCGCGGACGGCCCCGTACCGCCCGCCGAGATACCCGCCCTCAACTGCCTGACGCACGCCGCGTGTCAGGCGGGCCTGACGGACGTCGCCGCCCCGCTCATGCGGCTCCTCGGCACCCGCGCCACACGGACCCCCTGGTCGTACACCGGCGACCCGGAGCACCAGATCGTCAAATGGCACAGGGAGTTGTCTCGCGAGGGGTGAGCCTGCCTCATCCGTTCACCCCGGTGTAGTGCCGCAGACTCCACTTCCACAGCAGCCGGGACGCCAGGTAGGCGGCAGCTCCCAGCAGCGGGGATGCCGCCGCCAGCCAGTACGGCACGCCGGTGCCCGATCCGTGGCCGGTCAGCACGGCCGCGGGGAAGTACGCGACGAAGGCGAGCGGCAGACCGAACGTCAGGAAGCCGCCGACCGCCTTCGGCAGCACGTTCAGCGGATAGCTGCCGAAGGTGCCGAGCAGCTCCTCCAGCCAGCGGCCCCAGTAGTCGGCGGCCGGGAAGCGCAGCGACGCGCAGGCCACCACGGTGAACAGGGCTGCCTCGAGCAGCATGCCGCCGAGTACGCACACGACGAGGTACGTGATCCGGCCCGCCGTCCAGTCCAGGTCGCTGCGGGCCAGCGCACCCGCCATCAGGCCCGCCGCCACGGTCAGGTCACCGATCGCGTTGGTCGGGAAGAAGGACAGCTGCAGCTGGCGGTAGACCGGCATCGGGCGGACGAGGTAGGTGTCGATCACTCCTTCCTGGATGTGCCGGCCCAGGCCGTGCACCCGCCCCAGGAACAGCACGAAAAAGCCGTGCGCCAGCATCCGCGTCGCCGGGATCAGCAGGACGTCCGAGCTGTCCCAGCCGCCCATCCCGGTGAACCGGGTGAGCAGCACCGTCGCGAAGACGATCACCGACACCTGCCAGACCGCGCCGATCGCGATCATCATCAGGAACTCGGAGCGGTACTCCAGCTGCGCGCGGAAGTTGAGGCGCGTGATGCGCCACATGATGCGAAGGGCGTTCGACGACACGCTCAGCCTCCCTGCGAGATCACACGGCGGGCGGCCCGCCGCCACAGCAGCCGGGTGAACAGGGCGAGCGCCACCACCCAGGCCGCCTGTACGGCGAGTTGGCCGCCCGCGTCCGACAGCGGGATCCGGCCCACGTACAGCGACAGCGGCACGCTCAGCGTCGCCTGGAACGGGAGGAAGCCGCTCAGCGTGATGAACCAGTCCGGGAAGAACCACAGGGGCGCGTACACGCCCGACAGAAGGTTCTGCGCGAAGATCAGGATCAGCATCGCCGCGCCGTTGCGGAGCGTCCAGAAGCACAGCTGGTCGATCACCAGCATCACGTAGTACATGACCCACTGGCCGAGCACCGCGCTGAGCGCGAACACGCCCGCCACGGCGGCCGACTTCGGCGGCTCGACGACTCCGGCGGCCAGGCAGATCACGTATCCCACCAGTGCCCAGGCGAGTCCGTAGAGCTGCTCGCCGAGGGCCCTGAGCGCGTAGTACCGCTGGGGCGCCAGCGGGCGCAGGTACCAGTAGACGATCGTCCCGAAGTGCATGTGCTGCAGGACGGTGTCGCGGCCCGCGTACTGGTCAAGGGTTCGTACCCGCAGAGCCAGTGTGGCCAGCACGGCGTACGTGACGGCCTGCTCGCGGTCGAGTCCGGCGGTCGTGCCGCTCGCCGCGTACAGGCCGCGCCACAGGGACGCCACCAGCACCACCTGCACGGTCATCCGGAGCAGTTCGGCGGTGATACGGGGCGGGGAGTGCAGCTCGCCGAGCGGGGTGACGCGAGCGGTCCGCCAGGCGTGGACGGAGGCCATGGTCAGTCCCCTCCCGCTCGGGCCCCCGACGGGACCTCGGCCTCGGCGCTGGAGGCGGCTTCCGCCTGGACGTACGCCGTCCGCATCACGTCCTCGAGGTCGGCCTCGTCGATCGCGATGTCCGTCACCTCGTACCGCTCGATGACCTGCTTCAGCGCCTGATGGACGGTCGGAGCCGCCGGCCCGTCCGGTCCGAAGACCACCTGCGGGCCCTCGCGCCGCAGCAGCGAGATCCCCGGCAGGGGCTCCACGCGCGCGTGCGGATCGGCGAGCGTGACCCGCACCTGCCAGGTCGAGCCGAACTTCCGGCGGATCTCGTCCAGGGTGCCGTCCAGCACGAGCCGCCCGTGGTTGATCAGCACGACGCGCTCGGCGAGCCGCTCGACCTCCGTCATGTCGTGCGTGGTCAGCAGCACCGTCCGGCCGCGCTCCTCCACCTGGTGCCGGAGGAACTCGCGCACCTGCTCCTTGACCACCACGTCCATGCCGATGGTGGGCTCGTCGAGGAAGACCACCTGCGGGTCGTGCAGCAGCGCGGCGGCCAGGTCGCAGCGCACGCGTTGGCCGAGTGAGAGGTGCCGGACCCGCGTGTCCCAGAAGGAGGACAGGTCGAGCAGATCGTCGAACTCGGCCAGTCGCGCACGGTGTTCGTCGTTCGGCACCTCGTAGATGTCCCGCAGGATCGCGAAGGACTCGCGGACGGGCAGGTCCCACCACAGCTGGGTGCGCTGCCCGAACACGGCCCCGATGTTGCGGGCGTTGCGCTCGCGCTCCTCGTACGGGACCACGCCCGCGACGCGGGCCTCGCCCGACGTGGGGGTGAGGATGCCGGTGAGCATCTTGATGGTGGTGGACTTGCCCGCGCCGTTCGGGCCGAGCAGGGCCAGCAGTTCGCCCGGTGCCACGTCGAAGCTGACGTCCACGACAGCTTGCTTCGCGACCCGCTCCGGGCTGATCAGGGATCTGAGTGCGCCGCCGAATCCGGGGCGGCGCACGGTGGTGTGGAAGGTCCGGGACAGGCCGCGGACCTCGATACTGCCGCTCATGCGGCTGACCTCCTCGTGAGCCTGATCAGCCAGACCGTCGCAAGCAGCGAGGCGGCCGACAGGACCGTAAGCAGCCATGGCACAGCATGGATGCCGGACGCCTCGATGCCGACGCCCAGCAGCGGCGGAGCCGCAACGCCGCCGATCATAGAGGCGGCTATCACCCAGGCGCCTGCCCTTTTCGCCTCAGGCAGCGCCCGGTTGAGCCAGGGCAGACCGGTCGGGAACACCGGTGCGATGAAGAGCCCCACACCCGCGTACGCCACCGGGGCGGCGCCCGGTATCAGCGCCAGCAGCAGGCACGCGGTCATGCCGGCCGCGCACACGGTGAGGATGCGCTCCGGCGAGTACCGCAGCGTGATCGGTACGACAAGGAAGCGGCCGACGGTCATCATCAGCCAGTACACGGAAGTGGCCGAGGCCGCGACAGCGGACGAGAAGCCGACGGTCTCCAGGTGGGTGGGCTCCCAGCCGCCGACGCCCGCCTCGACGGCGACGTTGAGGATGTAGAGGGCGAGGAAGCCGACGAGGATCCGGGAGAGGCCGAGCGAGTTCTTCGGCTGGGCTGACGACACGTCAGGAGTCTGGGGCTGGGTGCGCACACCCCCGGTGCACAGGATCAGCACCGCCGACAGCGCGGCGCACACCCCGAAGGCGTACGCATAGCCGTCCGTGCCGGTCCACGCGATCAGCGCCGGGCCGAGCACCGCGCCGATGCCGAAGTGGGCGTTGAGGACGTTGAGCATGGCCGTCGAGCGGTCGCCGAAGCCGACCGCGAACAGCTGGTTGAGGCCATAGTCGATGCCGCCGAAGCCGAGGCCGCCGAGGAACGCCGCGGCGAGTGCGAGCGGCCAGCTCGGGGCGAGCGCGAAGCCCGCGCCGCCCACCGCCATCAGGGTGTAACTGGCTGCAAGCAGCGACCGGTTGCTGATCCGGGAGTGGATCGCGTTGAACGCCAGGACGCCGGCGACCCCGCCCGTGAAGTGCAGGCTGAGGCCGAGTCCGGCTCCCGAGGGGGACAGGGCGTACTCCTCGCGCAGGCCCGGCACCGCCGGACCGTAGAGCGCCTGAAGCATGCCGATGAGGACGAATCCGACGCAGGACGCGGCCGCGGCCGGACGGCTGAAGAGCCGTCCGGCCGCGGACTGCGTGACAGTGCTAGTCATCGATCTCCAGGAAGGTGAACGAGAACTCGGCGGGCTCGGCCCGCAGCAGGTACTGCGGCAGGGGGCCAGGACCGCACGACTGGGAGCCGATGCCGCCCTGGCCGTTGTCGAGGTTGACCCACACCTTGTCGCCCGGCACCAGGTCCGTGCGGTGATCTGCGGCGTCGAGCTGCTCGGTGGTCCAGCGGCGGGCCATGAACCAGAACTCCGGGTCGCCCTCGATCCGCAGGCCGCCGATCTCCGCCCAGCGGATGTCGGCACGAGCGCCGTTCTCCTGCGGGCGGACGTACGGGGTCTGCAGGTCGTCGACGGACGACTGCCAGCGGCCCAGCTTCGACGCGGCGCGCGTGTCCGGGTACGCCTCGCCGGGCCCGCCGCCGAACCACTTCACGTTGTCCGCGGAGGACAGCCCGAAGCGGATGCCGAGCCGGGGCAGCGGGACCTTCCACTCGCCCTCGGGCGTGACCGAGACGGTCAGCCGCAGCCGGGTGCCGTCGGAGGTCCAGCGGTACACCGTGCGCAGGCCCAGCTCCCAGGCGGCGGGCGCCACCCGGGTGCGTACGGTCAGCGCGTCGTCGGCCGTCTCCACGGCGTCCAGGCGGTGCCGCATCCGGTGCAGGCCCAGCTTCCTCCACAGCAGCCCGTAGCGGATGTCGTCCTGCCAGCTCGCGCCGTTGTCGTTGTCCGTGGTCGCCCGCCACACGTCCAGGCGCAGACCGGTGACGTCGACCGCGCCGATGGTGCGCAGCTCGCCGGTGCGGGCGTCGAAGGACGCAGGGCCGAGGTGGATCAGCCGGTCACTCGACGTCGGACGGCCACCGGTTGCGACCGGCACCGGCGCCCGCTCGGTGACGGGCAGTTGCGCCCAGGCGACCTCGTGACCCTTCGTGCCCCACGCGTTGTCGTCGGCCAGCAGCGCCCGTACCGTCCACTGGGTCTCGCCGCCCCGGCTGTCGGCAGGCTGCTCCGGCAGCTTGACCTCGGCCGACTCGCCCGCGGCCAGGCCCGGCACGGCCAGCGACCCGGCCTCGACCGTCTCGCCGTCCACCTGGTACGACCACTCGAACGAGAGATGCGACAGGTCCGCGAAGTCGTGCCCGTTGGTGATCCGCACCGTGCCCGCGGGGCCGTCGCCCTCGATACGGACCGGCTCGATCACCTTTTTGTACTCGACGAGCCCCGGCGACGGCGTCCGGTCCGGGAAGATCAGCCCGTCGCAGACGAAGTTGCCGTCGTGCAGCTCCTCGCCGAAGTCGCCGCCGTACGCGTAGCCGAATCGGTCGTCCTTGATGCCGTGGTCGATCCACTCCCAGACGAAGCCGCCCTGGTTGCGCTCGTACTTCTCGAACAGCCGCTGGTAGTCGCTGAGTCCGCCCGGGCCGTTGCCCATCGCGTGCGCGTACTCGCAGAGGATGAAGGGCAGGGTGCGGCGCTTCTCGGTGCCGCCGTCCAGGTGGCGGCCGATCTTCTCGACATCGGCGTGGGACGTGTACATCTGCGACAACATGTCCGTGTCACGGCAGGTCTGGTCGCCCTCGTAGTGGACCAGGCGGCTCGCGTCGCGGTCGTGGATCCACTCGGCCATCGCGGTCAGGCCGCGGCCCGTGCCGGCCTCGTTGCCCAGCGACCAGATGACGACCGACGGGTGGTTCTTGTCGCGCTCGACCATGCGCGCGGCGCGGTCGAGGAGCGCCGGGGTCCAGCGGTCGTCGTCCACCGGGTTGTCGCGCCAGGCCTGCTCGACGAAGCCGTGCGTCTCGAGGTCGCACTCGTCGATGACCCACAGGCCCAGCTCGTCGCAGAGGTCGAGGAAGGCCGGGTGGGGCGGGTAGTGGCTGGTGCGGACGGCGTTGATGTTGTGCTGCTTCATCAGGACCAGGTCCCGGCGCATGGTGTCCAGGTCGAGGGTCCGGCCGGTCTCCGGGTGGAACTCGTGCCGGTTCACGCCCCGGAACAGGATCCGCTTGCCGTTGACCTTGATGACGCCGTCCTCGACGACGACCGTACGGAACCCGATGCGCAGCGGGATCCGCTCACCGGCCGTGGCCAGCACACCGTCGTAAAGCCGCGGCGTCTCGGCCGTCCACGGCTCGACGGGCACGGTCAGCGGCTCACCGGTCGCCACGTCGATGCCGAGCTCCGGGACCGTGACCCTGCCCTCCACGAGGGAGTCCACGCGCAGCGTCCCCTCCCCGCTGCGGTGGTCGTACGACGCGTGGACGAAGAAGTCCACGGCCGCGCCCTCGGGGCGGTGCAGCAGGGTCACGTCCCGGAAGATGCCGGGCAGCCACCACTGGTCCTGGTCCTCCAGGTACGAGCCGGACGACCACTGGTGGACGCGGACCGCCAGCACGTTCCCCGTGGGCCGCAGCAGCCGGCCCACCGAGAACTCGTGCGGCAGCCGGCTGCCCTTGAACTCGCCGATGTCCTCGCCGTTCAGCCACACCCGCGCACACGACTCCACACCGTCGAAGCGCAGCACGGCGTCGCCGTCCGCCGGCCAGTCGGCGGGCAGGTCGAAGGTGTGCACATGGTCACCGGTCGGGTTCTCGGTCGGCACGTACGGCGGGTCGACAGGGAACGGGTACAGGTGGTTGGTGTAGATCGGCGCGCCGTGGCCCTGGAGCACCCAGTGGCCCGGCACGGCGACCTCGTCCCAGCCCGAGGCGTCGAAGCCGGGCTCGGCGAACGACTCGTCCTCCGTGCCGGCCGTGGCGGACAGCCGGAAACGCCATCTGCCGTTCAGCGAGAGGCGGGCGGCGTCCGACGCGGCGTACCAGGCGCGCGGCGGCAGCCCGCCGCGGCCCGGCGACACGTCTTCTACATAGGCGGTGGAATCGGTGGTGCGGATGGACATCGCTCTCCGTAGTAGGTCGCTCGGTCAGCCCTTGATGCCGGTCTGCGCGATCCCCTGCACCAGCCAGCGCTGCAGGAAGAGGAAGACGAACACCAGGGGCAGGATGGAAATGGCAGTGGCCAGGAAGATCAGGTGGTAGTTGACGGTCTGGTTGGTCATGTACGAGGACAGCGCGATCTGGACGGTCCACGCGCTCGGGTCCTGCCCGATGACCAGCGGCCAGAGGAAGGAGTTCCAGCCGTTGATGAAGGTGATGGTTGCGATCGCCGCGAAGAAGTTCAGCGAGTTCGGCACGACGATGCGCCAGTACGCACCCCAGTAACCGAGCCCGTCCACGCGCGCCGCCTCCTCCAGCTCCTTCGGGAAGCCCAGGAAGTACTGCCGGAAGAGGAAGCAGGTGAAACCGCTGAAGAGGCCCGGGATGATGAGGCCGCGGTAGCTGTCCACCCAGCCGAGCGACGAGACCAGCACGAAGCTCGGCACGAAGGTGACGGCCGACGGGACCATCAGGGTGACCAGGACCGCGTAGAAGATCTTGTTTGCGTGCTTGTACGGGATACGGGCCAGGCCGTAGCCGGCGAGCGAGCACACCAGCAGGGTGCCCACGGTGTGCAGGACGCCGACGACCGCCGAGTTCCACAGGGAACGGGCGAAGGGGACCGTCGTGTCGTTGAACAGCTCGCTGATGTTGCCCCACTGGAGGTCCGTGGGGAAGAACTGCCAGTTCTCGCCGGTGATCTCGGCATCGGTGGAGAAGGCGTTGCGGACCAGCAGATAGAACGGGATCAAGAAGAGCAGGGCGGCGATGCCGGTGGCGATGTACAGGCCGGTGGAGCTCATGACGCCGCCACGCCTGACGCGGCGCGGCTTCCCGATCTCGGGGACGGTGGTGGTCACTTGGATTCGTCACCCCTTCCGAAGCCCAGGATCTTGCCCTGGAGCAGGGTCACGACGCAGATCAGCAGCGTCAGGATCACCGCGCCCGCGCTGCCCGCGCCGTAGTCCTGGTTCTGGCCGAGGGCGGTGTAGTACAGCTCGACGAGCGGCGGCCGGCCCCACGTGGTCTTCGACAGCAGGTTGTAGAACTCGTCGAAGGCCTGGTACGCGGCCACGAGCAGCAGCAGGATCACGGCGGTCGTCGTCGCACGCAGCTGGGGCAGGGTGATGTGTCGGAACGTCTGCCAGCCCGGCTTCGCGCCGTCGATGGCGGCGGCCTCGTACAGCTCGCCGGGGATGTTCTGCAGCGCCGCCAGGAAGAGGATCATGTAGAAGCCGGACTGCAGCCACAGGCGCGCGCTGACGATGACCATCCAGTACCACGGTGGATTGGGGTCGGCCAGCCAGGCGATGTTCTCGACGCCGAACCAGCCGAGGACGGTGTTCGCCAGGCCGAAGCGGACGCCGTTGAAGATGGACATCTTCCAGATCAGCGAGGCGGCGACGTAGCTGCACGCGGTCGGCAGGAAGAAGACGGACCGGAAGAACGCCCGCATGAAACGCAGACGGTTCACCAGCAGCGCCAGGCCCAGCGACAGCGCCCAGGTGGTGGGCACGATGAACGCGGCGAAGACGGTGAAGGTGACGAGGGCGCCTATGAAGTTGTTGTTCTCCAGCATGAACCGGTAGTTGTCGAACCCGATGAAGTGGCTCGGCGTGACGGTGAAGCGCGCCTCGAAGAAGCTGAGCCAGATGCTCCAGCCGATCGGGACGTAGACGAAGATCACCAGGCCGATGAGGAACGGCCCGGTGAAGAGCCAGAAGTTGAAGGTGCTGCTGCCCCGCAGCCCCCGCCGCGGCCTGACCTGGGAGGTCTTGGCCGGGGCGGGGCGCGCGAGGTCGCGCGTCGTGGTCGACATGTCGTAACCCGTCCGGCGGCCTATCCGAAGAGCTTCTTGAGCTCGCGGTCGACCGTCTTGTCCGCCTTGTCGAGGGCGGCCTCCGGGTCCCCGCCCTTGCGGACGCTGTCGGCGAAGACGTTCTCCAGCGAGGTGATCATGGCCTGGGTCCAGCCGATGTTGTCGAAGTGCCCGAACTCGTTGAAGAGCTTGACGCCCTCAGCCGGCAGGCCCGACTTGAGCTTGGTGGCGCTCTCGGCGATCGAGGTGCGCGGCGGGATGTGGAAGCCGTACGAGGTGGCCCAGTCCTCCTGGTACTTCTTCTGGTCGATCCACAGCCACTTCACGTACTCCTTGGCCGCGTCGACGTTCTTGCCCTTGGCGTTGACGAACATCGACCAGCCGCCGTTGTAGACCGAGGGCTTGCCGGCATCGGTGACCTTCGGGAAGGGGAAGACGCCGAGGTCGTCGCCGAGCACCTTCTGCATCTGCGGCATGGCCCACATACCGCAGAACTGGATGGCGCACAGGCCCTGGTTGAGCGCGGACGGGTCCCAGAAGTCGGCCGGGGCGCCGAGGAGCAGGTCGCCGCTGGTGAACAGCTTGCGCATCTTCTTGATGCCCTCGACGACCCCGTCGGTGTGGTAGGCGATCTGGTTCTTGTCGTCGAGGGTGTCGGCACCGGCGGACCAGATCATCGGGTTGATGACCGCGTGCAGGTCGTTGCCGAGGAACAGGCCCTTGACCTTGCCCGTGGTGAGTTTGGCGGCGGCCTCGATCAGCTCGTCGAGCGTGGTCGGCACGTCGACGCCGGCCTTCTCGAGGAGCGAGGGGCGGTAGAAGAAGAACTGCGGGTCGTCGATCATCCGGACGCCGTATATCTTGCCGTCGACCGTGTGCGACTGGATGTCGGCCTGGTTGAAGTCGTCCTTGACCGGGTCGATGATGTCGGTCAGGTCCGCCACCTGCCCGCTCTTGACGAGCTGGATCTGCGGGTGGAACTCGAACAGGTCGGGGGCGTTGTCGGTGAGCAGCGTCGCGAACAGCTTGCTCTCGAAGTCGGAACCGGTGATCCACTGCGTGACCACGTTGGCCTTGGTGTACGCCTTCGCGTACTTCTTGATGGCCTGCTCGGTGCCCGCCTCGCCGTACGCGTGGAAGTACTGCACGAGGTTCTTGCCCGAACCGCTGCCGCCTCCGCGGCCGTTGTTGCTCCCGCATGCGGCCAGGGGGCCGAGGGCGGCGAGGCCGGCGGCGGCCCGGAGTACCGAGCGGCGGTCCCAGTTGCTGCTGCTCATTGCCGACATGGCTGACGTCCTTGTCTCGAAGGCGGCTCAGATGGCGTTGCGGTGCGGGACGTTAACCTTCGGCTAAGGCTTCGGCAAGGGGTTGGACGAAGTCTGCTCGAAGCGTTGTGCGGGGTTCGGGATACCGAACGGGGATGGGGCGGGCCGCCGCACCTGGGGGTCCCCCCGCTCGAGCGAAGCCGAGAGTGGGGGAGGCCCGCCCCGGTCGGTCAGCTCTGCCTCGACCAGGCCTGGTTGGCCCCGCCGTTGCAGGTGTAGAGGACGACTTTGCTGCCGTCGGCGGTCGCCTGACCGCTGACGTCCAGGCACTTGCCGGAAGCCTCGCTCACGATCTGCCCGTTGCTGTTGAGCAGCCACTGCTGCTGGGCGCTGTCCGCGCAGTCGGCGGCGGCAAGACCCGAGCTCGCGGCCGTCAGGCAGCCGCCCGCGCCCTTCAGCGCCCCGGTGGAGTCGTACGACCAGGACTGCGCCGCGTCACCCGTGCACGTGGCGATGGCGGCACCCGAGGCGTTCGCCGTGAGGCACTTGCCGGACTGCTTGCCCTGCAAGGCGCCCGTGACCGCGGTGGTCGCGTCGCCGCGCTGGTCGAGGACGAACGTGGTGATCGACCGGGCGGCGAGCGTGGTGGAGGCCGTCGCGCCGGACACCGAAGGCGGTGCGACGGACGCCCAGTTCTCGGTGGCCGAGGTCCGCACGGCCTGGGTGGCCTTCAGCGGGGTCTCGCTGTTGAAGTGCAGGTTCAGCGGCGTATCGGTCGTGTTGTGGTTGTTGACCACCACGACCCACTTGCCCTTCCGGCTGTACGTGCTGACCTCGACGCCGCTCGGCGCGCCCGTCACGTTGTGCGCGACGGCGCCCGGCTTCACGAACTTGCTGTACTGGCCGAGCGCGTAGTAGCGCTTGGTGAAGTACAGCGTCTGATTGCCGTTGGTGGCGTAATTCGGGTCGTAGTAGATCAGCCCGTCGTTCCAGCCGTCGTCGTTGCGCGCGTACGGGTCGCTGCCGACCATCTCCGAGAGCGCGACCCACCACTGGAACGCCGAGTCGTGTGCGGTCGCGAAGTCCTTGTACATGATCCGCGAGAGGTTCAGACCGCCGTCGATGGTCGGATCGTACTCCTGGGCCCAGCCGGTGCCGCCCTTGCCGAAGCAGCAGATCTCGGTGGACCAGGACTCGATGCCCGCCGCCTTGGAGGTCTCGTAGACCTTCGCCCGGTTGGCGTCACTGGGGTTGTCGTACGTGTGGTGGGCCAGCTTGTCGACGTACTGGGCCGTGCCCGGCTGCGAGATCCACTGCGGGACCTCTTCGTTGAACTTGACCGTGCTGGTGGACTCGTCGGCGATGATGCCGGTCTTCTGGCCGCGGGCCTGCTGCTCGGCGCCCAGCGCGCGCACGATGTCGTCGCGCTGGTCGACCGGCACGAGCATGCCCTCCTGGCCGCAGGAGTCGAAGCTGTTCGTCGGCTCGTTGAAGGGGCTGATGTAGTCGAACTTCTCGCCCTGGGCGGCGAAGTGGTCGGTGACGTCCGCGATGTACTTGGCGAAGTCCTCGGTGTTCTCCGCCTTCAGGTATCCGCCGCAGCTCTTGCCGTTGGTCTTCCACTCGGCGGGTGCGGAGTTCACGAAGGCGATCAGGTCCTCGACGCCGTACTTCGCCGCGTACGTCAGGAACGTACGGCCGCCCTTGTCCTTGCTCCAGTCGTACGTGCCGTCGTCGTTCAAAAAGTCCTCGGGGGCCCGCGACGGCGTGGTCACCGCCGTGCCGCCACCGCCGATGTTGTAGCGGTAGGAACTCAGGTCCAGGCCGTCCTCGGAGAACAGGAGCTTGCCGACCCGGGCCTGCACGGAGGGCGAGAAGTGCTGAAGGTCGTTGACCCACCAGGCACCTGACGCGCCGATGTCGTCGATGGTCTGCGCGGCGTGGGGGGAGACTTCAGCGGGGGCGGTGTCTGCGGCTCCCGCGGACGGGGCCGCGGCCAGGGCCCCGGCGGCGGTGAGTGTGGCGGCGAGGGCCGCCGCCAGGACCGGGCGTCTACTGCCCGGGCGTATGCGGCTCTCGGTTCGGGGGGTGGTGCGCGACATGTGCATCCCTTCCGTCGTCACGAAGGCGGTGCTGTACGGCTCCTTGCAGGGGTAGTGCGACGGGCGGTCCTGCCGCCCGTGGTCTTCTTCTGGGACTGGCTCCCGGGCTTCTGGCCCACGGAGGACAGCGCCCCTTCCAGCGCGAAGGTCGCCGCGCCGAGGCACACCGGGTCGGTGGGAATCGGGGAGAGGACGATCTCGGTGGCGGCCAGCGGCCGCTTCAGCGCGTGCCGGGCGACGGCCTCGCGCACCTCGGCGAGCAGCGGCTCGCCGAGCGCGGACGCGACCCAGCTGCTGAGGACGATCACTTCCGGGTTGAGCAGGTTCACCAGGTCGGAGATGCCGGCGCCGAGGTAGCGGCCGGTGTTCTGCACGGCCTTGACCGCGACCGGGTCCTGCTCGGCGACCCCGCGCGCCAGGGCGTCGATCGTCGCCGTCTGGTCCTCGGGATGCAGCAGCGCACTGCCGGGGCTCAGCTCCCGCAGATTGAGCATGATGCCGGGCGCCCCGACATACGTCTCCACGCAGCCGCTGTTGCCGCAGTGGCACAGCCGGCCGTCCAGCACCAGCGTGGTGTGACCCCACTCGCCCGCGCTGTTGGTGGTGCCCCGGTGCAGCTCGCCGCCCAGCGCGAGCCCGGCGCCCACACCCGTACCGAGATTGACCACCACGGCGTCGCCACGCCCGCGTGCCGCACCGAACCACAGCTCGGCCACGGTGCACGCGTGCAGCGGATTGTCCAGATGCAGCGGATACGCGATATGGGCGGCCAGCAGGTCCAGGAGCGGCACGTCGTGCCAGTCCCAGTTCGGTGCGTAGACGGAGACACCGCCCTCGCGGTCCACCTGGCCGGGCACGCTGACCCCGACGCCGAGGACCCGCGCGCCCGCCACGCCCGCCTGCGCGACCACCGAGCCGACGGCCGCCGCGACGTGGGCGACCACCTGCTCGGGACGGTTCTCACCGGGACGTACGTCCTCGTCGGCGCGCCCCAGCACGTTCAGTGCCAGATCGAACAGCTCGACGCGGACGTACGTCTCGGCGATGTCGACGCCGATCAACGCGCCCCCCGACGCGTTGACGGCGACGAGCCCGCGCGGGCGCCCGCCCGCCGAGTCCTCGAACCCGACCTCGGTGAGCATCCCGAGCTCCAGCAGCTCCCCGACGAGCGTGGCCACCGTCGCCAGACTCAGCCCCGTCGCGGCGGCCAACTCCTGCCGCGACGTGGGCGACTCGGCGATGATCTGGCGCAGCACCTCATAGCGGTTCGCCGTACGTATGTCCCGGGACGTGCGCTTCACCGGCCTGCCCCCTCCGTCCCTCTGATCCCTGGCGAGGCGCAAGGCTATGGCCTGCGCCGACTTTCGACAAGGGGTTAGGAAAGGGGCTGGAGAAAGTAGCGCGGTCCGGTCGGCCCGGCGGGCGATGCGAGGCGCGGCGGCCGGGCCGACCGGGGATTCTCCAGGTGTGGCCGGGTGCCTCTCAGATCTGCTCCGGCCGCTCCACACGGCCCGCCAGCACCTGGCGCACGAAGGGATTGCGGAACTTGCCCGCCGGGTCCAGCGTCTCGGCGAGCGCGACGAATTCTGACATACGCGGATAGCGCTGCCGCAGTACGGCGGGTGAGGTCGTGAACACCTTGCCCCAGTGCGGCCGCGGCGCGGACGGCGCCAGCCGGTCCTCGACCAGCGACACCACGGGCAGCACGGATGCGGTGTCCTTCACCCAGGTGAAGTGCAGGGCGACCGTGTCGCGCCCGTACGCCGGACTGAGCCACTGGTCGTCCGCGGCCACCGAGCGCACCTCGCAGATCTGCAGGACCGGCGCGATCTTCTCCCGGACGGCGTCCAGTGCGTGCAGGGCGGCGAGCGCGTCGGAGCGATCGAGGAGGTACTCGGACTGGAGCTCGGCGCCGCTGCTCGGCATGAAATCGGCGCGGAAGTGGGGCAGCCGCTCGTGCCACGGGCCGGGAACGCCGAGCTGCTGCGTGCAGTTGGCGGCGGGCATGCCTGGCACGGGATGCATGGGTTCGGTGGCGGGCGCAGCCCACGGGAAGTCGACGGCCGGCGCGTCGGCGCGCTGCTTCAGCCACACCTGCGTGAAGCGCGGGCCCCGCCAGTCCGTGAACAGACTCACGCTGTACGCGGTGGACGACACCGCCTCGTAGTCGAGCCCGTCGAGCGGCAGGTCCGTGAACACCTGCTGGCTCACCTCGAAGCCTGGTTCGAGGTCCAGCGTCAGCGCCGTCACCACGCCCAGCGCACCGAGGGACACCACGGCTCCGCCGAACCGGTCCTCGCCCCGGCGGACCGTCACCGTCGAACCGTCCGCCGTGACCAGCTCCACCTCGCGCACCGCCGACGCCAGGCTGCCGTTCGCGTTCCCGGAGCCGTGGGTGCCCGTCGCGACGGACCCCGCGACGGAGATATGCGGCAGCGAGGCCATGTTGTGCAGGGCCAGCCCGTGCTCGTGGACGCGCCGGGCCAGCTCCGCGTACCGCACACCGCCCGCCACACGCACCGTGCGCGCCGCCGTGTCGACCTCGACTGACGGCGGCAGCGCGGCGAGGGACAGCAGCACGTCCTCGCTGTCCGCTATCCGGTTGAACGAGTGGCCGCTGCCCAGCACTCGCACCTTGCGGCTGTCGGCCACCAGCGCCCGCAGTTGGTCCAGCGAGCCGGGGCGGTGCACCTCGCTCGGCGTGAAGGTGATGTTGCCTGCCCAGTTGGTCACGGTGCCGGCGCCGTATGCCGCTGTGTCGGTCACGGGCTGTAGTCCCTCCCCTGTTCACGATGAGCCGTCGCTGTGCAGGTTATCTCCCGTGCCTGGCGTACGGATCTTGCTGGGGGAGTCAGCCCCCATCGAACCGGGGCGGCTCAAGCCGGCCGGGCGCGGGGCGGCGAGGTGCGATGCCGCGGGACCCCTGACCTTCGGTCACCCGGAGCCGTACCGCACCTCTGCGGCCGGAAAGAGGGAGGGCGTCGTTGCGTGCCATGACGTTTTCGTACTGGCGGATGAGCTCAGCCGTGTGTGTTCTGTGTGCTGCGGACCCATTGTCGAGGCCTTGTTGTGCTCGCAACAGTTCGCCGTAGATTGTCGCGTAGGAGCCGCACAGTTTGATTTTCTCTTCGGTCCGGTCACTCAGCCCGGTGACGTATGGGACAGCGATCGCGAGGGCGGAGATCCCTGCGAGTACGGAGAGGATCACCTGCGCGGTGAGTGGCGAGGCATGGGAGATGAGGGGCCACGCGAGGAGTCCTGTGGTGAAAATGATCGCCGCCGCCACAACATTGTGCAGCTGGACCAGTTGCAGCAGGCGAACAGCTTCCCTGGGCATTCTCGTCGCCCAGTAGCCAGCTCCTCCGATGCATTGTTCGAGTCGCCGTGACAGTACCGCGTCAGGCGAGTTCTTCGACCTTCGAAAAATCTTGGACAGAAGCCTCATGGCACTCTCACGAAAGGAGGACGGTTCCTGAAACAGTGACTGCTGGGCGGCGGGCTTCCCGATATTGGCGCTTCTATTACCGGATAATTAACCCGCATGGCACAACCGAGGTTGTGTCAGCTGATGCGGCAGTCGCGAGTTTTACGGCTTCGGAACTGATACAGGGCATGCTGTGGCGTCCGGGTGGCGTGGATTTCCCCCGGCGTGTCTTTGCGATCATGTGTGGCTGAGCGCATAGTGAAGTGGTGAGGCGTATGGGTTATCGGCCGCACAGTGATGGAGCCCATCCGAACTGGGCGCCCTCGACGGGATGACCCATGCCGGAAACCCCGGCCCGATTCCGGCGGGCCGGGGTTTCCAGTGCCGCGTGGGCGGCCGTGTTGCTCTTCTGTGTCACTGCTTCTTCGTGGTCTGCCTTTTCGGCTGGTTTCAGTAGTCGTAGTCGTCGTCGTCGTAGTCGTCGTCGTAGCCCTTGTTGCCGTGGCCGTCGATCACCTTGAAGCTGCCCACGATCACATCGCCTTCAACGTTTCCATCGACCACGAACTGGGAGGACTTGGGCGAGAGAATGGCCTCCGGAGTGTCGCTGCAGTTGACGGTGTCGAAGAACTCGACGATCTTGTTGCTGAGGTTCTCGACGTTGAAGGTGTCATCGGCGACGGCGCCGTCGTGCTTGTGGCCGTGGACCTGGACGCTGGTGACGGGGAAGCACTGGTACTTGTGAGCCGGGTACTTCTGCCCGTTGACGATGATCTTGCCCTTGTCGTGGCCCTTGTCCTTCTTGCCGTGGCCCTTGTTCCCCTTCTTCTCGTAGTCGTAACCCTTGTCCTCCTTGTCGTAGCCCTTGTCCTCCTTGTTCTCCTTGTCGTCCTTCTTCTCGCCGTTGTCGCCGCCGAAGGGAGCGGACGCGGGGACGGCCTGCCGGCCGGACTCGGCGTAGTCGCTGTCGGAGGCGTAGGTGATCCCGGTGAGAGTCAGGGCCGCCACGCCGACGGCGGCGGTGGTCACGGCGACAGTACGCGTCTTCATTTCACTTTCTCCTTGCTGTCAGAGATGTCGGCTTGGCAGCCGACCCGAGAATGAACGTACTGACGGCTTTTCAGGCTGTCATCTCGGGAATATCGAAGGTGTGATCACCGAGGGCCGACCGGCCGCACGCTGAGTTCGTCTCAAGCGGGTCCAGATTTTCTGACGTTCCGTCAAAAGGTAAGTAAAATAAGGGTTATCCGGCGGCGGTTTGGGCTGGCCGGGCGAGTGTCCGATGCCCCGTCACCCTGTCGGCAGGCTCCGGCATATTTTGAGAATGCGGCCCGGATGGAGGGCGACAGTGGCAGGGGGTCAGTCTTTTTCTTCTTTTGTTCGGTGACACGCCTGATTTTCGGCCGGTTCCGCTTTTCCTGCCGTGCGTGTGATAAAAGCCGTGATCTTCGTCGCGCCGCCTGGGCCTGCTCCCCTCCAGTCGTCGGGCGACAACCCCTGACGCCGTGCGCCGGGTCCACCCGCGTAACGTGAGGAGCCGAGCAGACGGGGACTCACGAGGAGAAGGAGAGCCATGGGCAGCCGTACCGCCGACAGCCGCACCGCGCTGGTCGAGGATCTGCTGGACCGGTTCCCGCACGTGCCGCGGGAGGCCGTGTTCAAGGAGGACCTGCTCCGCGGCGGCGTCGCCTTCGACGAGTCCGCGCTCAGCGACACGGCCAACGAGGCGTCCGGCGACGTCAAGCCGAAGTCGTACTTCATCTTCTCGTTCGACCACGGCACCCTGCCCGAGCTGGGCGCCGCCGCCCTGCGCCGCCCGCCCGAGGAGATCGTGCTCACCGGCGGGCCGTACGAGCTGCGCCGCACCGTCGTGTCCGTACGCGTGAACCCGGCGTCGCCGTACCGCGTCGCGGCGGACGACGGCGGGGTGCTCGGGCTGTACCTGGACGGCGTCCGGATCGCCGACGTCGGCCTGCCGCCGATGCCGGACTACTACCGGCACACCCTGGAGAACGGTAAGTCCGTCATGGAGGTGGCACCCACCATCCAGTGGGGCTACCTCGTCTATCTGACGGTCTTCCGCGTCTGCCAGTACTTCGGCGCCAAGGAGGAGTGCCAGTACTGCGACATCAACCACAACTGGCGCCAGCACAAGGCGGCCGGCCGCCCCTACACCGGTGTGAAGCCGGTGGAGGAGGTCCTGGAGGCCCTGGCCATCATCGACAAGTACGACACGGCCAAGGCCTCCACCGCCTACACCCTCACCGGAGGCGCCATCACCTCCCACATCGGCGGGCGTGACGAGGCCGACTTCTACGGGCAATACGCCAAGGCCATCGAGGAGCGCTTCCCCGGCCGCTGGATCGGCAAGGTCGTCGCCCAGGCCCTGCCGAAGGCAGACGTCCAGCGCTTCAAGGACTACGGCGTGCAGATCTACCACCCCAACTTCGAGGTGTGGGACCGCCGCCTGTTCGAGTTGTACTGCCCGGGCAAGGAGCGCTACGTCGGCCGCGACGAGTGGCACCGCCGCATCCTCGACTCCGCCGAGGTCTTCGGCCCCCGCAACGTCATCCCCAACTTCGTCGCGGGCGTGGAGATGGCCGAGCCGTTCGGCTTCACCACGGTCGACGAGGCCATCGCCTCCACCACCGAGGGCCTGCGCTTCTTCATGTCGCACGGCATCACGCCCCGCTTCACCACGTGGTGCCCCGAGCCGACGACCCCGCTGGGCAAGGCCAACCCGCAGGGCGCCCCGCTCGAGTACCACATCCGCCTGCTGGAGGCGTACCGCAACACGCTGGAGGAGTACGGCCTGACGTCCCCGCCCGGCTACGGTCCTGCCGGGCCGGGGCGCGCGGTGTTCTCGGTGAGCTCCTTCATGGACAGCATCTCGGCCTAGCAGCGGGCAGGGGCCTTCACCGGAAGGCCGGGAGGCGTGCACCGGCAGGAGGGCGTGCACCGGCAGCGGGCGTGCACCGGCCTACACGGCGACGGCTTCCGGACGGGCGTGCGTGGGGAGCCGGCCGCTGCGGTGCAGGCCGCGCAGACACCCGGCACACGCGACGCCGAGCGCGAGAAGCACGAGCCAGGGCAGTGCCGGAAGCCCCGCCGCGCGGGACGCGTCCAGTGCGGCGCCGGTCAGCAGGTTGCCGAGCGTGATGCCGATTCCGCAGATGGTGTTGTAGAGCCCGTAGTGGGTGGCGACGAGTCTGTCGCCGGAGAGACGGACGATGGTGTCCATCTCGAAGGGGTACGCGATCATCGTGCCGACCGCCAGCAGCAGGGCCGACAGTGACGGCGGCACGCTCGCCATCAACCACCGCCCCGGATCGGAGTCCGGCACGGGCAGCGGCGCCACCGCCAGCAGAGGCAGGAACGCCGCGCCCATCGTCGCGACCCCCCAAGCGAGGGCCCGCCCCGGATCCGTCCGCGCCTTGCACCACGCCGTCACCCGGGTCTGGAACAGGACCGTGCCGAGGCCCGACACCGCGAACAGCAGCGCCGTGGCCGCCGTACCGGCCCCGCCGTCACCACCGAGTCGGCGCGCCTCCAGGGGCAGCGCGAGATACACCTGGAAGGAGAGGACATACGAGCCGATCATGGCGGCGGAGAAGAGCAGGAAGGGCCGGTTGGAGACCACGGTCCGCACCTGAGCCGCCATGCCGACCACTGACGGTGCGTCGCCCTCCGCGCTCCCGCTTGCCGCCCTGCCGCTCTCCGTCCCGCCCGTCGCCCGGCGCGCCGGAAGTTCCCTGATCTGAACGATGCTCAGCACCGCGAAGACGCCCGAGGCCACAAGGCAGGTGGCGCGGAAGTCCACCGCCGTCAGCGCCATGCCGACCAGCGGGCCGACGAGGATCCCGGCCTGGTAGAAGACGTTGAAGAGCGCGAAGGCCTCAACACGCCGGTCGCCGGCATCCGCCGCCAGATACGCCCTGACGGCAGGGTTGAACAGCGCCCCGGCCAGCCCGGTGGCCGCACAGGCGGCCACCAACGCGGGCAGCGAGTCGACGAGTCCCAGTGCCGCGAACCCGGCCGTACGCAGCACGCACCCGGCGACGATCATGGGCTTGTACCCGATCCGGTCGGCGAGAGCCCCGCCCACCAGGAACATGCCCTGCTGCGTGAAGTTCCGTACGCCGAGGACCAGTCCGACGGCCCATCCGGCGAGACCGAGCGAGCCCGACAGATGCGCGGCCAGATAGGGCATCAGCATGTAGAAGCCCAGATTGATCGTGAACTGGTTCACCATCAGCAGCCGCACACTGCGCTCATACGTACCGAACTGCTGAAGCATCCCCTTCACCTGGCCCCCTCGGCATCCGAGGCGGAGACCGCCAGCGGGTCGACGACCGTCGTGCACCGGGTCCAGCGGGTGACCTCGCGGCCGTCGGCGCGGGGGATCTCGTCCGGTTCCCGGGCGGGCGGGGCGCCGAGCAGCCCGTGCGCCGCGCAGTACTCGTCGTCGTACACCGTCGAGAGATAACGCTCCGGCCCGTCGGGGAAGACGGCCGCGATCCGGGCGTCGGCGGGCAGGGTGCTGGCCGCCCAGCCGGCCACGAGGGCGACCGCGCCGACGCTCCAGCCGCCGGTGGCGTAGTGGGCGGCGGCCAGTCGGCGGCACGCCCACACCGCCTCGGCGGGCGCGACCCAGTGCACCTCGCTGAAGATCCCGTAGGCGACGTTGCGGGGATGGATGCTCGATCCCAGGCCGCGCATCAGGCGTGGCCGCGCGGGCTGGCCGAAGATCGTCGAGCCGACGGTGTCGACGCCGATGACGCGCAGGCCGGGGTGGAGCTGCCGCAGCACCCGGGAGAGCCCGGCCGAGTGGCCTCCGGTGCCGACGCTGCACACCAGGACGTCGAGACGGCCGAGCTGGGCGGCGAGTTCGAGGGCCAGCGAGGCGTACGCGGTCGTGTTGTCGGGGTTGTTGTACTGGTTGGGGCACCAGGAACCGGGGTGCTCGGCGAGGAGTTCGGCCACCCGGTCGAGGCGGGCTCGCTGCCAGCCGCCCTGCGGGTGGGGCTCGGCGACCGCGTCGACCTCGGCACCGTAGGCGTTGAGCAGCCGAGTCATGGGCGGTTCGAGGCCGGGATCGGTGACGAGGGTGACGGGATGTCCGTGGACCATGCCGGCCAGGGCCAGTCCGAGCCCCAGCGTGCCGCTGGTCGACTCGATGATCCGGCAGTCCGGCCGCAGGTCGCCGCGGGCACGGGCGCGTTCCACCATGTGCAGCGCGGCACGATCCTTCATTCCGCCCGGGTTGAAGCCTTCGAGCTTCGCCCAGAAACCGCGGCCGTCCGGGACGAACGGCCGGGCGATGCGCAGGACCGGAGTGTTGCCGACGAGGGCGGACAGGGTGGTGTGGGTGGGGGGTGCTACGGATGCGGGTTCCACGGAGTCGGGGGCTGCGGCGTCGGGGTCTACGGCTGTCGGTTCTACTGCGGTGGTGATCAGAGAGTGCATGGTTTCGCTCTCGTCGGCAGGCGCGGGGGCACTGCGGGAAGATTGCGGCTGAGGGCAGGGCAAGCCAAGCCGTCTCTTCGCCGGACTCCGGCTCGTACTGCGGCTCGTGGACCGGTTCGCACGCAAGGGAGGCGTGCAGGACGCCGGTCCGCGGGAGGCGCGGGAAGAGGGAAGGCACGGATGTCGATGGCCGTACGGGTTCGTCGACGGCCGTACGGGTCGCGGATGGCCGTACGGGTCCGGGAAGCCGTCGGATCTAGATCCGCAGGACCGCCGTCCGATCCGGACGCGGCGGACCGTGGGAGCCCTGCCAGGTACAGTCGGGCAACGCTGTGCCGCTGGACTGCCCGATGTGTGCCGCGGCGTGGTCCAGGGTGCAGGCGGTGTCGGGAGCGGCGAGGGACGGACCGTCCTGCGGCTGCGCCGAGAGGCACTCGCCTCCGGGATGCGGCGAGTCCTCGCCGTGATGGTGACCCGTGCCGTCGGGGTCACCGGCCGCATCGGCGCCGTGGGCCGATGCGCCACCCGGCACGGGGATCGGGCCGGGGATCCGGTCGACGGTCCGGTCGGCGGCGACCGAGGAGGTCACCGTTCCGGGGGAGATGTGTCCCGACCCGCCCTCCACACCGATGCCGTGGGCATAGAGCACGCCGAGGAGGAGCACGCCCAGCCGGCAGAGGCGCAGCACACCCGCACTGCGGCAGGTGCGTCGTGCGCCGAACGGCGGCCGGGTCGTGATCATGCCGTGATGCTAACCGCCGGAGGTCGGCAGCCCGCGGAGCTTCGCCGTTCCGGCGCTCGGGCGTGCCGCGCCACTCCGCCCGTCCATCGCCCGGCCGCATCGCTCCGACGTGCCGCGCCGACTCCGCCCGCGCATCGGCCGCCGCCGCATCGCCCCGACGTGCCGCGCACCCTTGTCGGTGATCGGAGCATCTGCTTGACTCCGCCCGCCAGAACGCCACTTCACCGACGGAGGCCGATCGGGGCCGCCGGAGGCCGACGGAGGACGCCATGGAGATCACCCGCAGAAGCCTGTTGTCCGCCCTGTCGGCCGCCGGCCTGCTGACGGTGATCCCCGCGCAGCCGGCGAGCGCCGCCGACACCGCGGCGGGCAGCGCACGTCTTCTGGCCAACACCGTGGCGGTCTTCGCCGGGACCGCCGAGTCCAACGCCCGTCCGGAGACGGCCGCCAAACTCGCCGCCGTCGACAGGACCGCACGGACGAACCTGCAGTCCATGGATGCCGCCGGCCCGGGCGAACTGTTCGCAGGTCTGGTGCTCGGCACCAACGAGGCCAACCTCAACACCGCTTTCCGGCGGCTGTACGAGATCGCCCTCGCGACCCGCACACCGGGCGGCGCCCTATCGGACCTGTACGAGAACACCGCCGTGCAGCGCCGAGTGATCGACGGTCTCGTCTGGCTGCACGAGCGCTACTACGGCGACCAGTCCAAGGGCTACTACGGCAACTGGTTCTACTGGGAGATCGGTCTCTCCCAGTACATCAGCAAGACCCTGGCGCTCCTCGCCGACCAGGTGCAGGCGTACCGCCCGGACCTCGTACGCACCTACGCGGCCTCGATGGACGCCTACCTCCGCAACGGCACCGACGGGGACGTGAACCTCGACTCGCGCTTCCACACCGGCGCCAACCTCGCCGACATCACCACCAACCGGATCCTGCAGGGCGCGCTCCTCGGCGACGACGCGCGCATCCGCAAGGCCCTCACCGACCAGCTCACGGTGTTCGCCACTATCGATCCGTACCAACTCAACCACGGTGTCACGGACGGTTATTACGCCGACGGCTCCTTCATCCAGCACTCCTCCGTCGCCTACACCGGCTCCTACGGCAAGGGACTGCTGACCCGTGTCGTGCAGACCCTCAAGATCCTCGACGGTACGGGCTTCGCGCACGGCGAGGAACTGGTGCCCACCGTGCAGGGCTGGGTGAAGAACGGCTTCGCGCCGTTGATCTTCGAGGGCTGGATGATGGAGATCGTCAAGGGGAGGGCGGTGTCGCGGACGGACACCGGCTACACCGACGTCGCGGCGGTCGTGGAGGCCGTCGTCGACCTCTCCTCCCTAGCGAGCGGCGCCGACGCCACAGCTCTGAAGAGCTACGTCAAGCACATCCGGACGACCTCGCGCGCCGCCCTCGATCCGGCCGGCTTCGTATCGCCGCTCAGCATCGTGCGCTACGCCGACATCATCGGCGACGTCACCGTCGAGCCCGCGGACCTCAACCCCGCCTCGCGCAGCGTCGCCTTCAACGCCATGGACAGAACGGTCCACCGCAGACCGGGCTACGCCTTCGCGCTCGCACGCAGCTCCGACCGCATCAGCAAATACGAGTACATGAGCGGCGAGAACCTCATGCCGTGGTTCCAGGGCGACGGCGCGTACTACCTCTACCTCTCCGGACAGGACCAGACCCAGGCGTACGGCGTCGACTACTTCACCACCGTCTCGCCGTACGGCCTCGCCGGTGTCACCGCGCCGGTCGAGCAACGGCGCACGATCCCCGAGCTGTACGGGAAGCCGTACTACGACAACCCGGGCCACCCACTGAACTTCACCTCGTCGTCCGAGTCGCAGAACACGTACGTCTACTTCCCGCGCGGCACCAACCGGCACTCCGGCGGCGCCGTCCTCGGGGTGTACGGCACGGCCGGGTGGGTGCAGTCCGACGATGTGCCCTACCGCGACAAGGGGGCGGGCCTGCTGCCGGACGACTTCGTGGTGTACCGCAACGCGACGGCGACGAAGTCGTGGTTCCTGCTCGACGAGGAGATCGTGGTGCTCGCGGCGGACGTCGGAGATCCGGCCGGGAGGGCCGTGACCACGACGGTCGACGCCCGTACGGCCGCACCGGACGACCGGACCTCCGTCACGGGGATGCTCCGCGACGGCCGCCCCTGGACCGGCCCAGGCTCCGGCACTGGCACCGGTGACCTGCACTGGCTGCGCTATGCCAACGCCACCCAGGGCACCGCCGTCGGCTACGTCTTCCTCGACGCCCCGCAGGTGAGGATCGCCCTCGACAAGGTCACCCGCAGCCGCCGGGTGGTCCGCACCTCGAACCCGGACACCGCTGTGACCCGCAGCGTCTTCGGCGTGGCGGTGGACCAGCCCGCCGGAGCCGAACCCGCCCATCTCGCCTACGCGTTGGTGCCGAACGCGGGCGAGGCCCGACTGAGGTCCTACGCGAACGGGCCGCTGAAGGTCGTGTCGAACACCCCGCGCCTGCAGGCCGTCACCCACACCGGCCTCGGCCTGACGGCCGTCAACAGCTTCACGACCGGCCGCCACGAGGCCGCTGGGATACGCATCGACGGGCCTGCCTCGGTCATCGTGCAGCGCGAACGCCGCGGTCTCACCACCGTCGCCGTGTCCGACCCGACCATGGATCGCGACGCGGTGACTGTCCTTCTCCGCGGCCGGTCGCTGCGGGAGGTCGCATCGGACGACGGGGTACGCGTCAGCCCGGTCCCCGGTGGCACCCGGCTGGAGTTCGACACCCGACAGGCGTACGGGCGGAGCTTCACGGTGACGTTGGACGGCTAGGGGCGTCGCCGACACGCCCAGGGTTATTCGGTGGCGCGCGAGTGCGCCCGCCCCTATGGTGAGTCCGGTTCCTGCGGTGGCCGACGGCTGCCGCTGTCGGCTGAGCGAAGAACGGGAGGTGTGACCGATGGCTGTCGTTGAGATGGGCGCTGCCCGCATCCGGAAGTTCATCCATTCCACCCCCGTGGTCTCCGGCTGACCTCTTTCCTCTCCCACGCCTGTGCGCGTGTGCCGGGGCCACCCTTCGAAGGGTTCCCCCTTGAACAACACCATCTCTTCAGCTCTCGCTCCCTACGGCTGGGACGACGACTGGGCGGCCGAGTTCGCCCCGTACGCCGCGCAGGGCCTCCTGCCCGGCCGCGTAGTGCGCGTGGACCGCGGGCAGTGCGACGTCGCCACGGCCGAGGGAGTCGTCCGGGCCGACACGGCGTTCGTCACGCCGCGCGACCCGATGCGGGTCCTCTGCACGGGGGACTGGGCGGCCGTGGACGCGGCCGGAGACCCCCGCTTCGTACAGGCGTATCTGCCGCGCCGCACCGCCTTCGTGCGGTCGACCGCGTCCGAGCGCTCCGAAGGGCAGATCCTCGCGGCCAACGTCGACCACGCGGTCATCGCGGTGTCGCTCGCGTCCGAGCTCGACCTGGGCCGCGTCGAACGGTTCCTGGCTCTGGCCTGGGAGTCGGGAGCCCAGCCCCTCGTCGTCCTCAGCAAGGCCGACCTCGTGCCGGACCCGGTGACGCTCGCGTATCTCGTCCAGGACGTGGAGACCACCGCGCCGGGTGTGCAGGTGCTGCCGGTGAGCTCCACCAATGGCGAGGGCGTCGACGTGCTCGCCGCACTGGTCGCGGGCGGCACGAGTGTGCTGCTCGGGCAGTCCGGTGCGGGCAAGTCGACGCTCGCCAACGCGCTGCTCGGCGACGACGTGATGGAGGTGCAGGCCATCCGCGACATGGACGGCAAGGGCCGGCACACCACGACCACCCGCAATCTGCTCGTACTGCCGGGCGGCGGCGTCCTCATCGATACGCCGGGGCTGCGCGGCGTGGGCCTCTGGGACGCCGCGACCGGAGTCGGACAGGTGTTCACGGAGATCGAGGAACTCGCCGGGAACTGCCGATTCCAGGACTGCGCGCACACCGCCGAACCTGGCTGCGCGGTGCTCGCGGCCCTCGAGGACGGCACCCTGTCCGAGCGCCGCCTCGACAGCTACCGCAAGCTGCTCCGCGAGAACCAGCGCATCGCCGCCAGGACGGATGCACGGCTGCGCGCCGAAATCCGCCGCGACTGGAAACGGAAGGGCGCGGAGGGTCGCGCGGCGATGGAGGCGAAGCGGGGGCGCTGGCACTGAGCGCAGCGGGGGGCGGGACGCTGCTCCCGCCCCCTTCACGCGAAGGGCGGCCCCGCGGCGAGGCGTCGGACCCCGACGTCCGATTCCCGCCAGCCCCCGCGGCAAGCGGCCCGCACACTGGAAGACGTGACCGACGAAGAGACCAGGTACGAGGCGGTCCGCAGCCGCGACGCCCGCTTCGACGGGGAGTTCTTCTTCGCCGTCGAGACGACCGGAATCTACTGCCGCCCGAGCTGCCCCGCGGTGACCCCGAAGCGGCAGAACGTCCGCTTCTACGCCACCGCGGCCGCCGCCCAGAGCGCCGGATTCCGGGCCTGCCGGCGCTGCCGCCCCGACACGGTGCCCGGCTCCGCCGAGTGGAACGTGCGCGCCGACGTGGTCGGCCGCGCCATGCGGCTGATCGCCGACGGCGTGGTCGACCGCGAGGGCGTCGGCGGGCTCGCCGAGCGGCTCGGGTACAGCGCCCGCCAGGTGCAGCGGCAGCTCACCGCCGAGGTCGGTGCGGGCCCCGTCGCGCTCGCCCGCGCGCAGCGGGCGCACACCGCGCGGGTCCTGCTGCAGACCACCGGTCTGCAGGTCACCGAGATCGCCTTCGCGGCGGGCTTCGCCAGCGTCCGGCAGTTCAACGACACGATCCGCGCTGTGTACGCCGCCACGCCGACCGAGCTGCGTGCCCAGGGCGGCCGACGCGGCACAGCCGTACGGCGGGCGGCCACACCCTCGGCCGGTGTCCCGCTGCGGCTCGCCTACCGCGGCCCGTACCAGGCGGGAGCCGTGTTCGACACGCTCGCACGCGAGGCCGTCCCCGGCATGGAGGAGGTCACCGGGGACCGCGGCGCGCGGGTCTACCGGCGCACCCTGCGGCTGCCGTACGGCACGGGCGTAGTGGCGGTCGACGAGAGGATCCCCGGCCCGAGGGCCGTCGCCGCCCGCGGCCGCTGGCTCCCGGCGCGACTGCATCTGACCGACCTACGGGATCTGACCACCGCCGTGCAGCGGCTGCGGCGCCTCTTCGACCTGGACGCCGACCCGTACGCCGTCGACGAGCGGCTCGGCGCCGACGCCCGGCTCGGCCCCCTGGTCGCCGAGCGGCCGGGGCTGCGCTCGCCCGGTGCGGCAGACCCTGCGGAGTTCGCCGTGCGTGCGCTGGTCGGGCGGGAGGAGTCCGAGCGGCTCGTGCAGGAGTACGGCAAGGCGCTCGACACACCCTCGGGCACGCTCGGCCATGTGTTCCCGGAACCGGGCGTACTCGCCGAGGCGGAGGGCGGCACCCTCGGTGCGCTGGCCTCCGCCCTCGCCGACGGCACCGTCCGTCTCGACGCGGGCGCCGACCGGGACGACGCCGCTCAGGCGCTGCTCGCGCTGCCCGGTATGGACGCCCGCACCGTCGCCTTCATCCGCATGCGTGCCCTCGGCGACCCGGACGTGGCCCTGGCCGATGAGCCGGTACCGGACGCATGGCGGCCGTGGCGCACGTACGCCTGTCAACACCTCTGGACCGAAAGGGACTTGGGGGGAGGCAGGAGCTGACCTTTGGGCAGCGGCCCTCCGGTCAGGTCTCTCAGCCCGCCGGCTCGTCCAGCCCCCAGCTGTGGACGCGCTTCGGGTGGATGCGGATGACCTCCTCGCTGAAATGCGGTCCCAGGTCGTGCGGACCCGTCAGCAGCTCCGCCTCGCCCCGGATCTCCACGCCCCGCACCCGCCACGGTTTGAGGCTCGCGATGTCGTCGACGACCAGGGCCACCTTGGGGTTCGCCTGCAGGTTCCGCCATTTCTTGGTCGTACCCATGGCGTATCCGCCGATCAGGATCGTCCCGTCGTCCTGCGGGAAGAACCCGACCGGGTTCGCCTGCGGCTGCCCCTCGGGGTCGACCGTGGCCATACGGCCGAGCCGCTGGGACCGCAGATACGCCCGCTCGGCCTGGCTGAATTCGGTCATGGCGTCAGCCAAACACGCGCGTACGCGGCCCGCATCGGCTCATGGACCTACGCCGTGAGCCTTAGCCCCAGATGACCGCCCCGATCCAGGCGCCCACGATCAGCAGGCACGCGAAGAGTTCCGTCAGCACGCTCCAGCCGCCCGACCGCATCGCCGTGCGCGTGGCGGACAGGGCGTCGCCGTGCCGGCCCAGCCGCAGCCGCTCCGACAGATAGATCCCGGAGACGAAGCCGGGGATCGCACCGATCACCGGCACCACGACGAACCCGACGAGTGCTCCCGCCCCCGCCCACACCGCGATGCGGAGTGTGCCGCCCCCGCGGATCAGCCGGCGGGGCGGCAGCTGCCAGCGGACGGCCTGGGACACCAGCAGCACCAGGGTCGCGCCCGCGAGCACGGCCCAGGCGAGGCCCGTGGGATCCAGCAGCGCCCACCAAAGCACCGCTGCCCACACCAGCCAGGAACCCGGCACCCCGGGCACCAGCACTCCCCACAGGCCGAACAGCATCACCACGCCGACCAGCAGGAGTTCCCAGACTCCCATCTGCCCAGCGTGCCGGAGACCGGACGGACCTGCAGGTCAAGCTCGTCGTGTCGCGCCCACGTGCCCCCGCAGCCACGCCAAGTCGGTCAGTTTCGGTCAGCGCCGGTCACACCTGAGTCCAGTGCCGGTCAGTCCTGCGTCACCCGCGCATGCCGCGCCACCCATCCCCGTTCGTACGCGTGCCAGCCCAGCTGCAGCCGGGTGGTCACGCCCGCCAGCTCCATCAGCCGCTTCACCCGGCGCTGCACCGTACGCAGGCCAAGGTCGAGCTGTTTGGCGACGCTGGCATCGGTCAGTCCGGCCAGCAGCAGCGAGAGGATCTCCAGGTCGGTGCCGTCGGGCGCGTCCGGCTCCTCCTCGGTGACCTGGCCGCCCTCGCCCAGGCGCAGCGGCAGCGCCTCGCGCCACACCGCCTCGAACAGTCCGGTCAGCGACTCCAGCAGCCCGCTCGCGTGGACCACGACCGCGGCGGGTTCGGCGGTGCGCGACGTGAGCGGCACCATCGCGGTCGACCGGTCGGCGATGACCAGCTTCGTCGGCACCTGGTCCACGACCCGTACCTGCTCGTCGCGGCCGAGCGCGGCCGACAGTTCGGTGAGCCCGCTGGGCAGCGACAGCACCTCCCGCTCGATCACCACCCGGAACGCGACACCCCGGTTAGCGGCCTGCTCCTCCGCGTCGTTGTCCATGCCGGAGACCGCGATCGGCTTGCCGGTCACGAGCGCGCAGACCTCGTCGCTCGCGCCGAGCTGCAGCTGCAGGAAGCGCTGCGAGACGGCGGCCGCGCCGGTGACCACCTCCACCAGGTCGTGCACCGCCGGCTCGGCGGCCTGGGCGCGGTACTCCTCGGCGAGCAGCGCCGCCGCCAGCTCCGCCTTCTCCAGTTCGTGCCGCTGCTGGGCGAGGAGCGCACCGAGCGCGACTCCGGGCGGCGCCGCCACCCAGCGTCCCGGCCGGGCCGACGACTGTGCGGCCAGACCGTGGCGCTCCAGGCGGCGCAGCGCGCGCTCCGTGTCGTACTCGCCCAGCGTCAACCGCCGTGCGAGATCGGGAACTTCGGCGGCCCCCACCGACACGAGCGCTCGGTACGCCGATTCGTGCATCTCGTCCAGACCTATCGCAGCCAGCATGCGGCGATGCCCTCCCCAGGTATCGACTCCGGCGGGCGCCGTGGCGGGAAACAGCCACGGCGCAAACCCGCCCGCGAACATCATCGCCGCACCACCCGTCTCTCTGCCAAGGTGGCGCCACCGCAGTACCAACGGCCGCCGCACATTGCGCGCTTGGCCTGCCTGACCTGGGCGGATTCGGAAGATTTGGGAGAGCGATGCGCTCGACACCGCGTACGGCCGTGACGGCGGCGATCACCGCCGTGCTGGCCGCCACGGCGATCGCACCGTCAGGGGCAGCACAACCCCGGGACGGCGCCGCCGACGAGAAGAAGCCCCTGGTCGGAAGCCCAGCCGCGGCCGGACAGTCCGACGGGACCCGACAGGCCACCGTCACCCTGGTCACCGGCGACCGGGTGGTCGTCAGCACCGACAAGGAAGGCCGCAGCACCGCCACGGTGCTGCCGCGCGAGGACGGCACCCAACCCCTCGTACAGACCCGTCAGTCGGGCGACGACCTGTACGTCTACCCCGAGTCCGCCATCCCCGCGATCGCCTCCGGCAAGGCCGACGAGCAGCTCTTCAACGTCACAGGGCTGGTGCGCCAGGGCTACGACGACGCGCACACCGACGAGTTGCCGCTCATCGCGACGTACGACACGTCCGTCGACGTCGCCCGGACCGCACCCGCCGCCCCGCGCGGCTCCGAGCGCAAGCGGGTCCTGGACGCCGTCGACGGTGTCGCCCTGAAGACCGACAAGAAGAAGACCGCCGACTTCTGGGCCGATGTCACGAACTCCCGCTCCCGCGCGGCCGGCGATCTGAAGAAGCTGTGGCTGGACGCCAAGGTGGAGGCGACCCTCGACCGCTCGACGAAGCAGGTCAACGCCCCCGAGGCGTGGGCCGCAGGCTACGACGGCACCGGCACGACGGTCGCCGTCCTCGACACCGGAGTCGACGCGGATCACCCGGATCTGAAGAACCGTATCGCCGAGTCGAAGAACTTCACCGACTCCGACACCGCCGACGACCTACAGGGCCACGGCACCCACACCATCTCCACGGTGGGCGGCTCCGGCGCGGCGAGCGACGGCAAGAAGAAGGGCGTCGCGCCCGGCACCCGGCTGCTCGCCGGGAAGGTCCTCAACGACTACGGCAGCGGCGCGACCTCCTGGATCATCGCCGGCATGCAGTGGGCCGTCGACCAGAAGGCCGACGTCGTCTCGATGAGCCTCGGCAGCACCGAGCCCACCGACTGCACGGACCCGATGAGCATCGCGGCCGAGGAACTCGCCAGCAGCTCGGACACGTTGTTCGTGGTGGCCGCCGGTAACTCCGGTCCCGCCCTCAACATGGTCTCGTCGCCCGGCTGCACCCCGAGCGTGCTGACCGTCGGCGCCGTCGACCGCGACGACTCCACGGCGTCCTTCTCCAGCCCCGGCCCGGCGCCGTACACGCACACCCTCAAGCCCGAGATCGCCGCTCCGGGCGTCGCCATCTCCGCGGCGGCCGCCGGCGGACGCGGTGTCTACGCGTACCAGTCGATGTCCGGTACGTCGATGGCGACCCCGCACGTCGCAGGCGCCGCAGCGATCCTCAAGCAGCGCCACCCCGACTGGAGCCCGCAGCAGCTCAAGGCCGCGCTGGTCTCCTCCGCCGACAGCGGCATCCCCGGCGACGTACGCGAGACCGGCGGCGGACGCCTCGACGTCAAGGCCGCCATCGACCAGACGGTCCTCGGCGCGCCGGCCGTCCAGGGCGGCACGTTCGACTGGCCGCAGACCAGCAGCGACAGCACCATCGTCGACCTCCCCTACACCAACACCTCGGACAAGCCCGTCACGCTGGACCTCTCCGTGTCGGGCGTGACCGGCAACGACGGGACGAAGGCCGGCTCGTCCGTCGCCAAGCTCGGCCAGCGCTCCGTCACCGTCCCGGCCGGCGAGACCGTCAAGGTCCCGCTGACGCTGGACCCGTCCGCGCACCTGGCGCGCAGCCAGTACGGGGACGTCACCGGCCGTGTGATCGCCGAGGCCGACGGCGTCACGGTCTCCACGCCCTTCTCGCTCTACGTCCAGCCGGAGACCGTCACCCTCCGCGTCAAGCTCGTCGACCGGCTCGGCGAACCCGCATCCGGCGTCTCGTCCCTCGACGTGATCGGCACGGACGACGCCACCGGCGAGCGCCGCTACAACGAGGGCGCCGCCGACCAGACGTACGAACTGCGGCCCGGCCGCTACTTCCTCTCCGCTTTCGTCGCGACCCCGGACAACGGCGGCGACCTCGTGAACTCCCTTGCGTACCTCGCCCGTCCGGAGTTCGAGCTCACCAAGGACACCACCGTCGTCCTCGACGCCCGCGAGGCGCACCGGCTGACCGTGGAGACCGACCGGCCGACGGAGGACCGCAACGCCACCCTCGCCTTCGCCCGCTCCTGGGACGACAGCTGGCTGCACGCCGGCTCGATGAGCGGCAACCGGCAGGTCAAGGGCTACTACGCCGCCGTCGAAGGCCGCGCCCACGACGGCGACTTCGAGTTCGGCAGCTACTGGCGCCGCTACGCCCCGCAGATCGAGTCCTTCGCCATCGAGGGCGGCCCGCAGCTGCACCCGGTGACCGCGAGCACCGGATCGGACAACCTCGACGGCAGCGGCTCGGCCGAGGTCGTCGACGCGGGCAGCGGCACGGCGGCGGAGCTCGCGGCCGCGAACGTCAAGGGCAAGATCGCGCTGATCAAGGTGGCGGACGACGACACCTACCTGTACCAGCACGCGCAGCTCGCCAAGAACGCCGGAGCCGTCGCCGTCGTCGCCCACCACGCGTCCACGGACCGCTGGTACCCGTCCGTCGGCTGGACCAACGGCCCCCTGCCCGTCCTCGCGCTCCCCGCGGACGAGGCCGGTGAGGTCCTCGAGCGGCTCTCCTCCGGCCCGGTCACCGTGAAGTGGCAGGCCACTGCGGCAAGTCCGTACGTCTACAACCTCGCGTTCCCCGAGGATGCGCCGCTCGCCTCCGACCGCACCTACCGGGTGCGCGACAGCAAGCTGGGCCGCACCGAGACGACGTACCACGCGATGGGCGTCGCCGCGGACTACCTCGACGCGGTCACCGCCTACCGGCCGAACGCCGACGTCTACCTGGCCGGACTCTTCGACCTGGTCGCCGCGCCCGGCAAGCGCACCGAGTACTACACGGCCGGGGACACCTCGTTCTCCCAGTGGGTGAGCAGCAGCTTCCCGTACGGCGAGTCCATGCTGAGCGCGCAGCACGCCTACGAGGCGGGGGAGCACCGCACGGAGAGCTGGTACGGCGGGGTCGTCGTGCCCACCGCGCCGCTCGACGACGCGGGTGAGCAGCAGCTCGCCGCCGAGCGCCAGGGCAACCTGATCGGCATCGCGCCCGCCTTCTGGGGCGACAGCGAGCACACCGGCATACAGGGCAGCTTCGGCGACATCGGCTCGATGAAGCTGCGGATCAACGGCGAGGAGGCCGGAGACAGCCCCTACCCGTTCGGTGTCTGGGAGGTCCCCGCCGAGGAGGCCGCGTACGAACTGACCCTCACCACCATGAAGTTCGGCATCCCGGCCCGCGTCTGGAAGCGCTCCACCATGACGCAGACGACGTGGGAGTTCCACTCGAAGATCGACGAGAGCGCCTACTCGCAGGGGCTGCCGATCCTCTTCCCCCGGTACGAGCTGCCGGAGGACGGCATGAAGACGCTGCCGGCCGAGGACGGCCAGCAGATCACCCTCGGCGTCACGGGCCACGCGGGCTACACCCCGGCGGCCATCGAGTCGGCGAAGCTGTCGTACTCCTACGACGGCGGCCAGACCTGGACCGAGGCGAAGACCGCCGAAGAGGACGGCACCTGGACCGCGACCGTGCATCACGCGGGCGCATCGGGGAAGCCGGTCACTCTGAAGGCCGAACTGACGGACGCCAACGGCAATTCCGTCACCCAGACCGTGACCAGGGCCTACGACGTGCGGTAGCCCCAGGTCACACCGGCGCCGCCGGGCGGTTCTCCCGTGGGGGGTGGGGCCGCCCGGCGGCTTTCTTACGCCGGGGCGTACGGGATTTTCCGGATGCCCCGTTTTCGTACAGCCCGCGCTGTGGACAATAAGGGCATGAGCCATCAGGGGGAGAGGCACACCGGTCACGAGGACGACTGGTGGGGGCAGTTGTACGACGACTCCACCGAGGACACGGGCCCGACCGCCGCGGCCGACACCATCGAGGACCGCTTCGCCTCCGCGGCGGGCACGGTGGGGTCGGCCCCGTCCCGGCCCTCCGCCGCGCCGGGCGAGACGCCCGACCTACGCGACCCACGCGAACCGGCCGACGAGGTCTGGCCACCGGAGGACGGTGCCGGGTGGCCGGAGGACGGTCCCGGGGGACGTGTCGCTGGTCGACGGCGATGGCGGGCCCCCTGGGAGGCGCCTGAGGGCGGCCCGGGACCCAGGACGTTCCCGGCGGAGCCGAAGCCGGCGTCGACGGGTGGCCCGGCCGCCGTTCCTGCCGCCAGGGTGCCCGACGAGGACCCCGAGCCGGGACGCGTACAGCCGCCCTCCATGGATGTCCGTCTCCCGCGGGTGCCGCATCAGTCTCCGCCTCGCGAAGTCTCCGCGGCACCTCCCACAGTCTCCGTGCCGCCCGGCTCCCCGGATACGGGAACGACCTCCGCGGCCGCCCAGCCCTCCGGCGTCGCCCCCGCCGAGCCGCCCCCCACCGTCGTCCACGTAGGCGACGGCCCGCCCACCTACGAGGCCGAACCCACCGCCCTTCCGCCCGCCGACCCGGACGATCTCGACGACCTCGTCGCCGACACCGTCCTGGACGGCGCCCGGTACGGCTCCTGCACCCTGCGCGCCGCCTCCGTGCGCGGCGACTCCGCGCGCTTCCGGGGCGAGCCGCGCCGCGACTGCCTGCTCACCGCCCGCTTCGGCACGGGTGGCAACGCACTCGTGCTGGTCGCGATGGCCACCGGCGCCCGCGCCACGCCGGATGCGCACCGGGCGGCCGCCGAGGCCTGCCACTGGATCGGGCGGGCCGTCGGACGCAGCCACCTCCGGCTTGCCGAGGACATCCGCGCCGCCCGCCGCGGCGACCTCAAGTCGGGACTGCACAGGCTCACCGACCGCAGCCTCGGCAAGCTCCGCGCCAGCGCCGTCGAACTGGGCCTCCAGCCCGACGAGTACGCGGCGACACTGCGCTGCCTGCTGCTCCCAGCCGACCCCGAATGCCGTACCCGCGTCTTCTTCGGCGTCGGCGGCGGTGGCCTGTTCCGGCTGCGCGGCGGCGAGTGGCAGGATATCGAGCCGCACGTAGGGGAGACCGAGACGACGGGCGCCGCCGTCGTCGGCTACGGTTCGCCGCCCTCGCAGACGCCCGCCGACGCACCGCACGAGACCCCGGACGGCGACCGGCTCACCATGGACCTCGGCATCACGACTCCGCCGAGCCCTTACGACACCCCGCCCGAGCCGCCCCACGAACCCTTCCGGTTCCGCGCCTCCGTAGCCCGCCCGGGTGACACGCTGCTGCTGTGCACCGGAGGCCTCGCCGAACCCCTGCGCGGCGAGCCCCGCCTCGCCGAACACCTCAGGGCGCGCTGGGCGGACGGCGAACCGCCGGGCCTTGCCGCATTCCTCGCCGACACCCAGGTCAGGGTGAAGGGCTACGCCGATGACCGTACGGCCGCCGCCGTGTGGGAGGCGTAACCGCGCACGCTGTGGATTCATGGAAGGCAGGGGACCGGAAGCGCCCGGTCCCGGTGTGGAGCCCGCGCCGGGGTGACGACGGGTCCGCCAGTCCGTCCGTGAAGCCACTCCTCAAGGTGCGTGCACCATGGCCAAGCAGAACGTCGCCGAACAGTTCGTCGACATCCTCGTCCGCGCCGGCGTCAAGCGCCTGTACGGCGTAGTCGGCGACAGCCTCAACCCGATCGTCGACGCGATCCGCCGCAACTCCGCCATCGACTGGATCCACGTCCGGCACGAGGAGACCGCCGCCTTCGCGGCCGGTGCGGAAGCCCAGATCACCGGCAAGCTCACGGCGTGCGCCGGTTCCTGCGGCCCCGGCAACCTCCACCTCATCAACGGCCTGTACGACGCCCACCGCTCCATGGCCCCGGTGCTGGCCCTCGCCTCGCACATCCCGTCCAGCGAGATCGGACTCGGCTACTTCCAGGAGACCCACCCCGACCAGCTGTTCCGCGAGTGCAGCCACTACAGCGAGCTGATCTCCAGCCCCAAGCAGATGCCCCGGCTGCTGCAGACCGCCATCCAGAACGCCATCGGCCGCTCCGGCGTCAGCGTCGTCTCGCTCCCGGGCGACATCGCCGACGACCCCGCCCCCGACAAGCCGATCGAGCACGCGATCGTCACGTCCCGGCCCTCCGTGCGCCCCGGCGACGCCGAGATCGACAAGCTCGCCGAGATGATCGACGAGTCCGAGCGGGTCACACTCTTCTGCGGAAGCGGCACGCGGGGCGCACACGCCGAGGTCATGGAGTTCGCCGAGAAGATCAAGTCCCCGGTCGGGCACGCGCTGCGCGGCAAGGAATGGATCCAGTTCGACAACCCGTACGACGTCGGCATGAGCGGCCTCCTCGGCTACGGCGCCGCCTACGAGGCCACCAACGGGTGCGACCTGCTGATCCTGCTCGGCACCGACTTCCCGTACAACGCCTTCCTGCCCGACGACGTCAAGATCGCGCAGATCGACGTCCGCCCCGAGCATCTCGGGCGCCGCTCCAAGCTGGACCTGGCCGTGTGGGGCGACGTGAAGGAGACGCTGCGGTGTCTGACGCCGCGGGTGGCGCTCAAGACGGACCGCCGATTCCTCGACAAGATGCTGAAGAAGCACGCCGACGCCCTGGAAGGCGTGGTCAAGGCCTACACCCGAAAGGTCGAGAAGCACGTCCCGATCCACCCCGAGTACGTGGCGTCCGTCCTGGACGAACTCGCCGCCGACGACGCCGTGTTCACCGTCGACACGGGCATGTGCAACGTCTGGGCGGCCCGCTACCTCACGCCGAACGGCAGGCGCCGCATCATCGGCTCCTTCTCGCACGGCTCCATGGCGAACGCGCTGCCGCAGGCGATCGGCGCCCAGTTCACCGACCGCAGCCGCCAGGTCGTCTCCATGTCGGGCGACGGCGGCTTCTCCATGCTCATGGGCGACATCCTGACCCTCGTCCAGCACGACCTGCCGGTGAAGATCGTCCTGTTCAACAACTCCTCGCTGAGCATGGTCGAGCTGGAGATGCTCGTCGCCGGGCTGCCGTCGTACGGGACGGTGAACCGCAACCCGGACTTCGCGGCCGTGGCACGCGCCTGCGGTGTGCACGGCACGCGCGTGGAGAAGCCCAAGCAACTCGAGGGCGCGCTGAAGGACGCCTTCAACCACAAGGGGCCCGCGCTCGTCGACATCGTCACCGACCCCAACGCGCTCTCCATCCCGCCCAAGATCAGCGCCGAGATGGTCACCGGCTTCGCGCTCTCCGCCTCAAAAATCGTGCTGGAGGGAGGCGTGGGCCGCATGGTGCAGATGGCCCGCTCCAATCTGCGGAACGTGCCGCGGCCCTGACGCGCATGCGTGCCGTCCGTCCCGTGGGGCATGCATTCCCGTGTACGCGTTCGACCAGGAGGGAACCGACAGCTGTCGTACGGGCGGGGGTCATGACGAGGCAGGTACGAGAGGGCGGTCCCGGCACGACAGGGGCTTCCCCGACGAGCACAGCCGAGATGCCGACCGACGGGGAGACGGGAGATCCGACGCGACCGCACGAGCAGACACTCCTCCGACGCAGAATCGGACGGTCCGACCTGAGAGCGGTACCCGAGGCGCGGCACGCACTCCGGGAGCTGCTGCGGCACTGGGGGAGACCGGGGAGTTCGGAGACCGCGGAACTGCTCACCACGGAACTCGTCACCAACGCCCTGGTGCACACCGATCATGAGGCGGTGCTCACCGCCACCGTCGGCCGCCGGCTCCGGGTGGAGGTCAGGGACTTCGTGGGGCGCATACCGCAGATGCGGGCGCCGGAGGCCGGTGACGGTACGCACGGTAGAGGGCTCTTACTGGTGCAGTCCCTCGCGGACGCGTGGGGCGTGCGCAGACATGGCGTGGGGAAGGCGGTGTGGTTCGAGCTGGACGGCGGTGGCGCGCCCTTGTCTTGAGCTCGGTTCGCCTCCGGAGCGCCAAAGTCGGTGTCGAGAGTCCGACCGTGCTCAGCCCCTCCTTCGTCGGGGCCTCCGCGCTCCCCCAAGCTCTCGGCTTCGCTCGAGCAGGGGGGACCCCCATGGACTCTCGACACCGACGCGCTCCTTCGGCTCACTCGCTAGGGCCCCTCAGCCGAACTGCTGCTCGAGATCCTTGAGTTTCTGCTCGAGGGAGTCGAGCCGCGGGAGGGTCATGGTGTCGTCCTCGGCGGTGAGGTCGACGGTGACCGGTTCAGTACCGCTCCTGACGGGCTGCAGGGAGGGACGCGAGGGGGCGGGCAAAGGCCGTTGCTCCGGCGGCGATATGGCAGGTTCCGCGCCGACCTGGGCCGGCGCCGCGCCCCCGGACCCGGCTTGCAGCTCGACCTGGCGGCCGGCACGCGCGCTCCAGCCCAGGGGACCTCGGCTGAGCGCCCTGAACCTCGCCCGGTCCAGCTTCTCCTGATCGCGCCGTCGCGCCCGCTCCTGCTGCTTCTGCCGCCGGTCATCGCGCACCTCGTCGACGGCCTCGTCCAGGGTGCGTACGCCTTCCAGCAGCATCAACGACCATGCGGCGAAGGTCTCACGGGGTGCCCGCAGCCACCGTACGACGCGGATCTGCGGCAGCGGACGCGGCACCAGGCCCTGCTCGCGCAGCGCCGCGCGGCGGGTCTGCTTGAGGGCACGGTCGAACAGGACCGCCGCCGACAGCGACATTCCGGCGAAGAAGTGCGGGGCGCCCGCGTGGTCCAGGCCGCGCGGGGCGTGCACCCAGTTGAACCAGGCGGCCGCGCCCGCGAACGTCCACACGAGCAGACGCGAACCGAGCGCGGCGTCGCCGTGGCTTGCCTCGCGCACCGCGAGAACGGAGCAGAACATCGCCGCACCGTCGAGACCGAACGGGACCAGGTACTCCCAGCCTCCGGTGAGGTTCAGGTTCTGCCGGCCGAAGCCGACCAGGCCGTGGAAGGAGAGGGCGGCGGCGACTGCGGCGCAGCAGAACAGCAGCACGTAGGAGGCGGTGCCGTAGATGGCCTCCTTGCGCCTGCGGCGCTCCTCGCTGCGTTCCCACGAGTCGTCGGCGGACGCGTTCGCCCCGGCGCGCCTGTTGCGCGCGAGCACCGCCACCGCCGCCAGCATGCCCAGGGTCAGTACGGCGCCCGGAAGCAGCCAGTCGAGCGATATGTCGGTCAGTCTCATCTGGGGTCCCTTGCATCGCGGTACGGCATTTCGGGCGCCATAGTGGCTCAATCCCGATGGCCCTCAGAGGGTTTCGGAGCAAGAGAACGCCATTGGTGGGCAAGGGGCCGCGAAGATCCACGTTCTCCTCGAACTACCGCTTGAGACAAGGGAGTTGCGTTCGAATCAGCTGCACCGGAAAGAGTGGTTCGCTGGGAACGGGTTGCGGTAGGGGGTGGACTTGTGCCGGTGCCGGTGCCGGTGCCGGTGCGGGTACGGGCGCGCGGTGGCCGGTGTGGTGCGGCCGGTGGCCGGTGTGGGTGGCGTCAGGCGGTCGCGGTGGCGCTCAGCCTGCTGATGCGGTCCGCGTCGCAGGTGCGCGGGCACGTGACGCAGGTGTCCTCCGGGCGCAGCGTGTAGAAGAGGCAGCAGCTGGCGCGGTCGCGGGTCGGCAGCGCCTCGCCGTTCGGCCCGGTCAGCTCCCGGAACGCGGCCGACCCGACGTACGGCTTGGTGGTACCCGGCAGCAGCTGCTCCAGCTCCGTCATCGCGCGCTGCTCCTCGCCGAGCAGATGCGCGATGTACCAGAGGCCTTCGACGACCTCGTCCGTGGCCATGCCCCACAGCGCGCGGCCCCGGCGGCGCATGCGCGGCCCGAAGCTCGCAAGCACCGGTTCCAGGTGCTCGGCGACCGCCGCACGCACCTCGGCGCGCAGGGCCTCCTCGTCCGGGACGACGCGGGCGCCGGGCAGCGCGGCCGCCGGGTCGCCCGGCAGGCATGCGAAGGCGCCGGGCCGGACGGCCATCCGGCCGAGGGTGCGCTGGAAGGCGACGTGCTCGACGGGGTAGCGGGGCACGCGTCGCTGCAGGAACCACGGCACGGTGACGAGCAGGCAGGCGGGCCAGGCGTAACGGTGCAGGCCGAAGCTGGCGACGACGTCCGGGCGGGCCTGCTGTCCGTAGTCCCGCAGGACCTGGGCGTTGTCCCACGCGACGAAGGCGTCGAGGGCGGCGCCGCCCTCCGCGAGCCGGGCGGCGGTCACCCAGCCGCCGTCCCGCGGGGTCGGCTCGTCCGGCCGCAGCTCCCTGATCTCCAGTCCCGGGAAGACCTCGGTCAGCCGGGCATACGCATCTGTGACGGCCGAACGGGCCGGGCGTACGGAGCCGTGGTGAGAGGTGCTTCCGGCCTGTGCGGGCGGGGCGACAAGGGACATGCGGGGCACCACCACATCGCGATCGTTAGCAGGTAAGCCTTACCTTACCCGATGTGATCGCAGTTTGAACTAGAGCCCGCTCGTCCTAAGGTGCGTGGGTGTTACCCCGTTCCGTTCGCTCTGTCAGGAGAAGTACCAGCGGGCCCGGCGGGACCGGATCGACCGGCCAAGGGCCGGCCGGATCAGCGGAGCCAGGAGGAAGAGGAACAGGAGGACCCTCGTGGTGGAGCAGGCCAGCGCGCGCGACCGGCATGGCGCCCCCGGGCTGCCCGGTGACTCCGCCGAGCATGCGCCCGGGACGGTCGACGTGCCCAGGGCCCGGCCGGCCGCGCCGACGGAGTCCTCGGTCACGGCGGGCGGGTGGCCGGGCCTGTCGGGTGCGCCGGTGCCGGCGACCGGCTCCGCCGTACCGCCCGGACGTGGCGTGCCGGCGACAGGGTCCGTCGTGCCGTCGGCTGCGCAGGCCGGGCCTGCCGTCGGGCCGGCCTGGACCGCGGTCCCATCGGCGGCGCACATTTCCGGTCCCGGCGTCGTGCCGCCCGGCAACGCCGTACCGTCGGCGCCGGTGTCCGGGCGCAGCCTGTCGGCGACCGGCTCTGCCGTGCCGTCTGCTGCGCAGGCCGGGCCTGCCGTCGGGTCGGCCGCGCCCGCGGTCCCGTCGGCCGTACAGGCGACCGGCCCCGGCGTCCCGCCGCCCGGTTCCGGCGCGCGGCCGGTCCAGTCGGGCGCCCCGTCGCCCGGCCGCTCCGACGCCCCGTCGTTCGGCTCTGAGGCGTCGTCGCCCGGCCGCCCAGCCGTCGCGTCGTTCGGCTCTGAGACGCCGCCGTCCGGTCCCGGCGTTTCATCGGGCCGTCACGGTGTCCCGTCCTCCCGGGGGCCAGGGCGCGGACCCCGCAACGATGAGGCGACGACACCACGTGTTCCGGCGCAGTCCGGCCCGTCCGGGCACGGTGAAGCGGCTCGCGGTGAGCACACGCACAGCGAACCGCCGCTGCCCATGCCCCGTACGGCGCCGGAAGAGTCAACCGCGGTGGGTGCGCCCGGGCGGCGGCTGGTGCAGCGGTCGTCCGTGCGGGGACAGGTTCTCGATGCGTTGCGCACCGCCCTCGTCGAGGGCGAGCTCGCCCCGGGCGAGGTCTACTCGGCGCCGGTACTCGGGGAGCGCCTTGGGGTCTCCGCGACGCCGGTGCGCGAGGCGATGCAGCAGCTGGCCCTCGAGGGCGCCGTCGAGGTCGTACCGAACCGGGGGTTCCGCGTCACCCGGCGCAGCGCCGAGGAACTGGCCGAACTCGCGGAGATCCGGGCGCTGATCGAGGTGCCGGTGATGTTGCGGCTCGCCCGGACCGTGCCCGCGGCCCGCTGGGCGGAGCTGCGTCCGCTGGCCGAGGCGACGGTCGCGGCGGCGGTCGGCGGCAACTTCGCGGGCTACGCGGAGTCGGACCGCGCCTTCCACCGTGCCGTCCTCGCGCTGTCCGGCAACCGCCAACTGGTGCAGATCGCCGACGACCTGCACCGCCGCGCCCAGTGGCCGTCGGCCGACGGCCCGTCGCCGCGCCGCCGCGCCGAACTCGTCGCCGACGCGGCGGAGCACACGGCCCTGCTGGACGCACTGATCGCCCAGGACCTGGCCGTGGTCCAGTCGCTGGTACGGGAGCATTTCGCGGGCGCGCCCTGAGCGCCTCTCCCGTGGCTGGCGTCCTCGAACTCCCCAGCCACGGGGAGGCGACCTCAAACCGCCGTAGCGGGCGGCGTCAGGCGCCCGGCCAGCCAGGTCGGGACGCCGCCGAGCAGCCGGAAGAGGCGCTTCGCCTCCGCGCGCAGCCGTGAGGCCTCCGGTTCCGTCTCGGCGTCGGCCAGGGACGCGAGCGCGGGAGCCGTGCCGACCAGGTAGCCGAGCTCCTCGCGGATGCGGAGGGACTCGGCGAAGCCGTGGCGGGCCTCGGCCAGTTCGCCTTCGCGCAGGGCCAGCCCGGCCAGATGGCGCCAGGTGAAGGAGAGCAGCAGCGTGTCGCCGTGCGCGGTGGCCCCCGCGTGGGCGCGGCGGTAGGCGGCGCGGGCGGCCTGCGGAGAGGCCGCGAGGTTCTCGGCGATCAGGCCGCGCCGGAAGTCGAGCAGCGCCCGGGCCGGCGCGCCGGGGGCGATGAGCGCCGCGGCGCGCCCCAGCGCGGCCCGCGCCTCGTCGGCCCGGTCCCGCACCCCGAGCAGCGTCGCGGCGTACGCGAGATGCCCGCGCTCGCAGGCGGCCGCCCCCCGCTCGTCGTCGTCGCGGGCCAGCGCCTCCGCCGTACGCAGTGCGTCCTCGGCCTCGGCCCACCCCTGCTCGGTGTAGAGGCACTGCTCCACCAGGAGCGCGACCCGCTGCAAAGCGACATCGGCGTCGTCGCCGGCGCGCGGTTCGAGCAGGGCGGCCGCATCGGTCCAGCAGGCGCGCGAGCGCAGCCGCCATACCGCGGTCTGGAGTGGATCGTCCCCTGCAGCCGTTCCGATACCAGACATGGCGGTATACGCCACTTGCCCTCCCCGAGCACACCATTGAGCTGTTGAGTCGTGGCGGAATCTCAGCATGAATCCGAGCGCCCGGCCAAGGGGGTGGGTGAAGGATTTCACAAAGTAGGGGGGTGGCCGTGGACGGCCGGGCATCTTCTCGGCCACGGCCCGGGCGCCTCAACTCATGCGCAGCGCCAGGAAGAAGTCCAACTTGTCCTCGAGGCGCGACAGGTCACGGCCCGTCAACTGCTCGATTCGCCCTATCCGATAACGCAGCGTGTTGACGTGCAGGTGCAGGCGCGTGGCGCAACGGGTCCAGGAGCCGTCGCAGTCGAGGAACGCCTCCAGCGTGGGGATGAGCTCCGCGCGGTGGCGCCGGTCGTAGTCGCGCAGCGGGTCGAGCAGGCGGGCCGTGAACGCGCGGCGCACGTCGTCCGGCACGAACGGCAGCAGCAGAACGTGGGACGCCAGCTCCTGGTGCCCGGCGGCGCACACCCGTCCGGGCCGGGCGGCCGCGACACGGCGGGCGTGCCGGGCCTCCTCGAGGGCGCCGCGCAGCCCCTCCGCCGAGTGCACGGCCGCGCTGACGCCGAGCGTGAGCCGCCCGTCGTCGCCGAGGCCCGCCGACAGCGGCTCCCGCACGGCCTCCAGCAAGGTCTCCGCGGCCAGCCCCGACTCCGTCCCGTCGTGCTCGGTGGCCACCGAGGGCAGCGGCACCAGCGCGATCGCCTCCGTGCCCGTGTGCGCGACGGCGATACGGTCGGACGGTTCGGGCCCGGCCGACAGGGGATCGACGAGGACCTCCTCCAGCAGCGCCTGGGCGACAGGTCCGCCCTCGACGTCGCCGCCCTCCCACTCGACACCCGCCACGACCACCTGCCAGTGCGGGGCCACGCCGAGCCCGGGCAGCAGCACGGGCGCGGCCACCCGCAGCCGCGCCGCGATCTCGGCCGGGGCCGCCCCGGCCTGCACCAGCTCGAGGACCTCCTGGGCGAGCCGGCGCCGCACCGTGCGCGCCGCGTCCCGCCGGTCCCGCTCCACCGCGATCAGCTGCGTCACGCCGTGCAGCAGGTCGAGGCGCTCATCGGGCCAGTCCCCGGCGTCGGCCTCGACGACGAGCAGCCAGTCGGACAGCACGGTCTCGCGCACGTCACGCGAGCCCGCCGCGCCCGCGGCCATCGTCGGACGGTGCCCCGAGCTGCGGACGGGGAACAGCGAGTACGTCGTGGTGCCCAGCGTCACCCGGTACGGGCCGCGCCGCCCGGTGCGGACCGCCGCCAGATGCTCGGCGGCGAGCCTGGCACGCACGTCCGGCGCGAACGCGGGCCCGCCGTTGTTCGAGCCTGCGATGGCCCGCCCGGTGGGGGAGAGCACCCAGGCGCGCAGGTCCAGGTCGGAGCGGAGCAGGTCGAGCACCGCGTCCGGGCCGCCGCCGCCGGGGCCCGGCGTCATCAGACGGCGGTGCCGGTCCACCACGGCCGCCAGGTCGCCCGCGCGCTCGCCGGAGACCTGGCGTACGACGTGCTCGGTGATCGTGGCGAAGGCCACGGACTCGTTCACCGAGAACAGCGGCAGACGGTGGCGTGCGCAGGCCTCGACGAGGTCGTCGGGGACGGCGCCGAGCTCGGCCTCACCGGCCGCAAGCGCCGCCACCCCGGCGGTGGTGAGGATCCGAACGAACGGCTCGGAGTCCTCGGCGCCGCGCCGCCAGGCCAGGCCGGTGAGCACCAGCTCACCGCCGGACAGATAGCGGCTGGGGTCCCGCAGGTCCGTCGTCATCACACCGCGTACGGTGCGGCCCAGCTCGCTCTCGCCGCCGAGCAGCCGCAGCCCCAGCGCGTCGGTGTCCAGCAGTGCGCGCAGGCGCATGTCTCTCGTCGCCGCCGTTCTTTCTCGATGGTGCGTGTGGTTCGGTTCCGGTGGGTCGTCGTTTCCTGACGAAGACGACGGCGTTACCGGGGATCGTCTTTCATACGAATCTACAAGAGTGGTGCTCTGGTCAGCCAACTCCTTCATGGTTTCCGTGACTGACCCCGGCGGAGTACAGAGCTGTGTACTGACCTTGATCCGCGTGAACATCCCATGAACGAGCTGAATTCGAAGAAGAGAGCCACCATGGACTTCCTTCGCCCCGCACGCTGGGAGGAGGCGCTCGCCGCGAAGGCGGAGCACCCCACGGCCGTGCCGATCGCGGGTGGCACCGATGTGATGGTCGAGATCAACTTCGACCACCGGCGGCCCGAGTACCTCCTGGACCTGAACCGCATCGGCGAGCTGGGCGAGTGGGAGGTCGGAGAGGACACCGTCCGCCTCGGTGCCTCCGTCCCGTACACGCGGATCATGGAGCATCTGCGGGCCGAGCTGCCGGGCCTGGCCCTGGCCTCGCACACGGTGGCGTCCCCGCAGATCCGCAACCGCGGCGGCGTCGGCGGCAACCTCGGCACCGCATCGCCCGCCGGGGACGCGCACCCGGCGCTGCTGGCCGCGGGCGCCGAGGTCGAGGTCGAGTCGGTACGCGGCTCCCGGCGCATCCCGATCGACGAGTTCTACACCGGCGTGAAGCGCAACGCGCTCGCCCCCGACGAGCTCATCCGGGCGATCCACATCAGGAAGGCCGACGGGCCGCAGCAGTTCTCCAAGGTCGGCACGCGCAACGCCATGGTCATCGCCGTGTGCGCGTTCGGCCTCGCGCTGCACCCAGAGACACGGACCGTCCGCACGGGCATCGGCTCCGCCGCGCCCACCCCGATCCGCGCCAAGGCCGCCGAGGAGTTCCTGAACGCGGCGCTCGACGAGGGCGGCTTCTGGGTCAACGGCAAGATCATCACCCCATCGGTCGCCAAGCAGTTCGCCGACCTGTGCGCGGCCGCCTGCAACCCGATCGACGACGTCCGCGGCACGGCGAGCTACCGCCGCCACGCGGTCGGCGTCATGGCCCGCCGCACGCTGACCTGGACCTGGGAGTCGTACCGCGGCACCGCCCGCACCACCGAGGGAGCTGCGTAATGCGTGTGACGTTTCGCGTGAACGGCCGGCGGCAGGAGGCCGACGACGTGTGGGAGGGCGAGAGCCTGCTCTACGTGCTGCGTGAGCGCCTCGGCCTGCCCGGCTCCAAGAACGCCTGCGAGCAGGGCGAGTGCGGTTCGTGCACGGTCCGCCTGGACGGGGTGCCGGTGTGCGCATGCCTGGTCGCGGCCGGGCAGGTGGAGGGCCGGGATGTCGTCACGGTCGAAGGTCTCGCGCACTTCGCCGAGCAGCGCGCGGAGGGATGCGGGACGGGCGCCTGCGGTACCTCGCTCGACACGGCCAGGCGATGGGAGGCCCGGCCGACGGACTCCGCGACCGGCGAGGGTACGGCCACCTCCCCGCGTGTGACGCTCTCGCCCATCCAGCAGGCGTTCATCGACGCCGGTGCCGTGCAGTGCGGCTTCTGCACGCCCGGGCTGCTCGTCGCGGCCGACGAGATGCTGGAGCGCAACCCGAACCCGTCCGACGCGGACATCCGCGAGGCGCTGTCCGGCAACCTCTGCCGCTGCACCGGCTACGAGAAGATCCTGGACGCGGTCCGCCTCGCGGCCGCCCGGCAGTCCGAGGGGGCCTGACCATGGGAACCACCGGTACGCCCACCAACATCACGCAGGGCTCCCGGACCAGCGGCGGCATCGGCGAGTCCACGCTCCGCCCGGACGGCACCCTCAAGGTCACCGGCGAGTTCGCGTACTCGTCCGACATGTGGCACGAGGACATGTTGTGGGGCCACATCCTGCGCTCCACCGTCGCGCACGCCGAGATCGTGTCGATCGACACGAGCGAGGCGCTCGCCCAGCCCGGCGTGTACGCCGTCATGACGTACGACGACCTGCCCACGGACGTGCGGAACTACGGCCTGGAGATCCAGGACACCCCTGTACTCGCCAACGGCCGCGTACGCCACCATGGCGAGCCGGTCGCGATCGTCGCCGCCGACCATCCGGAGACGGCACGTCGCGCCGCGGCCAAGATCAAGGTCGAGTATCGCGAGCTGCCCGTCGTCACCGACGAAGCCTCCGCGACCGCCCCGGACGCGCCGTTGCTCCATCCGGAGCGCGACGACCTCCCCCAAGCACCTCCGACAAGCTCCGGTGCAGGGGGGACCCCCATCCCCCCCCACGCCCCGCACCCCAACATCGTCCACCGCCAGCCGATCGTGCGCGGCGACGTGGAGGCGGCCCGCGGGCGAGCCGATGTGATCGTGGAGGGCGAGTACGTCTTCGGGATGCAGGACCAGGCGTTCCTCGGCCCCGAGTCGGGCCTTGCCGTCCCCGCCGAGGACGGCGGCGTCGACCTCTACATCGCCACCCAGTGGCTGCACGCCGACCTCCGCCAGATCGCACCCGTCCTCGGCCTGCCCGAGGACAAGGTCCGCATGACGCTGGCCGGAGTCGGCGGCGCGTTCGGCGGCCGCGAGGACCTGTCGATGCAGATCCACGCGTGCCTGCTGGCGCTGCGCACGGGCAAGCCGGTGAAGATCGTCTACAACCGGTTCGAGTCCTTCTTCGGGCACGTCCACCGCCACCCGGCCAGGCTCTACTACGAGCACGGGGCCACACGCGACGGCAAGCTGACCCACATCAAGGCGCGCATCGTCCTGGACGGCGGCGCCTACGCCTCCTCGTCCCCGGCCGTCGTCGGCAACGCGGCCTCGCTGGGAGCCGGCCCGTACGTCATCGACAACGTCGACATCGAGACCATCGCCCTCTACACCAACAACCCGCCCTGTGGCGCCATGCGCGGCTTCGGCGCGGTCCAGGCGTGCTTCGCCTACGAGGCGCAGATGGACAAGCTGGCCGCGAAGCTGGGCATGGACCCGGTGGAGTTCCGGCAGCTGAACGCCATGGAGCAGGGGTCCGTCATGCCGACTGGGCAGCGCGTCGACTCGCCGGCCCCGGTCGCCGAACTCCTGCGCCGCGTCAAGGCGATGCCTCTCCCGCCCGAGCGCCAGTGGGAGACCACCGAGGGCGCCGACGTGCGTCAGCTGCCCGGCGGCCTGTCCAACACGACACACGGCGAAGGCGTCGTACGGGGCGTCGGCTACGCGGTCGGCATCAAGAACATCGGCTTCTCCGAGGGCTTCGACGACTACTCCACCGCTCGGGTGCGCATGGAGGTGGTGGGCGGCGAGGCCGTGGCGGTCGTCCACACGGCGATGGCCGAGGTCGGGCAGGGCGGTGTCACCGTCCACGCGCAGATCGCCCGCACCGAGCTGGGTGTCACCCAGGTGACGATCCAACCGGCGGACACGCAGGTGGGCAGCGCCGGTTCGACGTCCGCGTCCCGTCAGACGTACGTCACCGGAGGCGCCGTCAAGAACGCCTGCGAGCTCGTCCGTGAGAAGGTCCTGGAGATCGGCCGCCGCAAGTTCGGGTCGTACCACCCGGCCTGGGCCACCGCCGAACTCCTGCTGGAGGGCGGCAAGGTCGTCACCGACGGGGGCGAGGCGCTGGCCGACCTGGCGGACGTGCTGGAGGACGAGGCCGTCGAGGTCGAGGAGGTCTGGCGACACCGGCCGACCGAGCCGTTCGACCTGCGTACCGGGCAGGGCAACGGGCACGTCCAGTACTCGTTCGCCGCGCACCGGGCCGTTGTCGAGGTCGATACGGAGCTGGGGCTGGTCAAGGTCATCGAGCTGGCCTGCGCCCAGGACGTGGGCAAGGCCCTCAACCCGCTGTCCGTCGTCGGCCAGATCCAGGGCGGCACCACCCAGGGCCTGGGCATGGCGGTCATGGAGGAGATCCTGGTCGACCCGAGGACCGCGAAGGTCAGGAACCCCTCCTTCACGGACTACCTGATCCCCACGATCCTCGACACGCCGACCATCCCCGTCGACGTGCTCGAACTCGCCGACGACCACGCGCCTTACGGGCTGCGGGGCGTTGGCGAGGCGCCGACGCTGTCCTCGACGCCGGCGGTTCTCGCGGCGATCCGCGCCGCGACGGGGCTGGCGCTCGACCGGACGCCGGTGCGGCCGGAGCATCTGACGGGGATGGCGTAGGCGCGCCGCCGCGGGGCGGCGGTGCAACGCCTGTGGGCGGCCGCGCCGCTCCCGCTGCGGGCAATCGTGCCGCTGGGGCGATGGGGGTACCTCCCATGCCCTTAAGGCAATGGGGGAGGGTGGGCGCAGCGGCACCCCGACGGCGGGTCACGCAGCCTGCCCACAACGCAACGCCGCTGCCAAGGAGGCCGAGTTGCTGGACATCGCCGACGAGCTGAGCCGCTGGGTCGCGCAGGGGCGCGACTTCGCCGTAGCCACCGTGGTGGCCGTCGGCGGCAGCGCCCCCCGCCACCCGGGCGCCGCGCTCGCCGTGGACGCCGACGGCACGGCGATCGGCTCGGTCTCCGGCGGCTGTGTGGAGGGCGCGGTGTACGAGCTGTGCCGACAGGCGCTCGAGGACGGCGAGACCGTCCTCGAGCGCTTCGGATACAGCGACGACGACGCCTTCGCCGTAGGCCTGACCTGCGGCGGCGTCATCGACATCCTCGTCACCCCGGTACGCGCGGACTCTCCCGCCCGGGAGGTGTTCGCGGCCGCGCTGTCCGCAGCTGCGGGAGGGGAGGCTGCGGCGCTCGCGCGGATCGCATCCGGACCCGCCGAACTCCTCGGCCGCGCCCTGCTCGTACGGGCAGACGGCTCGTACGAGGGAGGGCTCGGCGGGCACCCCGAGCTGAACCGCACCGCGGCCGAAGAGGCGCGCGCCTTCCTCGACGCAGGCCGTACCGGCACGCTGGAGATCGGAGAGCAGGGCTCTCGCTGCGGAGCACCGCTCACCCTGCTCGTCGAGTCATCCGTGCCGCCGCCCCGGATGATCGTGTTCGGCGCCATCGACTTCGCGTCGGCGCTGGTCCGTATCGGCAAGTTCCTGGGCTATCGGGTGACCGTGTGCGACGCCCGGCCCGTCTTCGCCACTCCGGCCCGTTTCCCAGAGGCCGACGAGGTCGTCGTCGAATGGCCCCACACGTACCTGGATTCGACGCAGGTCGACGGCCGTACGGTGCTGTGCGTACTGACCCATGACGCGAAGTTCGACGTCCCGCTGCTGCAACTGGCCCTGCGCCTCCCGGTCGCGTACGTCGGGGCGATGGGCTCGCGGCGTACGCACCTCGACCGCAACGAACGTCTGCGCGAGGTCGGCGTCACCGAGATCGAGCTCGCCCGTCTGCGCTCGCCCATCGGGCTGGATCTCGGCGCGCGTACGCCCGAGGAGACCGCCCTGTCCATCGCCTCGGAGATCGTCGCCAACAGGCGCGGCGGCAGCGGGGTTTCGCTGACCGGGGCGCACACGCCGATTCACCACGACGGGCCACAGGTGGCGGCTGGGGGTACCGCCCAGGCCCTTAAGGCACTGGGGGAGGATCGGTTCGGTCGCCTGAGCCGTCGGTAGGGTCCCTCGCGGAGGGCGGCGAACCCCCTTCTCCCACAGGTGTTTCGGTGCACACGCGCCGTGCTGGCGCACGTCTGTTGATGCACGCCTATTGACGTGCGCATGACCCTCATCGACCCTCAAGTGGGAGCGCTCCCATAAGTCCCTCGTGACCCGTTGCGAACCAGGAGTGAAGCCCATGAGACCCATCAGACGTACGAGATGCGTCCCGGCCGGCCTTGCCGCCCTGTCGGTAGTCCTGGCCTCCTTGTTGACCGGACCGGTCGCCGCCGCACCGGCCGCAGCCGCCGAACCGGCCTCCACGGTGGCGGAATCGGCGTCCGCAACCGAATCCCGCGGCCCCCGCCTCTACGTACCGGACGCCAACCCCGACGCCTACAGCCAGGCCCTCGACCTCGTCCGGGCCGGCCGGGACCGCGAGGCGGCGGGCATCGTGGCGATGGCCACCACGCCGCAGGCGGTCTGGTACGGAGACCAGAGCCCGGCCGAGGTGGAGGGGCTCGCCCGCGACATCGTGCGCGACGCCGACCGCGACGACGCCACCCCCGTGTTCGCGCTCTACAACGTCCCCGGACGTGACTGCTCCAACTACTCGGCGGGCGGAGCCGCGAACACCGCCGAGTACAAGGCGTGGATCGACGCGGTCGCACGCGGCATCGGCCACCGCGACGCCATCGTGGTCCTCGAACCGGACTCGCTGGCCCTGCTGCCCGCCGACTGCGGCCAGGACGACGCGGAGGGCACCCTGACCGCCGCCCGGTACGCGGAGGTCAACTACGCGGTCGACAAGCTGGAGCCGCTGTCCGGCACCCGGGTGTACCTGGACACGGGACATCCGGGCTGGCACTCGGTGAACTCCATCGTGCCGCGCCTGGTCAAGGGCGGGGTCACGCGTGCCACCGGGTTCTTCACCAACGCCTCCAACTACAACACCGACGACGTCAACTCCTGGTACGGCAAGCTGATCTCGTCCTGCCTCGCCCATGTCGCGGAGGGTGGCGACAGCGCCGAGTGCCCCAACCAGTGGTGGTCGCGCGCGGACGCCGAGGCGTGGTTCGACGAGAACGTGGACACGCCCGCCGCCCGTATGAAGCACTTCGTCACCGACTCCAGCCGCAACGGCCAGGGCCCCTGGACCCCGCCCGCCGGCAAGTACACCGACCCGCAGGACTGGTGCAACCCGCCCGACCGGGGCCTCGGCGCCCGCCCGACGCTGCGCACCGGCGACCCACTCCAGGACGCCCGGCTGTGGATCAAGATCCCCGGCGAGTCGGACGGCCTGTGCCTGCGCGGGACGGTGGGCCCGGAGGACCCGGAGCGCGGGATGGTCGACCCGCACGCGGGGGACTGGTTCCCCGAACAGGCCCTGGAACTGGTGCGGTTCGCTAATCCGCCGCTGCTGACGGAGGAGTGATTTCGGCCCTACGGCCCCTTTGTCCGCCCTCGGTGATCAGGGGCGCCGCAGCAAGCCGTCCGCCGCCCGGCCGAACAGCAGGCGCGCGGACGCGGTCAGCGGCGGGTCGAAGAACGGTGGCAGCCATCGCACCCGTAGTTCCTCGAGCCATACGACCCGGGAACCCGCCCCGCTCGGGTGGACCTCGAACTCGGCCCAGCCGGTGACGAACGTGCCGCGCTTCTCCAGGCGGCAGCGGGCGGGCCGGTCGGGGGCCGCGGGGTCCGGAGGCTGCCAGAGCGTCACCTCCATCGGGTCGTCGAACGCGGCCGGTCCGATGCCGGTGCGGGCCACGAAGAGGGTGCCCTCGCGGGTGGGCGGTGGTGTGGTGACGGTGACGCGGGTCATCGGCACCACGTCCGCATGGCGTTTCCAGTCGGTGAGGCGGTGCCATGCCTCGGCGGGGGAATGGGGCGTAACCCGTTCGATGCGGATGAGGGCCATTGCGTGATCGTAGGCGGCGGCGCTGGGGGCGCCGGGCGGCTCGGGGCGCCGCCCGGCGTGCCCGTCGGCGGCCGGATACCGCCTTCCGGCCGCGACGCCACCCCGGCAGGATGGCCCGGTCCGGTCGCACCCGTACTGGTATTCGCACCCGGAGGGACAGCCGTGGACCGTCAACTGCACGAGAGCCTCGACGTGTTGCAGCGCGATCCCTATCCGGGATACGAGCGGGCGAGGCGGGCGGAGGGGCTCACGTACGTCGCCGAGCTCGACTCCTGGCTCGTCTCGCGGGACGAGGACGTGCGCGAGGTGCTGCGACGGCCGGACGACTTCTCGTCGGCCAACGCGCTGCGCCCCGACATCATGCCGTCCCCCGCCGCGCTCGCCGTGCTGGGCGGGGGTTTCGGCGGCCGCCCCGTCGTCGTCACCGCGGACGGGGACCTGCACCGGCAGTTGCGGGCGCCCATCGTGCGGGGCCTGTCGCCCGCTCGGGTCGAGGCCGTGCTGCCGTACGCCGCCGAGCGCGCCGCCGCCCTCGTCGACGGCTTCGCCAAGGACGGGCACGTCGAGCTGATGACGGCGTACGCGCAGCGGCTGCCCGGGGATGTGATCGGCCGGATCGTCGGCCTGGACCCCGACGACGTACCGGCGGTGGTGCACGGCGGGTACCGCGCGGAGGAGCTGCTCTTCCGGCCACTTCCGGAGGGCGAACAGGTCGCCGCCGCTCGCGACGTGGTCGCCATGCAGCACAAGCTGGACGCCTTTCTGCGTGACCGCCACGCCCACCTGCGGCAGGACGTGGCCTCCGAGCTCGTAGTGTCCGTGGCACCCGACGCGCGTCCCGGCGAGCTCTCCCTCGACCAGCGCCACGCGCTCGTGGCCCATCTGCAGAACTTCCTTCTCGCCGGGCATCTCACCACCACCGCCCTCATCGGCACCGCGTTACTGCACCTGATGCGGCACCCGGACCAGTGGCGGCTGCTGTGTGCGGAGCCCGAGCGCATACCGGCCGCCGTCGAGGAGGCCGCCAGGTACGACACCGCGCTGCAGGGCTTCCGCCGGGTCACGACGCGGCCGCTCACTCTCGCGGGGACGAAACTGCCCGCCGGTACCTCCCTGTTCGTCGCCTTCGGCTCCGCCAACCGCGACGTGCTGCGGCACGCACGCCCCGATGTCTTCGACATCACCCGCACACCCGGCCGCCATCTCGCGTTCGGTCTCGGCGCGCACGCCTGCCCGGGATCCCAACTCGCCCAGGAGCAGGTGCGGATCACGCTGGAGCAGTTCACCCGCCGTTTCCCGGACCTGAGGCTCGCCGAGGAGCGGCCGGTCACCATGCGGCCGACGATGATCCACCGCTCCCCGGAAGCCCTGCACCTGGTCTGGTGATGCTCCTCGCGGGTGGTCCGGCGATCCCCGCGGACGGTTCCCGTCTCCTTAAGGCGCCGGACACCTCGCGGCCTCCGACCCGAGAGGTGCCCGCCGCCTCTTGGTCACCCGCCGTTGCCAGGCTGCCCGGGTGCCGCTCCTGCCCTCCTCCGTCGACTTCCGCCGTTGCCGGTTGCTGGGACTGATCGGTTCCACGGCCCTCGCGGCCGGCGGCAAGACGGCCGGGGCGCTGCCGGTCCGTGATGAGCTGTCGCTGTCGGCGGCCGGCGCGGCGCTGGGGCTGGTCGGCGTGTACTTCGGCGTCGTCCTGCTGATCGCCGCATGGGCGCTGATGGGGCGTGAGATACGCGGCGCCGAGCCGCCGGGCCCCCGCTCGCTGCTGCTGGTGCTCGCCCTGTGGGCCGCTCCGCTCGTGCTTGCGCCGCCCCTGTTCAGCCGGGACGTGTACAGCTATCTCGCGCAGGGCGCGATGGTGGACGCGCACATCGATGTGTACGCGTACGGGCCCGCCCGGCTCGGCGGGCCGCTGGTGTCCGAGGTGGCGCCCATCTGGCGGCACACCGGGGCGCCCTACGGCCCGGTCTTCCTCGGCCTGGCCAAGGTCACGGCCGCCCTCACCCGCGCCGAGGTGCCCGCCGGGGTGATGGGCATGCGGTTCGTCGCTCTGCTGGGGGTGGCGCTGATGGCGGCCGCGCTGCCCAGGCTGGCCCGGCACTGCGGCACCGACCCGGCCGCCGCACTGTGGCTCGGCGCGCTCAACCCTCTCGTACTGCTGCATCTGGTGGCCGGGGCCCACAACGACGCGGTCATGCTGGGACTGCTCGGCGTCGGGCTCGTCGCCGCGAGCGGGCGGTGGCCCATCCTGGGCGCCGTACTCGTGACGCTCGCCGCCCTGGTCAAGGCGCCCGCGGCGCTCGGCCTGCTCGCCGTCGTCGCCCTGCGCGTGCGCGGCCGCACCGGGCGGCACCGGGTGCTGCGGGCCGCGCTGACGACCGCGGCGGCCGCGCTCGCGACCACGGTCGCCGCAACGGCCGTCGCCGGTACGGGATACGGCTGGATCGGGGCGCTGAAAACCCCCGTCTCGCCGCAGAACTGGGCCCTCACCAGCGTCCTCGGCCGCCTCACCGGCGATCTCCTGCACCACGCCGGCAGCGACCTCGCACCCCTCGCCGCGCCGGCCTGGCACGGGATCGGCATCGCTGCGACGCTGGTGGCCCTGCTCGTCATATGGCTGCGCCGACCGCGGATCGCCCCCGTCTATGCCGTCGGGCTCAGTCTGGCCGCCATCGCCGTCCTCGGACCGGCGATCCGGCCCTGGTACGTCCTGTGGGGGCTGTTCCTCATCGCCGCGGCCGCGCCGAGCAGTTCGGTACGGCGCCGGGTGGCCGCCGTCAGCGGCGTGCTGGCACTGGTGGCGCTGCCGAGCGGCGGACCCATCGACACACAGCAGTTGGCGCTTGCCGTGTCCGGGGGCGCGCTCGCGGTGGTCGTCCTCTGGCAGGTCCACCAGTCCGCACGGCAGCCGACCGGACTGCCCGGGCATCGTGAACCGGAACCGTCGGTATGAGCACGCGCGGACAGGACACCCATGGGCGGGTGCGCGGACAGGGCGGTCTCATCCTGCGTGCGCCGCGTACGGCGGCCGGGCGCCGCCTGCTGGTGCTCGTGCTCGCCGCCGCCGCCGGCGTCTTCCTCGCCACTGTGCCCCTGCACCGCGACTGGTTCGATCTGCGCGTCTACTACGGCACGGTCGGCGAGTGGGTCCACCACGGCGGAGATATCTACGACTACCGGCTCCCCGGCAGCACGTACGGCTTCACCTATCCGCCGTTTGCGGCCGTCACCATGCTGCCCATGGCGCTGCTCGGCCTGCGTACCGCCATCGCCGTCGGGCTGCTGCTCAACATCGCCGCGGCCCTGGCCGTGCTCTACGTTCTGGCGGGGCCCGTCCTGCGGCGGCACGGGGGCTACGGGTGGTTCGGGTTCGCGGTTCTGGCGTGCCTGGTGGCGCTGCTCGAGCCGGTGCGGGACACGTTCAGCTTCGGGCAGGTCAATCTGCTGCTGCTGGCTCTCGTGCTGGGTGACGCCTGGCTGTTGACCAGCGGGTCGCGCGGGTCCGGCGGGCGCGCGCGATGGGCGCGGTGGGCGGGGGTCGGCATCGGTCTCGCGGCGGCCGTCAAGCTCACGCCCGCGCTGTTCATCGGCCTGCTGGTGGTTGCGCGGCGGCCCCGTGCCGCCGCCGTCGCGACGGCCGTCGCCGCCGGTGCGACGGCGCTCGCCGCGTGGGTCGCGCCCGACGCCTCCCGCTTCTACTGGACCGAGGCCGTGCGCGACACCGACCGCATCGGGCAGCTCGCCTACGTGTCCAACCAGTCGCTGCAGGGCGTCCTCGCCCGGTTCGCCGCACCCGCCGAACCGGACCGCGTCGTCTGGGCGTTGGCCGCGGTGGCGGTCCTGTGCGTATGGGCCCGGCGCGCGTACCGCGCGGTCGCGGGCGGCGACACCATGGCCGCCTTCGCTCTCACCGGCCTCGCCGCCTGCCTGATCAGCCCGATCACCTGGGTGCACCACCTCGTCTGGCTGCTTCCGTCCCTCGCGGTCCTCGCCGACGCGGGACTGCGGCACGCGCCCGGCACCCGTGCCCGCCGACGGCTCCTCGCCACGGCGGGCACGGTGTACGTGGTGCTGTGCAGCAGCGTCGTATGGCTCTGGTACGACGACGCGTCCGGCGTCGACGGCTTCCTCGGCAGCAACACGTATGTGTGGATCACGCTGGGGCTGCTGGTCTGGCTTCCGGTGCGCGGGAGGGCCGACGGCCGGGACGGACGCGACGGTGGGAGCGGACACGACCGCCAAGCCGCCCGGAACGACCTCGAGTTCACCGCTGCGGAAGGAACACCGCCCGCAGGCAGCCGTCCGTCTTCTCCTCGAACATCTGGTAGCCGCGCGGCCCCTCCGTGAGCGGCATCGGGTGCGTGGCCAGGTAGCCGGTCTCGATCTCGTTGGCGGCCATGCGTTCAAGGAGCATCGGGATGTAGCGCTGGCCGTGCTGCTGGCCCATGCGCAGGGTCAGGCCCTTGTTCATCGCGGCTCCGAGCGGGAACTTGTCGAGCACGCCGCCGAAGACGCCGAGGATCGAGACGGTTCCGCCCTTGCGGCAGGCATGGATGGCCTCGCGCAGGGCGACCGAGCGGTCCGTCTGCGCCCGCAGCGCCTGCTTGGCACGGTCGTACGCGTAGTGCGGGCCGGTGCCGTGCGCCTCCATCCCCACGGCCTCGATGCAGACGTCGGGACCGCGGCCGCCCGTGAACTCGCGCAGTGCGGCGTCCACGTCGGTCTCGGAGTAGTCGATCGTCGCCGCGCCGCAGTGGCTCGCCGCCAGCTTCAGCCGCTCGGGCACCCGGTCGATGACCGCCACGCGTTCGGCACCCAGGAGATACGAGGAGCGCGCCGCCATCTGCCCCACGCCGCCCGCGCCCCACACCGCCACGACGTCGCCCTCCTTGACGCCGCCCTGGTCCGCGCCCATCCAGCCGGTGGGCACCGCGTCCGAGGCGAACACCGCCTCCTCGTCGGAGAGCCGGTTCGGCACCGGGAAGGCACCGTAGTCGGCGAACGGCACGCGGACGTACTCGGCGTGGCTGCCCGCAAAGCCGCCCATGGCGTGCGAGTAGCCGAGGATCCCGGCGGTCGGCTGGCCGTACAGCGTCTCCGTGTACGCCGGGTTGGGGTTGGAGTTCTCGCACAGCGACCAGTTGTCGCGGCGGCACTGCCAGCAGCGGCCGCAGCCGAGGATGGAGCAGACGACGACCCGGTCCCCGGGCTTGTGCCTGCGCACCGCGGCCCCGACCTCGGCGATCTCGCCGACGAACTCGTGCCCGATGATGTCGCCGGCACGCATCGCCGGCACATAACCATTGAGCAGGTGCAGATCGGACCCGCACACCGAGCTCGCGGTGACGCGCACGATCGCGTCCTGGTCGTTGAGGAGGGCCGGGTCGGGCACGGTCTCCACCGCCAGTTCGCCGACGCCGGTCCAGCAGAGCGCCTTCACAGCAACCCCTCCTTCGTGGCGCGCCGGTCGCCCACGGCCACCAGCAGCCCGCCCGGCTTGTGGTGTCCCTCCGGCTGGCCCGCCACGCGCAGCACCTCGCCCGTCTCGGTGAACTGCTTGAACTCCCGCAGGGCCCGGCGAATGCGCTGGTCCGTGGAGGTGCCCAGGATGCGCCGCAGACTCTGGCCCGCTCCCGGCAGGGCCAGGCCGCGGGCCGCGATCTCCGTCCCGCGCCCGCCCGGTGCGTCGGCGGTCCGGACCTCCACGCCGTCGCCGAGGCGGTCGAGGGGCGGCGGGAGAACGCCCTCGGGCATCAGCTCGGGGCGGGGCACGCCGACCGTGATGACGTGCCACCGGCCGTGTTCCTGGTCCTCGTTGCCGGTCCCGTCGCCCAGGTTGCGTAGGACGGCGGCGGTGCCGACGACCGCTCCGGCAGCCGCTGCGCCCCATGCCGCTGTGCGTATGCGCATGTCCCTCCTCCTCATACGTCGCGTCTGTCGAGCGGGCGGTTCGCGGGTCCCTGGAGCACCTCGCCGTCGACACCGAAACGGGAACCGTGGCAGGGGCAGTCCCAGGACCGTTCCGCGGAGTTGAAGCCGACGAGGCAACCGAGGTGCGTGCACCGCGCGGACACGGCGTGCAGGGCGCCGTCCTCGTCGCGGTACACCGCGCTGCGCCGCCCGCCGTGCTGCACCACGGCGCCGCTGCCCGGGGCGATGTCGTCGACGGACTCGATGGACACCGCCTGCAGCCGGTCGCCGATGAAGTGGCGGCCGGTCTCCAGCTGGTGCCGGACGAAGGCCGGCGCCTCGCGCAGCAGGCTCAGCATGCGGCGCGGGTCGTACAGGCCCGCCCACGGGGGCCGTTCGCCGGTGATGAGGTCCGCAAGGAGCCGGCTGGCCATGATGCCGCCGCTCATGCCCCACCCGCCGAACCCCGTCGCCACGTACACGTGCGCGGCGCCGGGATGCAGGGGGCCGACCAGCGCCACGGTGTCCGTGGGATCGGTGTCCTGCGCTGCCCAGCGGTGGGTGATCTCCACACCGGGGAAACGCTCCTGCGTCCAGTCGGCCAGGCTCCGGAACCGCAGGTCCGTGTCGCCCGTCCCGGGCCGGGCGAGCTCGCCCGTGACGATCAGCAGCCGCTGCCCGTCCCCGTGCGGTGCGGTGCGTACTGAACGCGTGTTCTCCTCCTGCGTGATGTACATGCCGCCGGGGTCCCGCTCGGGCGCCAGCGGCCCGGCGACGACGAGGTCCCGATGGACCGAGAGGCGGCCGAAGAGCAACGCCCGGTCGAAGACGGGGTAGTGCGTGGCGACGACGACGTCCCAGGCGGTGACCTTGGCCCCCGACTCGGTCCCGAGCACGCACGGCGCGCCCTCGTCGAGGCCCAGGACGCGGGTGCCTTCGTAGATCCTCCCGCCGTGTGCCTCGAGATCCCTCTCCAGCGCGAGCAGGTACTTGCGGGGATGGAACTGCGCCTGGTCCTCGACCCTGACCGCGCCCGCGACCGGGTACGGCAGGCCCGTCTCGGTGACGAAGGAGGCCTCGAGGCCCGCCTTGCGGGCGGCGTCCGCCTCGGCCCGTATCCCGTCCAGCCGCTCGGGGTCCTGGCAGTACGTGAACGCGGGGACCCGCTCGATGTCGCAGTCCGCGCCGAGTTCGTCGGCGACCGCAACGGCGTGCTCGATCGCGTCGGACTGCGAACGCGCGTACAGACGCGCGGCGTCCTGGCCGCGGGAATGGCGCAGGCGGTCGTACATCAGGGTGTGCAGCGCCGTCAGTTTCGCCGTCGTATGGCCGGTGACCCCCGCGGCGACGCGGGACGCCTCCAGGACCACCACGCTCCGCCCCTTGCGGGCGAGTTCCCAGGCCGTGCAGAGTCCGGCGATGCCGGCCCCGACCACGGCCACGTCCGCCTCCGTGTCCTCGGTGAGCGGAGGACGGGTGGGGAAGGCGGCCGAGGCCATCCAGTACGACTCGTAGACGCCGGGGAGGGCAGCAGTCGTGGCCATGGGTGCCCGCCTACCACCGGTACCAGCGCGTCCGTCCGCCTCCCGGGCCCGCACGGGTCGTGAAGAATCCGATGATCCACACGATCAGCAGGACCAGTGCGATCCACCAGAGGACGTCCAGGGCGAAGCCGGCTCCGAAGAGGATCAGGATCACCAGGAGCACCAAGAGCAGCGGGATCATGTCAGCACCTCCTGACAGTCCGGTTGCCCGAAAAATCCCGCTTTACTGCTGGCGTTGCATTCTTGATCGGGTCTTTGACGGGCCGCGATGCCCATACTGGCGTTCTGGTCCGGGTTTCCGCCCTGACCGGAGGGCGGCATAAGCCGCTGGGCAGGGTCATTCACTGGATCTCCGACAAAACGAGGAGAGTCTGCATGATGCCGGAGTTGACGGGAAGCCGGAGGGTGGAGTGACCGGCGGCGCACGCTTCACCGTCGATGTCAGGGTCAAGGGCGACGCGTACTGGTCCTGGTGCTGGGTGGTGAGCTCGACCACGACTCGGCCGCCGCACTGCGCGACGCTCTGACGGAGGGCCTGAGCACGGCCGCCACGCGCATCGTGGTGGACTGCAAGGACCTGACGTTCTGCGACTCCACAGGGTTGAACGTCCTGCTGCACGGGCGGCTCGATGCACAGGTCGTCGGTGTCGGACTGGAGCTCGCAGCCCTTCGGCCGCCGGTGGCCCGCATGTTCCACATCACCGGAGCCGAGACTGTCTTCCGGCTGTACGGCAGCGTCGACGAGGCACTGATCGGCCGACCGCAGGAGTGACGGGGCCTGGCGGGCGACGGAGCCCGGCGAGCGAAGGACCTCGGCGAGTGACGAGCGCAGGCAGGAGTGACGGAGCGCAGCTATGACGGAGCGCGCCATGATCGACGGACTCCCCACGCAGGGGCAGACCCGGCGGCTCGCCCTGTACGGGACCAGGGGCGTGGTCGGCCGGTGCCGGGACTTCTGCCGCGAGTGCCTCCTGGACTGGCGGTGGCTCCCTGCCGGGGACGAGGACGGCCAGGCCGTGGTCGACGACGTCCTGCTCCTCGTGTCCGAGCTGGTCACCAACGCCTGCCTGCACGCCGGAGGGCCCCAGGAGCTGATGCTGAACTGCACCCCGGAACGGCTGCGCATCGAGGTCACCGACGCCAGCCCCGTCCCGCCGCGACCGCGCCCCCGGGGGCCCGCGGGGCAGCCCGGCGGCAACGGACTCGTGGTGGTGGAGCGGCTGGCGCGCACCTGGGGGTCCACGCGGCGGGGAGCCGGCAAGGCCGTGTGGATCGAGGTGGCGCCGCCGCTCAGCGTTTCGCGGACTCCGTCGCGGGTGCCGGGGGCGCGGTAGCGGCCGCTGCCTCGCGGTGGTCTCCGCCGGAGCCGGGCTCATCGCCTTCGGCGGCCGGTTCGGGACTCGGCTCGGGGGCGGGTTCCGGGTCCTCCAGCAGGCCCGTCCGCAGTACGTCCAGGGTGCGGGCCAGCAGCCGCGAGACGTGCATCTGGGAGATGCCCAGGCGGGCGCCGATCTCCGACTGCGTGAGCTCGTCGCAGAACCGCAGGGACAGGATGAGGCGGTCGCGCTCGGGGAGTGTGGCTATCAGCGGCTTCAGCGATTCGAGGCATTCGACGACGTCGAGCGCCGGGTCCTCCTCGCCCAGTTGGTGGGTGGCCCTGCTGCGGGGTTCGTCGTTCTCCACCGGGGCGTCGAGCGAGCGCGCCGCATAGACGTTCGCGGCCTGGCGGCCCTCCTCGAGTTCGTCCTCGCTGATGCCCAGGCCCTCGGCCAGCTCCGCCGCCGTGGGTGCGCGCCCCAGCTGCTGCTCCAGCGTGTCGACCGCCTTGGCGATGTCGATCCTGAGCTCCTGCAGGCGGCGCGGCACCCGGACCGCCCAGCTGGTGTCGCGGAAGAAACGCTTGATCTCGCCGACGATCGTGGGCAGCGCGAAGGACCGGAACTCGACCTCGCGCTGTACGTCGAAGCGGTCTATGGCCTTGATCAGGCCGATCGTCCCGACCTGGACGATGTCCTCCATGGACTCCCGGCGGTTGCGGAACCGGGTCGCCGCGTACTTCACCAGGCTGAGGTTCAGTTCGACGAGGGTGTTGCGCACGTACGAGTACTCGGGTGTGCCCTCCTCCAACGTCCGGAGCCGCTTGAAGAGCGAGGACGAAAGGGCCCTCGCGTCCATCACGCCGATGGTCCTCAGGTCCGGTATCTCCGGCAGACCGGACAGGGCCGCGCGCGCGGCCGCCGAAGGCGCCGCGGGCGGGGCCTCGGCAGGGGGGTCTGTATGGCGAGTGCGGACGGGGCGAGTGAGCGGGGACATGGGCGCTCCTTCGACGGATGGCGGGCGCTGCCCGCTGAGGCGGACCGTCGGGTTCCCCGCACGGCACTTTACCGCTTGGTGCGGTTTGGTGCATTTGTTCCATTTAGGGATATTTCAAGTCTGACGGCTCACTGCCGCCACCGCTCGTCGTGGACGGCGCGTGCGCCGTCCGGCGGGCCTGAGCGGGAGGCGCGTACCGTGGCGCCTTCCGGCAGGGCACCCGGGCGCCACGCCACGTGCGACGGTCACGTGCGACAGTGGGGACATGGCCGCCCCTCGCCCGCCCGGCGAGAGGGCCCCCTGGCCCGGACGCCAGTAGAGCGCGAGGTCAGCGATGAAAGAGTCACCTTCGGTCCGCACCCTCGAAGGCACCGGGCGCCCGCCGGTGCAGCTCAGCGAAGAGGGGCTCCGGAAACTGCTCGCCGGGCTCACCGCAGTACGGGACGGCGACTTCTCCACGCGCCTCCCCGACGACGCCGAAGGGCTCCTCGGGGAGATCGCGGGTGTCTACAACGGCATGATCGACCAGCTGGCCCAGGTCACATCGGAGGTCACCCGGGTGGCCAACGAGGTCGGCGGACAGGGGCTGCTCGGCGGTCACGCGCGCGTGCCGAGAGCCGGCGGCGTCTGGCAGGAGCTCACCACCGGCGTCAACACGATGGCCGACAACCTGACGTCCCAGGTGCGCTCGATCGCCAAGGTCGCCACCGCCGTCGCCCGCGGCGACCTCACCCAGAAGATCCGCGTGGACGCCCGCGGCGAGATCCTGGAACTGAAGGAGACCATCAACACGATGGTCGACCAGCTGTCCTCGTTCGCGGAGGAGGTCACGCGCGTCGCCCGCGAGGTCGGCACCGAGGGCAACCTCGGCGGACAGGCCACCGTACGGGGCGTGTCGGGCACCTGGCAGGACCTCACCGACAACGTCAACTCCATGGCGGACAACCTCACCAACCAGGTCCGCAACATCGCCCAGGTGACCACCGCCGTCGCCCGGGGCGATCTGACCCGCAAGATCGACGTCGACGCGCGCGGGGAGATCCTGGAGCTCAAGACCACCATCAACACGATGGTCGACCAGCTGTCGTCGTTCGCCGCCGAGGTCACGCGGGTCGCCCGCGAGGTCGGCCGCGAAGGCCGGCTCGGCGGACAGGCCGAGGTGGAGGGCGTCTCCGGCACCTGGCGGCGGCTCACCCAGAACGTCAACGAACTCGCCGGCAACCTCACGCGCCAGGTGCGCGCCATCGCCGAGGTCACCAGCGCGGTCGCCCAGGGCGATCTGACGCGCTCCATCACGGTCGAGGCACCCGGCGAGGTCGGCGACCTCAAGGACAACATCAACTCCATGGTCGGGTCCCTGCGCGCCACGACCCGCGCCAACGAGGAACAGGACTGGCTCAAGACCAACCTCGCCCGGACCTCCGGACTCCTCCAGGGCACCCGCGACGTCACCGCCGCCGCCCGGCTGATCATGGACGAGGTGCCGCCGCTGGTCTCCGCCCAGTACGGCGCCTTCTTCCTCGCCCGTACGGACGCGGAGGGCACCCGGCTCGACATGATCGCCTCGTACGGGGCGCCCGACACCGGACCGCGCAGCTTCCGCCTCGGCCAGTCCCTCGTCGGCCAGGCCACGCTGAGCCGCCGCACGATCGCCATCGAGGACGTACCGCCCGGGTACGCCTCCATCTCCTCCGGCGTGGGCGACGCCGACCCGACAGCGCTGCTCGTGTTGCCCGTCGTCGTCGAGGAGCAGGCCATCGGCGCCCTGGAGCTGGCATCGCTGCACCCCTTCACCGCCATCCACCGGGATTTCCTCGACCAGTTCATCGAGACCCTCGGCGTCAACATCAGCTCGCTCACCGCCCATGCCCGTACCGACGAACTCCTCGAGCGGTCCCAGCGGCTCACCGCCGAACTGAGCGTCCGGCAGGAGGAGCTGCAGCGCTCCAACGCCGAACTCGAGGAGAAGGCGGCGCTGCTCGCCGAACGCAACCGCGACATCGAGGCCAAGAACCTCGAGATAGAACGCGCACGCCAGGAACTCGAGACCCGCGCCCAGCAGCTCTCCCGCACCTCGATGTACAAGTCGGAGTTCCTGGCCAACATGAGCCACGAGCTGCGCACACCGCTCAACAGCCTGCTGATCCTCGCCCAGTTGCTTGCCCAGAACCCCGAGGGCAACCTCACGGAGAAGCAGGTCGACTACGCCGAAGTGATCCACTCCGCGGGCTCCGACCTGCTGCAGCTGATCAACGACATCCTCGATCTGTCGAAGGTCGAGGCCGGGAAGATGGCCGTCCACCCGTCGACCTTCCCGCTGCACCAGCTGCTCGACTACGTCGACGCCGCCTTCCAGCCCGTCGCGAGCGAACGCGGCCTGGAACTCCGGGTGATCACGGCCCGCGACCTGCCCGACGAGCTCACCACCGACGAGTCGCGGTTGCGCCAGGTGCTGCGCAATCTGATCTCCAACGCGCTCAAGTTCACCGAGCAGGGCTGGGTCGAGGTACGCGTCGACAACGCTGCGGACGACGAGCTGCCGCATGCCCTGCGCGGCCGCCTCTCGATCGCGTTCCGGGTCAGGGACACCGGCATCGGCATCGCCGACGAGCATCTGGAGATCATCTTCGGTGCTTTCCAGCAGGGCGAGGGGCCGACGGCCCGCCGCTACGGCGGCACCGGGCTCGGCCTGTCCATCAGCCGCGAGGTAGCCCAGCTCCTCGGCGGCGCGATCACCGCGCGCAGCGCGCTCGGCGAGGGCAGCTGCTTCACGCTCTTCCTGCCGGTAGGCAGCGGCCCCGTCGCCGTACCCGAGAGCGGTGCCGAGGGACTGGCGCTCGCACATGGCCGTCACCCCGGCCACGACGTGCTGGCCGGACGCCTGGTCCTCGTCGTGGACGACGATCCGCGCAACGTGTTCGCGCTCACCGAGATCCTCGAAGGCGCCGGCATGCGCGTGCTGCGGGCCGAGGACGGCCGGCGCGGCATCGAGCTGCTGACCGAGCACGACGACGTCGACCTGATCATCATGGACGTGATGATGCCCGGCATGGACGGCTACTCGGCGACGGCCGCGATCCGGCAGATGCCGGGGCTCGCCGACGTGCCGGTCATCGCGGTCACGGCCAAGGCCATGCCGGGCGACCGGGCCAAGACGCTGGCCGCGGGCGCCGACGACCATGTGACGAAGCCCGTGGACGCGGGGGACCTGCTGACGAGGATCAGGAACCGGCTGAGCCGGTGAGCCGATGGGGGGTGGGCTGGGGTCACAGCACCCGTACCACCACAAGGCTGGTGTCGTCGTCCGTGTCGCCGGTCACCGCGCCGAGCAGACGGTCGGCCTGCTCGTCGATCTCGCCCGAGCCCAGCCGCTCGGCCTCGTGGCGCAGCAGCGCGAGGCTCTGGTCGAGCCCCATGTGGTGCGACTCGATGAACCCGTCCGTGTAGAGGACCAACGTGTCCCCGGGGAGCAGCCCCGTCACCGTCTCCTGGTACTCGGCGCCGGGCACGGCGCCCAGCAGGATGTTCCGCGGCGGATCCAGCAGCTCCGCATGCCCCTCGCGCAGCAGGAGCAGCGGCAGATGGCCCGCGCTCGCCCACCGCAGCGCACGCGTGTCCGGGTCGTACAGCGCGCACACCGCCGTGGCGGTGGGCTGCCCGTCGGCGTGCAGCGTGACCTCGTTCAGCCAGGCCATGAGCCGGCCGGGGGAGTGCCCGGTGACGGCCAGCCCGCGCAGTGCGTTGCGCAGCGCGACCATGCCGGTCGCGGCGTCGATGCCGTGCCCGGCGATGTCGCCGACCGCCATCAGGACCCCGCCGCTCTCCAGCGGCATCACGTCGTACCAGTCACCGCCCACCTGGTACTCCTCCGCCGCCGGCCGGTACCGCGCGGCGACCTGCAGCCCCGGCAGCTTCTCGAAGGTCGGGACCTCCGGGACGATGGCCTGCTGCAGCTCCAGCACCAGCCGGCGGCGTATCGCGGCCTGCGCCTGCACGGTCGTCAGCTGGTCGAAGGTGGCGTTCAGCGCGACCTCGGTGTGGTGCTGGGCGGACACGTCCTGGTAGATGCCGGTGATGCCGGTGAGGACGCCGCACGTCAGTAGGGGCTCGGCGGCGATCCGCACATGCCTGAGCGCGCCGTCGTCGCGTATCACCCGTACGACCGTGTACGCCCCCTCCAGGCGCTCCCTCAGCACCCCCCGCAGCTCCTCGAGACGCACCACGTCCTCGGCGTGCAGCCGTCCGCCCAGATGCCGCAGCGGGAGCGGGGGACCGCCCCGTGGCACGCCGAAGATCGTGTACGCCTGGTCGCTCCACCGGGACTCGTCGGTGGTGAGGTCGTCCTCGAACGTCGCGACGTTCTCCAGCCGCCGCGCGACCCGTACGACCGCGTGGCCCGGGTCCGTGCTGACGTGCCAGAGGACGAGCGCGCGGTCGGCGGACAGCGGCAGGACCCGTACGTCGAGCAGGGGCGCCGGACGGCCGGGCCGGTGCCCGGGCGGCAGCTGGACCGCGCGCTGCGGGGCCGCCTGCTCGCGGGCGTCCGCGACCAGCCGCACCAGATCGGCGTGGACGGACGGGAAGACCTGGGCCAGCGGCCGCCCGGCCGGGTCCGGCACCATGTCGCCGCTGCACAGCGCCGCCTCGTTGAGATGCTCGACGACCGGTTCCGATGTGTCGGGCCCGGTGCGCAGCACCATCGCCGGATGGGTCAGCAGATCGAGGAGTCCGGCGAGCACCGGCGGCTCGTCGGGGTCGTGGCCGGCCAGATCGAGCAGCCGTGCCGCCGGCTCCAGCAGACCCGGCAGCGCCCGGCGCACCGTCTCGTCCAGCTCGGCGGGCCCGGGCCAGACCGCCAGCGCCAGCCCGGCGATCAGCCCCGCACGGCGCAGCGGTACGACGGCCCGGGCCGCGTTCCGCTCGGGCCCCGGGAGGCGCTCGCCGTCCGGCGGGCCTGCCGGAAACCAGGCCGGCGCGGCCGCGATCAGCGCCCGGTGCAGCGGACCGGCCGCCTCCGGCGTCAGCCACCGCCAGTGCGAGGCCTCCAGCGGGCTGACCCCCGCATGCCCCACGAGCTGCAGACAGTCGCTCACGGTACGGCGCCACAGCCACACGGCCTGCACGCCGAGCGGCCGCAGCCCGCCGTCCAGCAGGGACGTCGCCACGGCGGCGATGCGGCCCTGCGTCTCCGCCACGGCAGCCGCCTGCCGCGCTCCACGCGCGGCGGCTTCGCCCCGGCTGCCACCGGCCCTCGCGGTGACGGCCTCGCGAACACCTTCTGCGGATCCCGCCCCGCCGACGCCCGGCGGCGTGCCCGGTCCGCGGATATCGGCCGTCGTGGACGGTCCGCGACCGGCCTTCGTGATGCCCGCACCGCCTACCACCGGCGCTGCCGCGCTGCCCCTTTCGGCCCCGCCACCGGACGGTACGTCCGCGCGTTCGCGCGCCGTACCGCCGCCCGTCGGCTCGCCCCTGTGGTCGTCTGCCGCCCAAGCTGCCGCGGCGCCCGGCTGCCCCGCGACGACCGCGCCTGCCGCCGCGTTGACGACGTCGGCCGCCAGATCCTCCAGGCTCAGACCGGCGGATCCGGCGAGCCGGGCCAGGTGGTCGGTGGCGTCCGACGGGGACAGGGACAGCTGGGCCACGAGGACCCCGGCCGCCAGGTCGAGGAGATGACGGCGGGCGAGTTCGGCACGGAGGGCGGCCACCTCGGCGGTGAGGGCGGTGACGGCCGCGGCCAGATCGTCCCGTCCCGCATCAGGCCCTCGGGACGGCCCCTGCTCGCGAACGGGAGGGATCATGACGTCTCCGGCTTTTCAGGAGGGCGTGGGCACCTCGGTAGCTACAGCCGGACGCCTCGGATTCTACTCGGGGCCGACTCGCACGGCAGTGCCCGAAGGCTTTGCAGGGCAGGGCCCGATGGCTACGCGCACCAGTGCTCGGCCGCTCGCACGGCAGTGCCCGATGATTGAGCGGCATCTGCCGGGGCAGCGGCAGGGCGAAAGGGGCGCAGCAGCCCGGTACACGTTGCCCGGTACACGTGCCGCCGCTCGCCTGCGACCCGGAACGGGCACGCCCGTACGCGTTCGTGGGCGCGCAGCCGCGTACGTACTGCCGACGTGCCCGGTGCGGAGGGAGGCGTCACGCCATGACCGGCCCAGTCTCGCCGGATCCTGACATCTCGCCCGTCCCGCGGCCGGGCCCGCGCCCCGACGAGCCGGGACCGAGGCCGGGTCCGGGCCCTCGCCCCGAACCACGGCCCGATCCGGGTCCCGAGCCCCGCCCCCGCCCGGGGCCGCCGCGGCCGCCGGACGCGTGACCCCGCAGGTCCGGGACCCGGTGCGGCTACTCCGGATACTCCTCGCGGAGGTCACCGACTTCCGGCCCCGGCTCGCGGCGCAGGGCGGGTTCGGTCTGGTCCTGCAGCTTCTTCGCCTCGTGGCGCAGGCGCTCGGCCTCCGCGGGGTCGGTCGAGCGCTGCGCCCGCTGCAGCAGCTGCTCGGCCTTGTCGCGCAGATGCTCTGCGCGGACGCGTGCGGATTCTGACTGGCCGTTCATGGGGGGTCCTTCGACGTGGTGCGGTCAGTGGGCGGCTGCCCCCGCGCCCCGCCCGCAAACGCCCGGGTGACCTGTGTGAATTGCGCGCCCAGGGGAAGCCGGTCCGTACACCCGGACGTACAGGTCCCACAGGTACGCAGACGTAGCAGACGTACAGGTCCCTACAGGTGCGCAAACAGACACACAACAGGTACGCGAAGGTGGGATGACCGTGAAGGTCGCATTTCTCGTGGCCCCCGACGGGGTCGAGCAGATCGAGCTGACCGAGCCGTGGCAGGCCGTCATCGATGCCGGAGGCACGCCGAAGCTGATCTCGACCAGGTCCGGAAAGATCAGGGCCTTCCACCACCTGGACAAGGGCGACACGTTCCCGGTGGACCAGACGGTCGCCGACAGCGAGGTGGAGGACTTCGACGGGCTCGTACTGCCGGGCGGCGTCGCCAACCCCGACTTCCTGCGGATGGACGCCAAGGCCGTGGCGTTCGTGAAGGGCTTCGTGGAGGCGGGCAAGCCCGTCGCGGCCATCTGCCATGCGCCCTGGACCCTGATCGAGGCCGACGTCGTGCGCGGCAGGACGGTGACGTCCTGGCCCAGTCTGCGGACCGATCTCCGCAACGCCGGTGCCACCTGGGTCGACGAAGAGGTCAAGGTCTGCGACGCCGGGCCCGCCAAGCTGATCACGAGCCGCAAGCCGGACGATCTCAAGGCGTTCTGCACGACGTTCATCCAGGAGTTCGGCGGCTGACCGCCGAAACGCCCCGGCACGCCCGCAGCCGTTGCGACACGGGGGCAGGCGTGCCGTTCCGACACGGGGGACAGGAAGGAGCACCAGCCATGGGACGTCCCCGCCGCGAGGGTCCCGGCCCCGTCCCCACCAATCCGGAACCGGTCCCGCACGACCCGGAACCGCCCGGCCCGGAACTCCCCGGCCGCGAGCCCCCGGAGGAGCACCCTTCGCCCGATCCGGGCCCGGGACCGCACACGGGACCGGAAGAGGAACCGTTGCCCGAACCGCCCGACTGACCGCAGGCATGCCGCGCTGACTACAGGCATGCCCTACGGACCGCAGGCACGCATGGCCAGGCGCACCGGGCCCGGGGGTACTCAGGCCTGCCCGGCCCCACCCGGGGTACCCGACGGACATGCGCGAGATTCTCCAGCGCCCGGTGAGGCGCAAGAAGGCAGCGACCCGAACCGCCACGACCGCCACGGAGGAGTACCTCGACGAGGTCGAGCAGACCGGTCACGAGGAGGACACCGACACCGCCGCGCCGGGCGGCGGATCCGGCGATCCGATCACCCCGAGCCCTCAGGCGAACAGGAACACGGCCGAGGGCCACCCCTCGAACCCGGACGAGTCGTCGCGGCCTCAATGACCGCGTGGCGGGACCGGCGTCCGGCGACGGGCAGCACGTGCCGCGTGCCGCACGGACAGCGCGGGCGCCGGAAAGGAGCCAGGCGTGGGCGACAACGAGGCGCTGAAGACCTACCGCGCCAAGCGCCACTTCGACAGGACGAAGGAGCCGAGCGGGGACGGCGCTCAGCAGCCGGGCGGCGAACGGACCCGGGAGCCGCACGGGCAGGACCGCCCGTCCGGTGAGGCGCCCGGCGACGAGCCCCGCTTCGTGGTCCAGATCCACGACGCCAGGCGCATGCACTTCGACTTCCGGCTCGAGGTGGACGGTGTGCTCAAGTCGTGGTCCGTGCCGAAGGGGCCCTCCAACGACCCGCAGGACAAGCGGCTCGCCGTCCCCACCGAGGACCACCCGCTGGAGTACCTCGACTTCGAGGGTGTGATCCCCAAGGGCGAGTACGGAGGCGGCACGGTCATCGTCTGGGACCGGGGCACGTACCGGCCGCTCAACCACGACCGCCGCGGGCGGCCCGTGCAGATGGACGAGGCTCTGCGGCGCGGCCACGTCCGTTTCTGGCTGAACGGCGAGAAACTCCGCGGCGGCTACGCGCTCACCCGCTTCCGCGGCGGCGAGGGTGACCCGGAGGACGAGGCGTGGCTGCTGGTGAAGACCGACGACGCGCGGGCCCACAACGGAGACCACGGCCCCTCGGCGCCGCGCCGCGCCCGTTCGGTCCTCAGCGGCCGTACGCTGCGCCAGGTCGCAGAGTCGGAGGAGCCGGACGGGTCCCGTGTGGGCGACGTGCGGGGGGAGGCTGACGAGCCCGGCACCGTACGTACCCGCACCCGCTCCGGCACGCGCACCACCCTGGCCAACCCCCGCCGAAGCCGCCGCACATGACGAGCCGCACATGACGACCACGAGCAGCCTCCTGGACTCGGTGCCCCCCGGCCAGCGCCGGCTGCTGGCCGAGGCGCGCCCCGGTGCGGAACTGGCCGCCAGTCCCATGCTGGCCACGCTCAGCGACCGGAGGGACTTCTCGGGCGGCGACTGGATCTTCGAGCGGAAGCTGGACGGCGTGCGCCTCCTCGCCGTACGCGAGGAGGGCCGTGTCACTCTGCTCTCCCGGACCGGCAGGCGCCTCAACGCCACCTACCCCGAGATCGCCGAGGCGCTCGCCGAGCAGGAGTGTGCGGACTTCACCGTCGACGGCGAGGTCGTGGCGTTCTCCCACGGCCGCACGGACTTCGCGCGCCTCCAGAAACGGATGCAGCTCACCAACCGCCGCCAGATCGAGGCCACCGGCGTCTCCGTGACCTACTTCGTGTTCGACCTGCTGCGGCTCGACGGAACCGACACCCGGCGCCTGCCCCTGCGCACCCGCAAGTCGCTGCTCCGGCGGGCCCTGACCTTCCGGCCCCCGCTGCGGTTCACCCCCCATCGCAACCAGAACGGTGTGGATGGCGCCGAGCTGCTGGCCGACGCCTGCCGCCACGGCTGGGAGGGCCTGATCGCCAAACGTGCGGACCGCCGCTATGTGCCGAGCCGGTCCACGGACTGGCTCAAGCTCAAGTGCTCCCAGGGCCAGGAGTTCGTCATCGGCGGCTTCACCGAGCCGGCGGGCAGCCGCGTCGGATTCGGCGCGCTGCTGATCGGCTACTACGACGAGCAGCGGCGTCTGCGCTACGCGGGCAAGGTCGGCACCGGCTACGACCGCAGAACCCTGCTCGACATACGCGCGCGTCTCGACGAACTCGCCACGTCCCGTTCGCCGTTCAGTGATCCGGTGCGCGAGCGCGCCGTGCACTGGGTCGAGCCGAGGCTGGTCGCGCAGATCGCGTTCACGGAGTGGACCCGCGACGGCATGCTGCGACACCCGCGCTTCCTCGGCCTGCGCACCGACAAGTCGCCCGCCGAGGTCGTCAGGGAGCGGCCCGCCGCGTAGGCCGTGGCGGCCCGTGCCGTGGCGCCTGGCCCGCGCGAGGAGATTGCGCTTCGATCGCCGTGGGCACTTGTTTCCAAGACGAGGCCGGGATCCACCGGTACCCCCCGGAGGCATGCTGCCCCGGGCGGCACGGCATTCCGCGAGTTAGTAAAAGCCCAGGTCAAAAGCCCAGGTCAACGATGCCTCGAAGCGCCAGTCGGGAGTCGGCTGGCGCACTTCAGTGACAGGCTGCACCATCTTGGGAGCGGGTGCCGATCCCAACCGGCACCGGCGAGAAAGGGGCGTCTCATGCCTCTCATCGACTTCCACGTCCTGCGTGAACTCGTCGCCGAACACGACAGGCTCACCCACGGACTGTTGCTGGCCTCCGGGACACCGGAGGGGCACCGCCGGCTGGAGGACCTGCAGTACACGGTCTGCGTGTACACCGGCGTCCGCGACCCGAAGCAGGCCCTGAGCCACGCACGCAGACTCCTGGCCGACCGGGCGCGGCGCGCAGAGGCATAGGCCCGCGGGGCATGGCCAGGCAGGCGCGCCGCCCGGGCCGTTTCCCGGGACCCCTACCGGGAACCCGCCCGACATGGTGCATTTCGGATACACGATGATGACCGAGCAGGCAGGTCCCCGTGAGCTCGTCGAGCACGTGGTGAGGGCCGAGGAGGCGGGTTTCGACTTCTCCGTCACCTCGGACCACTACTTTCCGTGGCTCGACGCCCAGGGGCACTCCCCGTACGCCTGGAGCGTGCTCGGGGCGGCTGCTCAGGCGACCTCGCGCATTCCGCTGATGACCTACGTGACCTGCCCCACGATGCGCTACCACCCGGCCGTGGTCGCGCAGAAGGCCGCGACGGTGCAACTGCTGTCCGGCGGCCGTTTCCGGCTGGGCCTCGGCTCCGGCGAGAACCTCAACGAGCACATCGTCGGCGGGGGCTGGCCCGCCGCCGACGTCCGGCAGGAGATGCTCGCAGAGGCCGTCGGGATCATCCGGGACCTCTTCTCGGGCGGCTACGTCAACCACCACGGCGAGCACTTCGACGTCGAGTCCGCCAAGCTCTGGGATCTTCCCGAAGAGCCCCTCGAGATCGGCATCGCGGTGTCCGGCGAGCAGTCCTGCCGGCTGGCCGGAGCCCTCGCCGACCTGGTGATCGCCGTCGAACCGAAGGCCGAGCTGCTGGCCGCCTTCGACGGCTACGGCGGCGCCGGCAAGCCGCGCATCGGCCAGCTGCCGGTCTGCTACGACCAGGACCGCGACGCGGCCGTCGACTGGGGGTCCCCCCTGCTCGAGCGAAGCCGAGAGCTTGGGGGAGCACCAGCAGTTCCGCTGGTTCGGCGGCGGCTGGAAGGTGAACGCGGAACTTCCGGGACCCGAGTCCTTCGACTCCGCGACGGCGTACGTCCGGCCCGAGGACGTCGCGGAATCCATCCCGTGCGGGGACGAGGTGGACGCGTTCGTCGAGGCCGTACGGCCCTACACGGAGGCGGGCTTCACCGATGTCGCCCTGGTGCAGATCGGCGGCGCGTCCCAGATGCCGTATCTGGACTGGGCGCAGAAGGAACTACTGCCCGCGCTCCGTGAACTGTGACGCCCCGCGAGGCGCACACACGGTGTGGAACACGCTGTGAAAGGAGCACCGGAGATGACGACGTCGAACCATGAGCCGCGGCTCACGCCCGGACAGCGAGGCGGCGGCGGTGTGCCGCCCGAGGAGACCCCGCCGGCCGAGGACGGGATCCACGGCATCGCTTACCCCGAACCGGTCGAGGTGCGCAAGGTCTGGGAAGCCGTTCCCCTCGTACTGATCATCGCCGTCGCCGTGCTGATCGCCATCGGGCTGATCGGCATGGTGGTGGCGCTGTCGCTGTAGTCCTGGCGGGCGGTACGGCCGTAGCGGCCGGCTTCGGCCCAGGCCCTCAGCCGCCCGGAATAGCCGTTGAACGCGGCCCTCCGGGCGGCTACCGCCGCATGGGCCCCCACTGCCCGTCGTGCCCGGCCGCCTTCGCCACCTCGTCCTCCGCCTCGTCGATCACCTGCAGGCCGATCCAGCCCACAGGCCGGGCGTTGCAGACGAGCGGTTCGTTGTCGGGGCCGCGAGCCACCTCCTCGCCGGTCAGCACCCACGGCCGGACCTCGCCCTCCTTGTCCCAGCGCAGATGGGAGTAGTCGTACAGACGCCTGGCCACCCACAGGCGCAGCGGCCGGCTTGCCCACCAGTCCTCTGCGATCAGGCAGTTCGCGGACAGGCCCGGCATGGGCACCCCGGTCAGCTCGTCGACGCTTTCTCCCGTTGGAGGTCCTGCGCGGGACCGGTGGACCACCGCACGTACACATGCCGTGAGCTCACCAGATCGCAGAGTTCGTCCAGGGAGCGCACCGTCGGCAGGTCGTCGAGGGACCGCGCCTCGGGCAGGTCGCGGCCGGTGTTGCCGGTCATGTGGCGCACCTCCTCCGTCAGCCCTGTCACCAGCCCATCACCAGTTCCCACGGACTGCATTCCGTACCGACCGCGCGGGCTCCCTGGTCTCGTTGATCGATACAGCGAGTCCAGTACGCGAGACGTCATTGACCGTGCCCAGACGGGCTGGCTACTTTCGGTCGCATGTTGCGTCCAGTCATGCTCACCACGCGCGGTCACATCGACCTGCTGCGGGTGGCCTCCGCCGCCTGTTGTCGCGGCTGCTGACGCCTTTTCACTCTCCGGCTCTTTCCGCCCTCGCATCTCCCGCGCCCCGTCGCCGTAACGCGCCCGCGGTGCCCCTCACGCCTATCCGATGACGCATTGGCGGCGCGGCGATGACGCGTCAAGGGGGCCTTGAGGGCTCCTGAGCGGCCACCTTGCACCACCCTCTGGGCATCCCCGTCTGCCTTCCCCTGGAGCTCCCATGAGTGTCAGTCATGCCCCGCCCAAGAAACTTTTGGCGGATATATCCCCTGTATCGGACTTCGAGCCGCCCGAGTTGGAGCCGATCGTCCCCTCCTCCGCTCGCCGCGTCCGTGTCCCGCGCTGGCTGCGCCGCCCGGCCGGCCCGGTCCTCCTGCTGGTCTTGTGGCAACTCCTCAGCAGCACAGGAGTGTTGACCTCCGGCATACTCGCCTCGCCTGGGACCATCGCCCGCGTCGCGTGGGATCTGATCGCCGACGGTTCGCTGCCGTCCGCGATGGGCGTCTCGCTGCAGCGGGTCGCGGTCGGACTGCTGCTCGGCACCGTGGTGGGCACGGCCCTGGCGCTGGTGTCGGGGCTGTTCCGCATCGGCGAGGACCTGGTGGACGCGAGCGTCCAGATGCTCCGTACCGTGCCGTTCGTCGGACTCATCCCGCTGTTCATCATCTGGTTCGGCATCGGTGAGGCGCCCAAGGTCGCCATCATCACGCTGGGCGTGTCCTTCCCGCTCTATCTGAACGTGTACGCGGGCATCCGCGGCGTCGACTCCCAGCTGATCGAGGCCGGCGAGTCGCTCGGACTGTCCCGCTGGGGCCTCGTCCGCCACGTGATCCTGCCCGGTGCGCTCCCCGGAGCGATGACCGGACTGCGCTACTCGCTCGGCATCGCCTGGCTGGCCCTCGTCTTCGCCGAGCAGATCAACGCCGACGCCGGAATCGGCTTCCTCATGGTCCAGGCCCGCGACTTCCTGCGGACCGACGTCATCGTGGTCTGCCTGATCGTCTACGCCTTCCTCGGCCTCTTCGCCGACTTCGTCGTCCGCACTCTCGAAAGGCTGCTGCTGCAATGGCGACCGACGTTCACCGGCCGGTGACCCCGCCCAAGGCGGCCACCGACAGGCCGACCCCTTCGAAGACGACCTCCGCCGACCAGCCCGTACGCGACGTCTCCGGCGCTGTCGTACGCGTGGAGGAGCTGACCCGCACCTTCGGCGGGCGCGCCGTCCTCGACTTCCTGGACCTGGAGATACAGCCGGGCGAGTTCGTGGCGCTCCTCGGGCGCAGCGGCTGCGGCAAGTCCACCCTCCTGAAGATTCTCGCCGGGCTCGACCGGGACATCGCCGGGACAGTTCTCGTGCCGCGGCGTAAGGCCGTTGCCTTCCAGGCGCCGCGCCTGATGCCCTGGAAGAAGGTCTGGCGCAATGTGCTCCTCGGGCTGCCCGGGAAGCCCGAACGCGCCGTCGCCGAGCGGGCGTTGGAGGAGGTCGGTCTCTCGCACCGCGCCGACGCCTGGCCCAAGACGCTCTCCGGAGGCGAGGCCCAGCGCGCCTCACTGGCCCGCGCGCTGGTACGCGAGCCCGATCTGCTGCTGCTCGACGAGCCCTTCGGCGCCCTGGACGCCCTCACCCGTATCAAGGCCCAGCGGCTCGTCGACGAACTGTGGCAGCGCCGCGGCTGCGCCGTGCTGCTGGTCACCCACGACGTCGAGGAGGCGGTGCTGCTCGCCGACCGCGTCCTCGTGATGGACGACGGCGCCATCGCCCACGAGACGCGGATCGATCTGCCGCGGCCGCGCGACATCACCGATCCCCGCTTCGCCGAGATACGCGGACAGCTCCTCGAACGCCTCGGCGTCGAAGCGCACACGTCCGCTGCCTGACCTTCCCCGCACCTCAACCCCGTCCCCGTACTGACCCACGTACCGAACCGAACGGAAACCCCATGCGACGCCGACTCGCTCCCGCCCTGCTGCTGCCGCTCGCCCTGCTCCTCGCCGCCTGCTCCGGCTCGTCGTCCGCCGACACCTCCACGGGTGGCACCGGTGAGGGCACCGACGGCAAGGGGTCTCTCACGCTCAACGTCGGTGATCAGAAGGGTGGTTCCGAGGCCGTCCTGCGTGCCGCGGGCGAACTCGACAACCTCGACTACAAGATCAAGTGGTCGACGTTCACCTCCGGCCCGCCGCTCCTCGAGGCCGTGAACGCCAAGGCCGTCGACATCGGGGGCGTGGGCAACACGCCGCCGGTCTTCGCGGCAGGAGCGGGCTCGAAGATCAAGATCGTGGCGGCCACGCACGGCACGTCCAAGGGCGAGGCCATCCTCGTGGCCAACGACTCTCCGCTGAAGAAGACGCAGGACCTCAAGGGCAAGTCGATCGCCGTGGCGCAGGGTTCGTCCGCGCACTTCCAGCTCGTCGCCTCCCTCGAGGAGGCCGGGCTGAGCCTGAGCGACGTCAAGGTCAAGTATCTGCAGCCGGCCGACGCGCTGGCCGCGTTCACCGGCGGCAGGGTGGACGCCTGGGCGGTCTGGGACCCGTACACCTCGCAGGTGCTGCAGGCCAAGCAGGGCCGCATCCTCACGACCGGTGAGGGCGTCGTCAACGGCCTCGGCTTCCAGGTGGCGTCGCCCACCGCACTCGCGGACAAGAAGAAGGCCGCGGCTATAGGCGACTACCTGGAGCGGCTGCGGCGCGCCCAGGACTGGGTCTACAAGCACCCCGAGGCATGGGCGAAGGTCTGGGCGAAGGACACAGGCCTGCCGTACGAGGTGGCGCTCGCCGCGGTGAAGCGCACCAACGGTACGCGGGTCTACGTCGCCGTCGACAAAGCGGCGATCGCCTCCGAGCAGCAGATCGCCGACACCTTCACCAAGCTCAAGCTGATTCCGCGCAAGGTCACGTTCGAGGACTTCGTCGACACCCGCTACAACGGCGACCTGCCGCCGTCCACCACCGCGCCGCGCACCTACAAGGAGTCGTGACCGATGACCGTTCATCTCCACTGGTTCCTGCCGACGGGCGGTGACGGCCGCACCCTCGTGGACCGGCACGCCTACGCCTCCAACAGCACAGGCCTCCCCAGGCCGGTGAGCGGAGTGCGCCCGCCCGACATCGACTATCTGACGCAGATCGCCAAGGCCGCCGAGCAGTTGGGCTTCGAGGCGGTGCTTACCCCGACCGGCACCTGGTGTGAGGACGCGTGGCTGACGACGGCGGCGCTGTCCCAGCACACCGAGCGGCTGAAGTTCCTGGTCGCGTTCCGCCCGGGCGTCATCTCCCCGGTGCTTGCTGCCCAGATGGCGGCGACGTACCAGCGCATCACCCGCGGACGCCTCCTGCTGAACGTCGTCACCGGCGGCGACTCGACCGAGCAGCGGCGCTTCGGCGACCACCTCGACCACGACCGCCGGTACGCCCGCACCGACGAGTTCCTGTCGGTCGTACGCGGGGTGTGGAGCGGCCAGCCGTACGACTTCGACGGCGAGCACTACACGATCGAGGGCGGGTTGACGGCCCTGCCACCCGATCCGCTGCCGGAGATCTTCTTCGGCGGTTCGTCCCCGGCGGCCGGACCGGTCGCCGCACGCCACAGCGATGTGTACCTGACCTGGGGCGAGCCGCCGGAGCAGGTGAAGCAGAAGATCGACTGGATCCGCGGCCTCGCGGAGCGGGAGGGCCGCACCGTCCGGTTCGGCATCCGGCTGCACACGATCTCCCGCGACTCCTCGGCGGAGGCCTGGGCGACCGCGAACCGTCTGCTCGACGACCTCGACCCGGACACCATCGCGGCCGCCCAACAGGCCCTGGGCCGCAGCGAGTCGGTCGGCCAGCAGCGCATGCTCGCGCTGCACGGCGGCTCCCGCGACAAGCTGGAGATCTCGCCGAACCTGTGGGCGGGCGTCGGTCTCGTACGAGGCGGCGCCGGCACCGCCCTCGTCGGCAGCCACGCCGAGGTCGCCGACCGGATCGAGGAGTACCACGCGCTCGGCATCGAGCACTTCGTCCTCTCCGGCTATCCGCACCTGGAGGAGGCGTACTGGTTCGGTGAGGGCGTGCTCCCCGACCTGGCTGCGCGCGGGCTGCTGCCGCGCATCCCGGCCGCGCCGCTGTCCGCGGTCCCGGCGGCGAACGGCCGCCCGGGCCCGGCACCGGGCGGGGCGCCGCTGCTGGTCGCCGGGGGGCGCTGAACCCGAGGGCCCGGGTGGCTTGTGCGTCGCAGGCCGCGACATGCGGCCGGGCGGAGCTGCCCGGGTCCTCGCCTCGCGGGAATCACGGCCGTCGCCGTCGTTGCGTTGTGACGGGGCGGGTCCCCACTGCCGGTGCCGAGGACTCTGCCGGTGCCGAGGACTCTCAGAACTTGCCCGACTGTTCCTCCGTACGGTGTCCCAGCTGCCTCCTGAACTCGGCGAAGAAAGCGTCGCTGAGCGGTGGCCAGCCCCAGAAGTCGAACGCGAGCGCGCCGAGGGCGAAGCCCCAGCCGAACTGCCACTCGGTGACGGGGACGGAGGCTCCGCAGGCGGGGCAGACCACGCTTCCCTCGCCCGTCTCCTTCCAGGCGGCTATGCCGTGCCTGAACGGCCGCCAGGCCTCCTCGTCCGCCTCGAACTCCTCCGGATAGTCGATGATCACCGTCTTGGCATCGCACCGCGGGCACGTCGCGGAGTCGGCCTCGTCCTGCCCCTGACCCCCGACGTGGTACTCGCGTCCGACGAGGACTGCGACCGGCCCCGGCTGCCACCCCGTCTCGGCGGAACCCTGCACTGCACGCGCCCAGTCGGGACCCGGCTCGTAGCCCTCGTCCACGGTCGTGCTGTACACACCTTCGCCGGACATCTCGCGTGTGATCAGTCCCTCGGAGACCATCCAGTCGACCATCCGCTCCGCGAGCGGCCCGGCCTCCTCGCCGGTTGCCTCGACGTCGACGATGCGCTCGAAGAAGTCACCCATGGTCCCGCCCCTCAACTTCCCACCCTGCTCCCGGTTCGTCGGGGGGAGTGTATGCGGCGGCGCGGGCGAGGCTGTCCTCGTCAGGTGAGGGCGTCTGCCACGACTGCGGCGGCCCGGGCGACCAGGGGTTCATCTGCCGGCGCGTCCGAGTCGGCCTTCGTGGAGAGCACGGCCACCACGACGGGTGCCGCGCCGGGCGGCCAGGCGACGCCCACGTCGTTCGTGGTGCCGTAGTCACCGGTGCCGGTCTTCTCGGCGACGGTCCATTCCCCCGGGAGGCCGGCTCGAAGACGTTTGCCGCCGGTCGTGTTGCCCAGCAGCCACCGTGCGGCACGCCGCGCGGCTTGGCCGAACGCGGACCGACAGCCTGGGCCCCGCCTGGTCCCTTTCACGGAGCCGTCACCGGCCCGGCCATGCCCGGCCGCCACCCCTCCCGCGGTACCGCGTCCAGCAGCCCGCACGTGTACGGGTGTTCGGGTGCGGACAGCACCCGGTCGGTCGGGCCGTGCTCGACGACGCGGCCGCGGTGCATGACCAGGACCTCGTCGGTGATCTGCTGGACGACGGCCAGGTCGTGGGTGACGAACACGTAGGAGACGGCGAGCTGTTCGCGCAGGTCGGCCAAGAGGCCGAGGACCTGGGCCTGTACCGAGACGTCGAGCGCGGACACGGCCTCGTCGAGGACGAGGACGGCGGGCCCCGGCACGAGGGCGCGGGCGATGGCGACGCGCTGGCGCTGGCCGCCCGACAGCTGTCCGGGGCGTGAGGCGGCGATGCGGTCGTCGAGGCCGACCTGGTCGAGGAGTTCGGCGGCGCGCCCGTGGTGGCGGGTGCGGTCGGGTTCGTGCAGGCGCAGCAGTTCGAGCAGGCCGGCGCCGACGGTCTGGCGGGGGTCGAGGGATGCGTAGGGGTCCTGGAAGACCATCTGGATGGCGCGGGCGCGGTGGATCCGGTCGGCGGGGGCAGGGGCGCAGGACAGGAACACCTCGCCGGAGGTGGGGCGTTCGAGGCCGGTGAGCATGCGGGACACGGTGGTCTTGCCCGAGCCGGATTCGCCGACCACGCCCAGGGAGGCACCGGGCCGCAGGGTGAAGGACACGTCCTCCACGGCGATCGTCCCGTGCCGGCCCGGGAAGACCTTGCGCAGGTGGCGGGCCTCGACGGCGGGCGGCGGCAGGGGGCCGGTGGTCGTATCGGGGCCTGTAGTCGTCACGAGGCGGGCTCCAGGGCGTGTGTGTCGGCGAGTTCCTGTGCGCGGTGGCAGGCGGTGGTGTGGGTGCCGAGCGGGGCGAGGGCGGGGCGGATGGCGCGGCATGCGTCCTGCGCGTACGTACAGCGGTCGGCGAAGCCGCAGCCGTCCCCCGCCTCGAACGCAGAGACCGGGCGGCCGGGCAGCGGCGCTGGCCGTGTGCGGGAGCCGATGACGGGGCGGGCGCGCAGCAGGCCTGCTGTGTAGGGGTGAGCGGCGTGGTGGTGCAGGTCGGCGGAGGGGCCGGTCTCCACGATCGTGCCCGCGTACATGACGGCGACGCGGTCGGTGACGGCGGCCGCGAGGTCGAGGTCGTGGGTGACGAAGACCATGGCGAGGCCGCGTTCGCGACGCAGCGCGTCGAGGATCCCCATCACCTCCTGCTGGGTGGTGACATCGAGCGCCGTGGTGGGTTCGTCGGCGAGCAGGAGGCGGGGTCCGGTGGCGAGTGCGGCGGCGATCATCACGCGCTGCAGCAGACCGCCGGAGAGCTCGTGCGGGTACTGGGCCATGCGCCGTTCCCCGTCCGCGATGCCCACATCGGCGAGGGCCCTGACCATGCGGGCGGCGGCCTCGCGGCGGCGCAAACCATGGGTCAGGACGAGTCCTTCGGTGAGGAAGTCGCCGACCCTGCGGACCGGGTTCACGGCGGTGCGCGGGTCCTGGTGGATCATCGCGATGCGGTGGGAGCGATACGTGCGCAGGGCGCGGGCGTCCATCCCGTACACGTCGTCGTCTTCGAAGCGGACAGCGCCTTCGGTACGGGATCCGGTGGGCAGCATGCGCAGGACGGCCTTGAGAGTCATGGATTTGCCGGAGCCCGACTCGCCGACCAGGCCGAGGGCCTCGCCGGGGGCGACGGAGAACGACACGTCGCGCAGAACGGTGCGCTGCCGGCGCTGCCCGGGGCCAGGCAGGGTGACGTGCAGGCCGTTGACGTCCAGGGTGTTCATCAAACGCCCTTCCCCGAAGCCGAAGCCGAAGCCGAAGCCGAAGTGGCCCTCTCCCCCAAGGTGTTGACCCCCACGACCACGAGAACGATGAGCAGGCCCGCGGCCAGGGACTGCCAGGGCGCCCCGTTCAGCAGGGCGGACTGCCCCTGGGCGACCATCAGGCCCCACTCGGCGGACGG
>NZ_JBEOVA010000021.1:348-151710 GCF_040295225.1 Streptomyces sp. NPDC002896 | reverse complement strand
ACCATGCTCATCGACCACAGGATCATCGCCTCGGCGCTGTCGGTGCGTGCCTCGTAATCGCGGGCCAGGCGCCGTGAGCGCATCAGCCACGCGAATGTGCGCTCCACCAGCCACCTCTTGGGCAGCACCGTGAACCCCGAGAGATTCTCGCTGCGTTTGACCACTGTCAGCGCGATCCGCAGGAGGCTGCGGGCGAAGTCGACCAGCTGCCCGGTGTAGCCGCCGTCGGCCCATACCCGCGTGATCCGCCAGTGCCGCTCGCACAGCCGGGCCAGCAGATCCCGGCCCGCGTCCCTGTCGGTCACCGACGCCGCTGTGACCGAAACGGCCAACAGCAGCCCGAGCGTGTCCACCACGATGTGCCGCTTGCGCCCGTTCACCTTCTTCCCGCCGTCGAAACCCCGCGTCGCGGCCGGCACCGACGCAGCCGCTTTCACCGACTGCGCGTCGACGATCCCCGCGGTGGGCTCCGGATCCCGGCCGGCCACCACGCGGAGACGGTCACGCAGCCGATCGTGCAGTTCACGGACCCAGCCCTTATCGCGCCAGCGCCGCCAGAACGCGTAGACCCGGTCCCACGCGGGGAAATCCGCGGGCATCGCCCGCCATGTGATACCGCCTGCGACCAGGTACCGGACCGCGTCGACCATCTGCCGGTGGCAATAGCCCTCCGGCCGGCCACCCCTGCCCTCCAGCCACCCCGGCACGGGCAGCAAGTCCCGGACTGCGGCCCACTCGACGTCGGTCATGTCCGACGGATACCTCGGCCGCCTGGACGGCCGATCCCCGGCGTTCCCGAACCGGTGCGCGAGACAATCACACGACAGAGCAACCGAGTTGGACTCGCCCGACAGTTGCACGGAAGACTGCGGCACAGGGCCTCCTGACGCTCGAAGGGACTTCAGCAATCCCGAGCTGGACAGGAGGCCCTACCCTCATGCACGTCCCGAGCGAAGATCACCCCACCGAGTCGCCACACTCGAACCAATACTCACCTCGATCGATAGAGCAACGGCTTCTAAGCCATCCGCTTGGATCCGCTTGGCCCCCGTTGCCGTTCAGCGAACCGTCCGCACTACGCCTCCCCCACCTCGCACCACACCGTCTTGCCCGCCACGTCCTGCTCCACACCCCACCGCAGCGCCACCGCATCGAGCAGGGCCAGGCCACGCCCCGCCTCGTCGCCAGCCGCGGCGCGCACGAGGACGGGCGGGCGCACGGGTCAGGATCGGTGACCTCGACGCGGGTTCGCCCCCCGCCGCACTCCACGCGTACGCGCACGGGCGTCCCCTCCCCCAGGTGCCTGATGACGTTGCCCACCAACTCGGTGACGCAAAGCTGAACGTCGGCGCAGGGAGCGCCCACGTACTCGCGCACGCTCCGACGCAGCTCAGGCACGGCCTTGGGAAGGGCAAGCAGGTCGACCTCCAGGCAGATGGCGTTCACCGCGCCGCCGCCTTACGGAGGGCGGCCGTGAGCTGTAGGGCTGTGGCGGTGTTGCAGTTGCCGAGCGCGACCAGCCCCGCCGGAGGCAGATACGTACCCGCGAAGGACGGCAGGTCGACGCGGAGGGACGGAAGCGTGATGCCGTGTACGGCGAGGGCGTCGCGCAGTTCGTCCACGCAGCGGGCTACATCGTCGGATGTGGCGGAGCTGTCGGGTGCGTGATGGTCGGGACTCGGCTTCATGGGGCTGGCGCCTTCCTTGCGTTCTGTGACGAATCACTCACACAGTGACGCGGCGTTGCGTACCGTGAAAGGGGTTCGCGTTGCGCATCGCAACTGGCAAAAGGCGGTGGTGAGTTGTGCCCTCCCGTAAAGACCCGGACGCGTCGGCGAATGTTCCTTCCTTCTACGGCGCCGAGTTGCGCTTCAAGAGGGAACTCGCGGGGCTCACGCTCGAACAACTGGCGGGGGGAAGCTTCCGCGGCTTCCCCTTTCTGAGTCAGATCGAGCGTGGCGAGCGGCGTATGCCGCGGGACCTGGCCAAGCACGTCGACCAGAAGCTGGGGACGGACGGCTTTTTCGAGCGCCGCTGTGAAGACGCACGCAGGGCGCGGCAGTCGGGGCACGCCGAGTACTTCGCGGACGTGGTGGAAATGGAGCGGCATGCCGAGACGATTGAGGACTGGGCACCGTTGATCGTCCCCGGGCTCCTACAGACGGCCACGTATGCAGGCGCAATCGTACGGGCCGCCATGCCACGGGCCTCGGACGAAGAGGTCGAGAAGAAGGTGGAGGCTCGCATGACGCGGGCAGAGCTCTTCGACGCCGAGGAGACCCCAGCATTCTGGGCGATCCTGGACGAGTCGCTGCTCCACCGCCGGGTCCTCGCGGACGCCGGGATGGCCGAACTGCTGGAGCACATCGCAGAGGTGGTCAAGACCACCCGCTCCATTCTGCAGATCGTTCCGGAAACCGCCGCGGCCCATCCGTTCATGATGGGCATGACCAGGATCATGACCTTCGCAGACGCTCCTCCTGTGGTGTACACCGAGAGTCTGCACAGCGGGCAAGTCATCGACTATCCGGCGCTCGTGAAGCAGTACCGGCAGTCGTACGATCTGCTCAGGGCCGCCGCACTGCCGCCTGAGGCGTCCCTTGCCATGATCGAGGCTGCGGCAGAGGACTTTCGAAATGGCAAGTACCGACATTGACTTGAGCTCCGCGCCCTGGCGTAAGAGCAGCTACAGCAACGGCACAGGTGGCGAGTGCGTCGAGGTCGCCGACGGCCTCCCCGACGTCGTCCCCGTCCGGGACTCCAAGGTCCAGGACGGCCCCGTCCTGCTGTTCGGAGCCGCTGCCTGGACGGCCTTCGTGGCAGGGGTGAAGGGCTGAGCTTGAAACCCCTTCGACACGGACCGCGCCCGAGGCGATAGTGAAGCCATGGCTTCTCTCGTGCGTCACGTGACTTTCGACTGTGCCGACGCCTACCGCCTCGCGAGCTTCTGGGCCGAGGTGCTGGAGGGTTCCCTCGCGGAGGACGACAACCCCGGTGACCCGGAGGCGCTGGTCACCGCCAAGGGAGTCGGGCTGCTGTTCATCAGCGTGCCCGAGCCCAAGAGCGTGAAGAACCGCGTACACCTGGACCTGCAGCCGCAGGACCGCTCACGGGACGAGGAGGTCGAGCGGCTCCTCGCCCTCGGCGCCACGCTCGTCGGCGATCACCGACGTCCCGACGGGACAGGGTGGGCCACACTCGCCGACCTCGAGGGCAATGAGTTCTGCGTGGAGCGCAGTGCGGCCGAGCGGGCGGCCGGCTGATCGGCGACGTACAGACCCCCTCAAGCGGGCATGACCTGCACCCCGGCCCCCAGAACAGCAATTGGCAGTTTTGGGCCAGCCCACGCCCTCCAATCCCCGTCCCAAGGCACCCCCGACTGGCCCAAATCTGCCAACTCCAAGCCGCCTCGCGGAGAGGCCGCCTCGCAGAGTAGGCGAGGTTATCCACAGGGCGCGCGGGAGTCCGTGGCCTCTGCGATCTTGGCCGAGGTGGAGCGGAAGGCGTTGCAGGAGCTGGCCGAGGCAGGCGTCCTCCTCACCTCGCGCGCCCTCGCCGCCAGCTGGCCCCCGCGGAGCCTCACGCGGGCTCTCCGTGCGGAGGGCTGGACCCAGCTCCAGAACGGTATCTGGGTCGAGCCGAGGCGGAACCCGGACTTCCTCACAAGGCTCCGGGCCGCACAGCTCCTCAAGCCGCAGCTCGTCGTGAGTCACCGTTCGGCAGCCGCGCTCTGGCGGATCGAGACCCTCGCACCGACCGTCGAGGCGCCGCTTGAGTTCATCGACCCCGAACTCACCCTCCGCCGTGAGGGCAAGGGCGTACGCGTGCACCGCATCCCCCTCAGCGCGGAGGAGGTGACGGAGCGGCAAGGCCTACGGGCCACGGGCGCGGTGCGCACACTGGCCGACCTGCTGCGGGCGGGCCCCAGGGACGACGCGCTCGTCGCCGTGGACTCGGCTCTTGCCTACCGCAGAGTCGGAGACGTCCGTCGCGCCCCGCTCACCAGCCCCGACTCGATCGCCGCCGCACTCGAAGCGTCTTTCCAGGGGGCGGCGAGAGCCCGCACCTGGCTACGGCTGTGCGACCCGCGCGCCGGCTCACCGGCCGAGACGATCGCGCGCCTGCGCATGCACGACGTCGGCCTCCGCCCCGAGAGCCAAGCCGAACTCCTCACCCGTGACGGCCGGCGCTGCTTCCTGGACTTCCTTTTCCGAGCCGAGGGCCTGGCCGTCGAGATCGAGGGCTACGCCTACCACGGCACCCGCGAGTCCCACCGCCGTGACGTCGCCCGCTTCAACCAGATCCTCCAGTGCGCCAAGGTCCGCACACTCCTCCGCTATACCGCTGCGGACGTCTTCCACCGGCCCACCCACATGCTGGAGGAGATCCGTGACACCCTCGCCCGGCTCCGCAGCCGGTACACCCCGGCGGGCAGCGAGCAGACGGTCTGAACACCCACCCCCTCACTGACGGCTCGGGGCCGCCACACTGCCGCCGGAGGCGTCCCACGCCTCGCGTGCCGCGGCGATGGCCTCGCGGTGCGCGATCGACCAGTCCGCGAGGGCTTTGACGAGGTGGGTGAGGCTGCGGCCCATCTCCGTCAGTTCGTATTCGACCTGGGGCGGGATGGTGGGATGCACCGTCCGCTTCACCAGGCCGTCGCGTTCCAGGCGCCGGACGGTGAGGGTGAGCATGCGCTGCGAGATGTTGCCGGGGATGGCTCGTTGGAGCTCCTTGAAGCGGCGTACGCCGGAAGTGAGTTCGACCACGACGTAGACGGACCACTTGTCGCCCAGCCGGTCCAGCACGTCTCTGACGCCGCACTCGTCCTGCGGCGTGTCACAGGTGATCACGGGTTCGGCCGCCCCTGGGGTGGTTACCGCGATGTGCCCTGCTGACATGAAAGTGCCTCCTTATGCGGTCGGGCTCCGCTGCTGAGGATGGAACCACATCGCTCAGGAGGGACTTCCCATGATCCTGGTCACCGGTGCCACCGGCGCACTCGGGCAGCTCGTCGCCGAGGAACTGGCAGCGCGCGACGACGTCGTGCTCGGCACCCGCACGCCCCGCTCGGCCGCCGAGCGGCGCGTCGACTTCGACGATCCGGCATCGTTCGACCTCAGCGGCGTGGACACGCTGCTGCTGATCTCCGCCGGGTACGGCGAGGACGATGTCGTCATCGCCCGCCATGACGCAGCCGTGTCAGCGGCCGAGAAGACGGGCGTACGGCACGTCGTCTACACCAGTCTCAGCGGTGATGGCGACCACTTGGCGTATGCACTCGCCCATCGCTGGACCGAACGCAGGCTCGGGCAGAGCTCCTTGGAGTGGACCGTCCTGCGCAACGGCCTGTACGCCGAGTTCCTCGCCGCCATCGCCGCCCCAGGCCCTGACGGGGCGATCACCGCGCCTTTGGGCACGGGACGCCTGGCCGCCGTTGCCCGCGCGGATCTCGCGGAGGTGGCGGCCCGCGTGGTAACCGCACCGCGGCAGCACGCGGGCCGCGTATACGAGCTCGTCGGCGAACAGCCCCTGGGTGGCGCCGAGCTGGCGGCCGCGGTCGGCGGCTCGTACGAACCCGGCTCGCTCGCCCGGACCCGAGAATCGATTATCGCGGCCGGTGAAGCCCTGCCCTACCAAGTGCCGATGCTGGTGGGGACGTACTCGGCGATCGCGGCAGGGTTCCTGGACGGCACGGGCATCGAGAGCAACGCGTTGCGAACGCTGCTGGGCCGGGAGCCCCGGTCCGCGCTGGACGTGTACACCAACACAGTCTCCGCGACGCGCCCCGCTTAGCACCGCTGCCAACCGCGCCCCCGCAACTCCCCCTTCACCACCTTCCCGCTCGCGTTCCGCGGCAGCTCCCCCACGAACTCCACCGACCTCGGCACTTTGTAGTTCGCCATCTCGCGGCGCGACCAGGCGATCAGGTCGTCCGCCGTCAGCGTGGTCGCGCCGGGTCGCCGCACCACGTACGCCTTGCCGACCTCCCCCAGGCGGGGGTCCGGGACGCCGATGACCGCCACGTCCGCGACGTCCGGGTGCAGGCCGAGCAGCTGCTCTATCTCCGCGGGGTACGCGTTGAAGCCGCCGACGATGAACATGTCCTTGATGCGGTCCGTGATGCGCAGGTTGCCGGCCTCGTCCAGGACGCCCACGTCGCCCGTGTACAGCCAGCCGTCCGGGGTCAGCACCTCAGCGGTGGAGGCCGGGTCCTCGAAGTAGCCATGCATGACGTTGAAGCCGCGGACCAGTACCTCTCCGGGGGTGCCGGGGGGCAACGCATCGCCCGTCGGTCCCACGACCCGTACCTCCGTGCCGCGGATCGCCCGGCCGGACGTGGAGGCGATCACCTCCGCCGCGTCCCCCCGCCGGCACATCGTCACGATGCCGCTCGCCTCCGACAGGCCGTACGCCGTGAGCACCGTGTCGACGTGCAGCTCACCCCTCAGCCGCTCCACCAGCTGCAGCGGCACCACCGCCGCGCCCGTCACCACGAGCCGCAGGGCCGAGAGGTCGTATGCGTCCCGGGCCGGGTGGTCCAGTAGCGACTGGTGCAGGGTCGGCGGGCCCGGCAGCACCGAGATGCGTTCCGCCGCGATGTTCGCCAGCACCGTGTCCACGTTGAAGACCGGCTGCGGGACCATCGTCGCGCCCCGCATCAGGCAGGCCACGATGCCCGCCTTGTAGCCGAAGGTGTGGAAGAAGGGGTTCACGATCAGATAGCGGTCGCCCTCGCGCAGGCCCGCCAGGTCGCTCCACACCTCGTAGCCGCGGAGCGTCTGGGCGTGGGTGATCACCGCACCCTTGGGGCGGCCGGTCGTGCCCGACGTGAAGATGATGTCCGAGAGAGAGCCTCCCGTGATCGCCTCCGCCCGGGTCCGGACCTCGGCGTCGCCCACCCCGTCCCCGTCCGCGAGGAAGTCCTTCCACGTACGGAAGTCCGCCGGTGCGTCGTCCGACAGCACCACCACCTGCTCCAGGTGCGGCAGGCCGGGGAGCGGGCCCGCCTCCCCCTCGGCCCCCGCCATCCCCTCGGCCCCCTCGCCCGCCGCCCTCCGCAGCGACGCCACATACGACGTACCGAGGAACGTCCCCGTCACGAACAGCAGCTTCGCGCGGGTCCGTTCCAGTACGTACGCCGTCTCCGCGCCCTTGAAGCGCGTATTCAGCGGTACGAGGACCGCCCCCGCCGTCACCGCGCCCAGCGCCGAGACGATCCAGTCCAGGGTGTTCGGGGCCCACACCCCCACCCGGTCCCCGGCCCGCACCCCGTTCGCGATGCACGCCGCAGCCGCCCGTTCGACGCGCTCGCCCAGTTCCGCGTACGAGATCCGGGTGCGGCCCTCGACGACCGCCTCCCGGTCCCCGTACCGCTCGGCCGCCGCCCGTACCAGCCCCGGGATGCTCCCCCACTCCAGGTCCCCGCGCATCGCACGCCTCCCACAAGGCCACACGGCATAGCTGACTGACCGTCAGATTAGCTGTACTCTGACGCCCTGTCAGCATCCGTGTCCCACGGTGGAGGTGGCAGGTGGCGGCAAGCCTCAAGGACGCTACAGCGATAGTCGGGATAGGCCAGACCCCGTTCGCCAAACGACTCCCCGAACCGGAGAAGACCCTCGCCTGCCGCGCCATCCTCGCCGCTCTCGACGACGCCGGGATCGCACCCTCCGAGGTCGACGCCTTCGCCTCCTACACCATGGAGGAGACCGACGAGGTCGAGATAGCCAAGGCCATCGGGGCCGGCGACGTCACCTTCTTCAGCAAGGTGGGGTACGGGGGCGGTGGATCGTGCGCCACCGTCGCGCACCTCGCCGCCGCCGTCGCCACAGGGCAGGCGAGCGTCGGTGTCGCCTGGCGGTCCCGTAAGCGGGGCTCGGGACCCCGACCGTGGAAGAACACCACCGTCCAGCTGCCGACCCCCGCACAGTGGACCCGGCCCTTCGGGCTGCTCCGGCCCGCCGACGAGATCGCGATGCTCGCCCGCCGCTACATGCACGAGTACGGCGCGACCCGCGACCACCTCTTCAACGTCGCCCTCGCCTGCCGCAACCGGGCGAACCAGAACCCGGCGGCGATCATGTACGAGCGGCCGCTGACCCGCGAGATGTACATGACCGCCCGCTGGATCAGCGAGCCCCTCTGCCTCTTCGACAACTGCCTGGAGACCGACGGCGCGCTGGCCTGCGTCATCGTCTCCGCCGAACGCGCCCGCGACTGCCGCCGGAAGCCCGTGTACGTCCACTCGGTCGCCCAGGGCCTGCCGTCCCAGCACCACGGCATGGTCAACTACTGGAACGACGACCCGCTGTCCGGGCCCGCCTGGACTGCAGCCCGACATCTGTGGAAACAGGCCGACTTCGGGCCGGAAGATGTCGACGTCGCGCAGATCTACGACGCATTCACCCCACTCATACCGCTCTCCCTCGAGGGCTACGGCTTCTGCGGCCGCGGCGAAGGCGGCGCGTTCACCGAGGGAGGCTCTCTCGAGATCGGCGGGCGGCTCCCCATCAACACCGGGGGCGGCGGGCTGAGCGAGGCCTACGTCCACGGCTTCAACCTCATCAACGAAGGCGTCAAGCAACTGCGCGGCACCAGCACCGCCCAGGTCCCGGACGCCGCCACCTGCCTGGTCACGGCGGGCGAGGGAGTCCCCACGTCGGCTCTGCTGCTGAGGAGTTGAGATGACCCGGTCCGACACCCTGCTCTCGCCCATCGCCGACGACGACGGCGCCCCCTTCTGGGAGTACGCATCGCGAGGCGAGCTCCGCATCCAGGCCTGCGCCCGCCCCGGCTGCGGCGAGCTGCGCTTCCCGCCGCGCCCCTGCTGCCCACACTGCCAGTCGTTCGACAGCGAGTGGGTCAGGATGAGCGGGCGGGGGCGTATCTGGTCGTACGTCGTCCCCCATCCGCCACTGCTCCCGGCCTACGCCGAGCTGGCCCCGTACAACGCGGTCCTCGTCGAGCTGGCCGACGCCCCGCGCATACGGCTGGCCGGCAATCTCGTCAGCGGGCCGGACGCCCCGCTCAACTCGGTCCCGCCCGAGCGGCTGCGGATCGGCGCGAAGGTGCAGGTCGTGTTCGCACACGTCGGCGGTGTGGCGGTGCCGCGCTGGGTGCTGGAGCGGCCGTGAGCGTCCTTACCGAGGTGCACACGGAGACGGGGGTGGCCGTCGTCACCCTCGACCGCCCCGACCGGCACAACGCCATCGACCTCGAGACGGCCGGTCGACTGGCGGCTGCCTGGCGCGAGTTCCGGTTCGACGACGCTGTACGTGCGATCGTCGTCACCGGCGCCGGAACCAGGGCCTTCTGCAGCGGTATCGACCGCTCCGCCGAGGTCCCGCAGCCCGCGTCGCCGTACTCGACCGACGACCCGCTCCTCAACGTCGGGCCGAAGGCGAACGACCTCTGGAAGCCCGTCGTCGCCGCTGTCAATGGCATGGCCTGCGGCGGCGCGTTCTATCTGCTCGGTGAGTCCGAGTTCGTGGTCGCGGACGAGACGGCGACGTTCTTCGATCCGCACACGACGTACGGCATGGTCAGCGCGTACGAGCCGATCCTCATGGCGCAGCGCATGCCGGTCGGGGAGGTCGCGAGGATGGCGCTGATGGGCACGGCCGAACGGATCTCGGCGCGCCGTGCGTACGAGACGGGGCTGGTGTCGGAAGTGACCGCGCCGGGTGAGGCGTTGGCCGCCGCCCTCGACTGTGCCCGGGTGATCGCCTCGTATCCGACCGAGGCCGTGCAGGGCACGGTGCGTGCCGTGTGGGCGGCCAAGGAGGCGGCGCGAGCCCACGCGTTCGCGCAGGCGCCGCACCTCCTCGCGCTCGGCAGTCTGCCGCCCGAGCGGCAGGCGGAACTGTTCGCCGACCGCCGCTCGGGTCCCGGGTCCGGCCACCACATCCGCTAGGCCTCGCGGCGCCGTCACGGGATCGGCGGGCGTCGGCGGACCTGGGCCGGCGGTTCACGCACGCCTTCGCGGGTACCCGCGCAGTGGTCCCGGGCGTCCTGGGCTGGGATGTTGCCGTATGGCGCGGCTCGCGCACGGGGCGTAGCGTCGTGATCGAGAGCTGCTGGAGGCCTGCGATGGTCCGCAACGTCCTCGGGTCCGTGCTCGCTCTCATCGGAGCGACGGCCGCCGTCTGGAGCCCCTTCCGTGTCTGGTACGACGGCCGTCTCGGGCGCGAGTACCGCCTCGGGGAGCTGTTCTCCGGCACCGGCGTCACGGCCGTGAGGGCCGAGCTGTTCGGCTCGCTCTTCCTGCCGTTCGTCGTCGCGGCGGTGGTAGCGCTGGTCGGGATCGCGCTGCGCTCGCGCGGTCTGGTCGCCTTGGCGGGACTGATCGTCCTGGGCTTCGCCGTGCTGTGGATGGTGCGGCTGGGGCTGGCCCAGGGCAGCCTGACCGTCGGCGGTGCCGGTCCCGGGCTTGATACGGGTGTCCTGGGCGCGGTCGGAGGCGGCGCGGTGCTGCTGCTCGCGTCCCTGGTGATGCCGGGACGCAAGCGGCGCCGGGGCCGCAGGCGGCGGACCACACCGCCGGCAGCTGCGGAACCCCCGACCACGGCTGAAGGTTCCCGGGCCCCCGGAGATCAGCCCCGGGACGAGCACGCGTACCCGGCCCAGGAGCCGCCACAGGCACGCCCGGTATACGGCGAACGCACGCGCCCGGCGGCCCACGATGAACCGACGCGCCCCATCCGCAACGAGCCCGCGCGTCCGGCCCGCGAGGAACCGGCACGTCCGGCCGCCCAGGACGAGCCGACGCGTCCGATCTGGCGGCGGCCGCCGGACCACACCTGATCGGTCAGGCGGGCACCCGTCCGAGCACTTCAAGCGCCGGAAGGGCTGAATTTTCAGCCCGTCCGGCGTTTGAGGACGAGCCCGTCAGGGCGACTTCGGGGACGGCGCGGGGTTACCCCCGCGCCGTCCCCGTCCCCTTCTCCGCATCCAGTGCGTACACGCAGCGGTCCTTGCTGCACGCGTACACGACGCCGTCCTGTACGACCGGCGAGCCGGTGATCTCGCCGCCCGTGGCGAGCTTCCAGCGCAGGCGGCCGTCGTCCGCCTTGAGGGCGTACAGCAGGTGGTCCGTCGAGCCGAAGTGGATGCGGCCCTCGGCGACGGCGGGGGCGCCGACCACGTCGCCGCCCGCCTGGAAACGCCACTTCGGGGTGCCGGTCACCGCGTCCAGCGTGTACAGGCCCTTGCCGCTGCCCACGTGGACGTGGCCGTCCGCGACGAGCACGGGGTCCACGGAGGACCGGGACTCGGTGGCGATGCGCCAGCGGTCGCGGCCGTCCGTGGCGTCCAGGGCGTACACCGTGCCGAGGTAGTCGGCCAGGTAGACCCCGCCGCCGGTGACCGCGGGGCCGGGCGCGTAGGCGGGCGGGCTCAGGAACACCGCGGGCGCCTCGAAGTGCCAGCGGACAAGGCCGCTCACCACATCGACGGCGAGGACACGGGTGCCCGCGGAGATGTACACGTGGCCGTCGGCCGCCTGCGTGAGCCGTACCGGCACGCCCCCGCAGGACGCGGCGTCGCCGATCGGGTACGACCAGCGTTCTTCGCCGGTGCGCGCCTCGAGGGCCCGCAGTCGCGCGTCCTTCCACACGTACACCGTCCCGTCGTGCACGACGGGCCCGGCCTCCGGGTTCTCGAAGTCGCTCTGGCAGCCGGTGATCTCCCACAGCTTCTCGCCGTTCGCGGCCTCCCAGGCCTGGACGCCGCCGCCGCGCGTCGCGGTGACGACGGTGCCGCGGTCGGCCTTCAGCGAGTAGACCCATCCGTTGACGGGCAGCCGCCACAGGTCGGAGCCCTCGCGGGCGTCAAGCGCAAGGAGCGTGGGGCCGTCCGACGCGTGGATACGGCCCTCGGCCACCGCCAGCGACCAGGCGACGTCCCGCGTCTTGAACCGGCGCCGGCCCGTGCCGACGTCGAGTGCGTGCACCTCGAACGACGTGACGTACACGAGGTCGCCGGCGACGACGGGCGTCCCCCACACCTCGTTGGACATCCGGAACCGCCAGGGGCGCCAGGGCGCCCCCGCCTCGGGCTCCGGCGGTGGCGCCGTCGCGGGCGCGGGCACCGCAGGAGCACCGTTGACCGCGGCACCGGCCCGCGACCAGGAGGCGGCGAGGCCCGCGGCGACAGGCGGCGCATTGACGGCGGCCGCTCGGACGTCGGCCACGCGGGGGCCGGGCCCGATCGGCACCTGCGCGCCAGGAAGGCGTACGGGTCCGGCGTCGGGGGCCGGGCCGCCCGTCCAGCCGCCGTCGCCGCTCACGGCGGGCGCAGGCCCCGGGGCGTGCTCGGGTCTGGGCGGAACCGCGGGCGCTGCGCCCCGTCCGCCGCTGCGCCCGGAGCCGCTGCTCCTCACGGGCGGGCGGCCGTTGCGCCGGGCCTCGATCAGGGCCACCGCACGCTCGGGCAGCCACGCGGACGCCGTACCGCTGTCGTCCGAGCCGGGGCCGAACAGATGCGGTGCGAGCTGGGCCTGGAGGTCGGCGGGGCTGGGGCGGGCGCTCGCCTCCATCTGCATACAGGACTCGATGAGCGGACGGAGCTCGTCGGGCAGTCCTTCGACGTCGGGGCCCTCACGTAGGAGCATGAACACCGTCTCGACGGGGTTCGCGCCGTGAAAGGGCGCGTGCCCGGTGGCGGCGAAGACGAGGGTCGAGCCGAGCGAGAACACGTCACTCGCGCCGGTCACGCTGCGGGAGTCCTTGGCTTGCTCCGGCGACATGTACGCGGGGGTGCCGACCGCGACGTTCGTCATGGTCAGGCGCGTGTTGGAGACGCCCGAAGCGATGCCGAAGTCGATGACACGGGGCCCGTCCTCGACCACGAGCACGTTCGACGGCTTGAGGTCGCGGTGGACGAGCCCTGCGCCGTGGATGGACTGCAGCGCCTCGGCGACTCCGGCCGCCAGCCAGCGCACCGCCTGGACCGGCAGCGGCCCGTGCTCGTTCACTATCTCCTCGAGCGAGGGGGCGGGGACGTAGGCGGTGGCCAGCCAGGGCACCGCGGCGCGCGGGTCGGCGTCCACGACCGCGGCCGTGTAGAAGCCGGACACGGCCCGGGCCGCCTCCACCTCGCGGGTGAAGCGGACGCGGAACAGCTGGTCCTCTGCGAGCTCGGTCCTGACGGTCTTGATCGCCACGCGCCGACCCGACGCCGACCGTGCGAGATAGACCAGCCCCATGCCCCCGGCACCCAGCCGGCCCAGCACCTCGAACGGCCCGATCCGCCTCGGATCATGCTGCGTCAGCTGATCCACCACTTCCCTGCCACCTCCCCGTACGCGGCTGCGACCGCGGCAGCCACTGCGCAGCGTCTCACCCCGGATCGCCACGGTGCCGCGCACCCTGATTCTTCCTTTCTTGGGCACCGGTTGCGAACCCGGGGCCGCTTCGGGGTGTCTCAGGGCAAAACGTATCCCTTGTTGCACCGGCCGCCGTCCCGGCGCCGGGTCAGCACCCGTTCAGTCTTGGAGCACCGCGAACGCCGCGCCCTGGTCGTCCATGAGAACAGCCATGCGGCCGTACGGGATGTCGAAGGGTGGCGCCTGGACGCGGCCGCCAAGACGGACAACCGCATCAGCTGTCGCGTCGCAGTCCGCGACGTTGAAGTAGACGAGGAAATGCGACGGCATCTCGACGGGGAAGGCGCCGGACATCACGCTCCGGCCGCCGATCGCCGTGTCGGGCCCCGGCTCCGTGCCGCGGGGCGACCAGGTGCGGAAATCGACGCCGGCGTCCTCGAGGTCGAATCCGCCGTAGCCGAAGACGGTCTCGTAGAAGGGGTCGACGACCGTCTTGTCGCGTGAGTACACCTCGGTCCAGACGAAGGACCCCGGCTCCTGCTGCTTCTCGAAGCCGGTGTGGGTGCCGCCCTGCCAGAGCCCGAAGACGGCGCCTTCGGGGTCGGCCGCGAGCGCCATGGTGCCGAAGGGCCCGACCGGCATGGGCTCGACGACCAGCTGCCCGCCGGCGTCCCGGATGCGGGCGGCGAGCGAGAACGCGTCGGGGGTGGCGAAGTAGACGGTCCAGACGGTGGGCATGCGGCCGTCCTGCTTGGGCGCGAGGGCCGCCACGTTCTTTCCGTCGCTGTACGCCTGCGTGTAGTAGCCGTACTCCGCGCCCGCGCCCTCGTCGAAGGTCCAGCCGAAGATCTCGCCGTAGAAGCGCTTGCCCGCCTCGACGTCGGGGAGCATCGCGTCCACCCAGCACGGAACGCCTTCCGTGAAGGTTCTCTCGCCCATGAGCCCGCCCTGCCCCTCTTTTTCTCTCTGTGGCGCCGCCTGGCGCGGATGTGTGGCGCCGCCGCACACATGTGTGGCGTCCGTCACACATAAGCTAATGGCCGCTCACGGCGCCCGCAGGGGATTGATTCGAACACTTGGTCAATTTCTCATCCACCGATCTTGTCCACAGGCTGTTGATAACACTTGTGCATATCCCCCCGTACCCGGGCATCCACTGGCGCACGAGACCTCGCGGGACACACGCCCGCAGAGGCCGCCAGCCCCATTTGCAGTCGGCCGAATCGCGCTCCGATCACCCCTCGGTAAGCTGACGGCATGACAGGACAAGTACGTACCGTTGACGGCCGTGTGGCCGGAAGACGCGGGCAGGCGACGCGTCAGAAGCTGCTCGAGTGCCTCAGTGAAATGCTCAGCTCGTCGCCCTATCGGGACGTCAAAGTCATCGATGTGGCCCGGAAGGCGGGCACCTCGCCCGCGACCTTCTACCAGTATTTCCCGGACGTGGAGGGGGCGGTCCTCGAGATCGCCGAGCAAATGGCCGCGGAGGGCGCCGGGTTGACCGAGCTCCTCGCCGGCCGCTCCTGGGTCGGCAAGGCCGGCTGGCAGACAGCACAGGACCTGGTCGACGGCTTCCTCGACTTCTGGCGCAAGAACGACGCGATCCTCCGGGTCGTCGATCTGGGCGCGGCCGAGGGCGACAAACGCTTCTACAAGATCCGGATGAAGATCCTCAACTCCGTCAACAACTCACTGACCGAGACTGTCAAGGAGCTCCAGGCCAAGGGCAAGGTCGACAAGGAGCTGAGCCCCGCTGCGATCGCGGGTTCGCTCGTCGCCATGCTCGCCGCGGTCGCCTCGCACCAGAAGGGCTTCCAGACCTGGGGCGTCAAACAAGCCGAACTGAAGCCGAGCCTCGCGCTGTTGGTGCACCTCGGCATCACCGGGAAGAAGCCGACCCGGTAGCCCGGGGCAACCGAAGTCCTGTCAGGCAGGCGGCAGATCACCTGGGTGATCTGCCGCCTGCTGTGTTGAGGGGCGGTCGTCCGGAGGCAGTGGGCGCCCGGAGCGAGCCCGCGGTCGTCACCGAGGCGTAAGCCGGAATACCCGGATCTCCCTGCTCACCCGGGCCTGGTACAGCCCGTACGGCGGCCAGAACGCAAGCGCCTCCCGCCACACCCGCGCCCGCTCCTCCCCCTCCAGCAGCCGCGCCGTCACCGCGATGTCCCGCCCCCTCCAGTTGATCTCGGCGTCAGGATGGGCGAGCAGGTTCCCCGTCCACAGCGGGTGGTCCGGTCGGCCGTAATTGGAGCCGATCACGATCCAGTCACCGGACGCCTCCGGCATACAGGCGAGGGGCGTACGCCGCGGCAGTCCGCTCTTGGCGCCACGCGCCGTCAGCACGAGGCCCGGCAGCATCCGGGCGCTGAGCTGCACCTTTCCGCGGGTGAGCCGGTGCACGGCGAGGTCCATGGCGGGGACGAAGTACGGCGCGAGCCTGACGAAGGCGCGCGAGGTGGAGACCTTCTGCAGGAGACGCAGGGCGGGGGTGTCCGAGGTTGCGGCAGACATCAGAGGCCGACCTCCTCGAAGAGCCCCGACCGCTCCGCTGCGTGGGCCCGCAGCCGGTGCACCGGGCCGAAGAGCAGTTCGTCTCCCGAGGCGCGTTTGAAGTAGAGGTGCACGTCATGCTCCCAGGCGAAACCGATGCCGCCGTGCAGCTGCACGGCTTCCGATGCGGCCGTGCGCAGCGCCTCGAGGGCCTGCGCGAGGGCCAGGCCTCCCACGGCCGGCTCCCCGCTGTCCGCCGCGGCCGCCCAGGCCGCGTAGTACGCGGCGGAGCGCGCGGCCCGCACCCGTACGTAGATGTCGGCCAGCCGGTGCTTGACGGCCTGGAAGGAGCCGACCGTGCGGCCGAACTGCTCGCGCTGCCGCACGTACTCGACGGTCCGCTCGACCACCCGGTCGGCCGCGCCCACCGCCTCCGCGGCGATCACCGCGGCGGCGGTGTCCCCGACGGCGGCCAGGGCGTCGGCCACGTCGGCCTGACTGGTGACACCCTCCTCCCCGAGCAACTCCGCTTCGACATCACGTAGTTCGATACGCGCCTGCGGCCGCGTCTCGTCCAGCGACGTCTGCCGGGTGCGTCCGAGCCCCGCCGCGCCCTCCCGTACGAGGAAGAGGAGCGTGCGGGAGCGGGCGAAGCCTCCGGTGTGGGCGGCCACCAGGAGCAGGCGGGCGCTGTGGCCGTCCAGCACCTGCTCGGCCTGCCCGTACAGCCGCCATCCCCCGCCCGCCCGCCGCGCCTGTACGCCGCCGGCGCGGCCTCCGCCCGCCCAGTCGCCGCGGTTGTCCCCGGTCAGTCCGAGGGCCGTGGCGAGACCCGCACCCGGGACGGCGAGGGTCGCGGTGAGCGCGCCCGCGGCGATACGGGGCAGTAGCTCGGCGCGCTGCCGCTCCGTGCCGAGGGCCAGGAGGAGCGGGCCCGCCAGGACGGCGGTGGAGAGCAATGGGGACGGCACGAGGGCGCGGCCCGACTCCTCACAGGCGAGGGCGAGTTCGGTGGCCGAGCGGCCCATCCCTCCGCGGTCCTCGGGGAGGGCGAGCCCGGGCAGGCCGAGCTGTTCGGAGAGCGCGGTCCACAAGGCGGTGTCGTAGCCGGCGTCCGCCCGCGCCGCCGACTTCACCTCATCCGGGCCGCAGCGTTTGAGCAGGAGTTCTCGCAGGGTGCGGCGGAACTCGTCCTGCTCGGCGGTGAAGGTGGCGTCCATCGGCGAGGCTCCTCCCCGGGCCGGATCCATGCCGAACCCGATCGGACCTGAGCAGTCATCCAGCATTGAGATTGATCTGACGGGCCGTCATATTAGGGCTGCCGTCCACGGATGCACAGGGACGGACCGCGAATACGCAGGGACGGACCGGGATGCCCAGGGGCAGACCACGGATGCACAGCAACAGAGCGAACCCTCCCGGCACCTCCCGTATCTGATGTACCGTCAGATTCATGCCAGGTTCAGCGACCTTCCGCGCCGCCGGGACCCGCAAGGTGGCAGTCGTCGGCACGGCCCTCTCGGAGTGCGGCCGCGTCGACGAGGCCACGCCCTACGCCCTGCACGCCCAGGCCGCCCGCCGGGCCCTCGCCGACTCCGGGCTCGGCCGCGAGGTCGTCGACGGCTTCGCCTCCGCGGGGCTCGGCACCCTCGCACCCACCGAGGTGGCCGAGTATCTGGGCCTGCGGCCCACCTGGGTCGACTCGACCTCGGTCGGCGGCTCCACCTGGGAGGTCATGGCGGCCCATGCGGCGGACGCCATCGCGGCCGGGCACGCGAACGCGGTGCTGCTCGTGTACGGCTCGACGGCCCGCGCCGACATCCGGGCGGGCCGCCGCACTTCCAACCTGTCCTTCGGCGCGCGCGGCCCCCTCCAGTTCGAGGTGCCGTACGGGCACACGCTGATCTCGAAGTACGCGATGGCCGCACGCCGCCATATGCACGAGTACGGCACGACGCTCGAGCAGCTCGCCTCGGTGGCCGTACAGGCGCGCGCCAATGCCGCGCACAACCCCGACGCGATGTTCCGGGACCCGATCACGGTCGACGACGTCCTGTCCGGCCCGTTGATCGCGGACCCGTTCACGAAGCTGCACTGCTGCATACGCTCCGACGGCGGCGCGGCCGTCCTGCTGGCCGCCGAGGAGTACGTGCGCGACTGCCGCACCGCACCCGTCTGGGTCCTCGGCACCGGCGAGCACGTCTCCCACACCACCATGTCGGAGTGGCCGGACTTCACGGTCTCTCCGGCTGCGGTCAGCGGCCGGCTCGCCTTCGAGCGGGCGGGCGTACGGCCGGAGGAGATCGATGTGGCCGAGATCTACGACGCCTTCACGTACATGACCCTCGTGACACTGGAGGACCTCGGCTTCTGCGCGAAGGGCGAGGGCGGTTCGTTCGTCGAGAAGGGCCGGCTGACGCTGACGGGCGACCTGCCGGTGAACACCGACGGAGGCGGCCTTGCGGCCCAGCATCCCGGGATGCGCGGCCTGTTCCTGCTGGTCGAGGCCGTGCGGCAGCTGCGCGGCGAGGCGGGCGAGCGGCAGGTACGCAGGTCCGGGGGCCGCCTGCCGCAGCTTGCCGTGGCGTCCGGGACGGGAGGGTGGTTCTGCTCGTCGGGGACGGTGGTGCTGGGACGGGGCTGAGGGCCGCCCGGGCTGCCGGGCCTGCCGGTGCTTCCTGGCGGGCGCTGCCAGTGCTGGGGCTGTCAGTGCCAGGGGCGATACTCGGCGCATGGGAACGCATACGGATCTTCACGAGCTGCTGAGGTCGCTGCGGGTGTGGGACACGGAGCTGCCCGGCTTCGACCCGTCCGCCGCGCCCGCGGAACCGCTGCCGCTGTTCCAGCAGTGGTTCGCCGAGGCCGTGGCGGCGGGCCAGACCGAGCCGCACACCGTCTCACTGGCGACGGCGGACGAGGAAGGGCTTCCCGACGTCCGCACGGTGATGCTGCACGGGGCGGACGCGGACGGCTGGTCGTTCGCGACCCACGCGACCAGCCGCAAGGGCCGGCAACTGGCCGCGCGCCCGTATGCGGCCCTCGGGTTCTACTGGCCCGTCCAGGGCCGCCAGATCCGTCTGCGCGGCCCTGTCACGGTGGCGCCCTCGGAGGAGAGCCAGGCGGACCTGCACGCCCGCTCGACCGGCGCGCTCGCGGCGGCGCTGGTGGGCCACCAGAGCGAAGTCCTGGAGTCTGCCGATGAGTTGAGGCGGACATCGGAGGCGGCCTGGGACCGCGCCCAGCGGGAACCGGACGCCGCGGCCCCGTCCTGGACGCTGTACCGGGTCGCCCCGGACGAGGTGGAGTTCTTCCAGGGCGACGAGCGGCGGCGGCACGTCCGGCTCACGTACCGCAGGACCGGGCCGGGGTCGGGCTGGGTCAGGCAGCTGCTGTGGCCGTGAAGAGGCAGACGGTGGAGTCCTGCACGGGTCGGTAGCCGATGCGCTGGTAGAGGGCGTTGCTGGTGGGGTTGGCGAGGTCGGTGAAGAGGAGCACCTCGTCGACGCCCGCGGCCAGCGCGGCACGGCTCACCTCGGCGGTGGCGGCACCCGCGTAGCCGCGGCCGCGCAGCTCGCGCGGGGTGTAGACGGGGGCTACGCGGACCATGCCCGCGATACGCCGCGTGGCGCCCGCCATGGAGACCGGGGTGCCGTCGGGGGTCTCCCAGAGCGTGACGCCGCCGTAGGCGATCCGGCTGTCGGCCCACTCGCCCGCGTCCGTGCCGGGCCCGTCGCCGACGGCTTCGCTGAACTCGGTGTGCCAGCGCTTCAGCAGTTCCCGGTCCTGGGCGCCTGCGACCCGGGCCCGGCCGGGCGGTGCCGGCTCGGGCGGCGTGAGCTTGTCGAGCCGGTAGAGGCGCTGGCGGAGGCCGACACTGGGGACCGCGCCGGTGCGCTTCTGCCAGGCCGTGACGAACGCGTCGGCGGTCGCCGGGTCGGCGGCCACCCCGGGCACATCCGCGGTCCGGTCGGCGAGCCGCTCCGCCAGCGCCGCGGCTGCCTCCGCCGGGACGGATGTGAGCTGAACCGGAAACGGCGGCGTCCAGAAAAAGGCGCCGGCGACCTCACCCCGTACCGCGAGCGTGCCGAACAGCGGGTCCCCCGCGCCGTAGATGTGAAGGCCGCGCCCGCGCAGGCTCTCGGTGACGGTGAGCAGCACCGTATGCAGGACGGGATCGGCGCGCAGGAAGTCCCCGGCGCGGCCCATGAAGCCGTCAAGGTCGTGGGTCAGCTGCCAGTCGACGTCAACGTCATACGAGGGTGCGGTCATGCCTCATGGTGACGCGGACCGCGGGGGCGGCGGAAACGAATATCAGGGTCCGACCTGCCTACCCGGCCACCGCGGGCCGGAACACCGGCACCACTAAGTCCCCGCCCGCCAGGGCCCGGAACACCACCTCGAGCCCCATCCCGATCCGAAGCGCCCCCTCCTCGCACTCCACGACCTCCGTCATCATCCGCGGTCCCTCCTCGAGATCCACGACCGCGGCGACGTAGGGCGTACGCGTACCGAAGGGCGGCAGGTCGTTCCTGTGGACCACGGACCACGTGTAGAGCGTGGCGCGGCCGCTCGCCCGTTCCCAGCCGACGTCCTCGCTCCAGCAGTGCGGGCAGAACTCGCGGGGATAGTGGTGGGCGGGGCCGCAGGCACGGCACCGGCGGAGCAGCAGATGCCCCTCGGCCGCCGCGTCCCAGTAGGGGCGGGTGAAGGCGTCCGGTTCCGGGAGGTCGAACCGCGCGGCTGCGCTTGTCTGAGTCATCCGAAGAGTCCGATCGCGCTGTCGAGGGACCAGGTCTGCCAGGACATGCCGAAAAGCGCGACGAGCGAGATCAGCGCCATCATCGAGTTCTGCCCCTGCTCGGCCCAGTCATGGATCATGAGGACGAGGTAGAGGACGTTGAGCAGCAGGCCGCCGACCAGGGCGATCGGAGTGAGGAAGCCGAGGACCAGACCGAGCCCGAGGGCGAGTTCGGCGTAGACGACGACATACGCCATGACCCTGGGCCGGGGCGCGACCATGGTGTCGAAGCCGCTGCGTACCGCGTTCCACCTGTGCTTCGCGGCGACGTCCGCCGCCCACGCGATCCCCGTACCCCGCTCGAACCAGCCCTTCTTGTCCTTGTGCCGCCAGCTCTCCAGCCACCACAGACCGAGTCCGATGCGGAGCACGGCGAGCCATTCGGCGCCGCTGCGCCAGATCGACTCCATGGGACGGGCTCCTCCCGCTGCCGGCCGCTGCCGCACGGCACTCTCCAACAATCTGATGGTACGTCAGTTCAGCGCATAGAGCGGCCGCTGGCAAGAGCCCTGACGGCGTCCGCGATGAGCCGGAGCCGGGGGCAGGTGACTCGAACGAATGCGGTTGACGCCCGTGATCAATTCGCAATCGGTTTCCGCATTGACCAGGTCCCTTCCAGGGACAACGCGGATACGCTCCCGCCCATGACCGACTCGCCTGCCCCCGCACACCCCTCGGTGCCGCACCACGAAGACCGCCCCGTCTACGTGATCGGCGGCGGCCCCGGAGGGCTTGCCGCGGCGGCCGCGCTGCGGGCGCGGGGCGTACGAGCCGTCGTACTGGAACGGGCCGAGCACGTCGGCGCCTCCTGGCGCCGGCACTACGACCGGCTCCATCTCCACACCACCCGGCGGCTCTCCGCCCTGCCGGGACTTGCCATGCCACGCTCCTTCGGGCGGTGGGTCTCGCGCGACAACGTCGTCCGGTACCTGGACAAGTACGCCGAATACCACGGCCTTGAGATCGTCACCGGGGTCGAGGTGTCGCGCGTGGAGCGGTCCCCCGACGGATCGGGCTGGCTGCTGCACGCAACGGGCGGGCGCGAACTGACCGGCAGCGCCGTCGTGGTCGCCACCGGCTACAACCACACCCCGCATCTGCCCGACTGGCCCGGCCGCGACTCGTACACCGGCGAGCTGCTGCACGCCTCCGGCTACCGCAACGCCAAGCCCTACGCCGGCCGCGATGTTCTGGTCGTCGGCGTCGGCAACACGGGCGCCGAGATAGCCGTCGACCTGGTCGAGGGCGGGGCCTCGCGGGTGCGGCTCGCGGTGCGCACGGCGCCGCACATCGTGCGCCGGTCCACGGCAGGCTGGGCTGCCCAGTACACCGGGATCCTGGTGCGGCGGCTGCCGGTCGCGGTCGTCGACCGGCTCGCCCGGCCGCTTGCGAAGATCAGCGTCCCCGACCTGACGGAACACGGCCTGCCGCGACCCGGCACGGGGCTGTACTCGCGCGTCAACGAGGGCTCCATCCCGGTGCAGGACGTCGGCCTGATCGACGCCGTACGCAAGGGCCGCGTCGAACCCGTGGCGGCCGTCCAGTCCTTCGAGGACGGCAAGGTCGTCCTCGCTGACGGCAGCCGCATAGGCCCGGAGACCGTCATCGCGGCCACGGGCTACACGCGGGGGCTGCAGGATCTCGTCGGCCACCTCGGCGTACTCGACGGGCGGGGCCGCCCGGTGATCCACGGCGCGCGCACGCCGCTGGGGGCCCGCGGCCTGTACTTCACCGGGTTCACCAACCCCATCAGTGGGATGTTCCGCGAAATGGCCATCGACGCGGAGAAGATCGCCAAGGCGGTAGCCCGCGAGGTCTCGCGGCCGGCGCCGGCGCAGCACTGAGCGCCACCCTCGGGCCGCCCGAAACCGCGCCGCACCGCCGAGCGGCAATACGACGCCGAGCGGCTCCCCACAACCGTCGGAGATCAGCCGGAAGATCGGCGACCGCGCCGCCGAAGAGGCCCGGGCCGGGGCCGGACGGCGCGGTACGGCCCGGCGAACGCGTGGCCTCGGAGGCCCTGACCGCTCCCTCATGACCGAATCCATTACTGACAGGTTCACGTCAATAACGCGGGGGTACGAATCACGTGCCCGCCACACCCGTCTCCGCACACGCGGTAACACCCCTTCCTGACAGAGCGTCAGTTCCGTAATCTGACTGTGCGTCAGTTATTGGCTGTCACACAGGAGCGGGCGGACCGATGCTTGGATCGACATACGGCACCCTCACCACCGACTCCCGTCGCACGCGCGTTGTGGCCTGCGGCGAGACCCTGCCGCCTGCCGTGCACGGCAGCGCCGCGACGACCGACGATCTGGATGTCAGCGGCCGGCCGCTGAACGCCGCTGTACCCGATCTGGACCGCCTCTTCCGCCCGGAGTCCGTGGCCGTCGTGGGCGCCTCGGATGCCGAGGGGCGGCCGAACACGGGCATCACCAGGCAGCTGCTCTCCTGGGCCGAGCGGGTCGGCGCCCGGCTGCACCCGGTACACCCGACCCGTCAGTCCGTCTTCGGCATACCGTGCTCCCCTTCCGTCAGAGACCTGCCCGAACACGTCGACCTGGCCGTACTGCTCGTCGCCGACCCCCTTTCCGTGATCGAGGAACTCGCCGAGACCAAGGTGAAGTTCGCGGTCGCCTTCGCCTCGGGCTTCGCCGAGACCGGCGAGGCGGGTGCCGCCGCCCAGGACCGGCTCGCCGCCGCCGTGGAACGCTCCGGCATACGGCTGCTGGGCCCCAACACCAACCTCAACGCCTTCGAGCGGTTCCGCGACGACCTGGACGGCCCGGCGATCGCGCTGATCACACAGTCCGGCCACCAGGGCCGCCCGGTCTTCGCCCTGCAGGAGCTGGGCATCCGCCTCTCCCACTGGGCACCGACCGGCAACGAGGCCGACCTGGAGACCGCGGACTTCATCTCCTACTTCGCCGAGCAACCCGAGGTCGGCGCCATCGCCTGCTACGTCGAGGGCCTCAAGGACGGACGCTCCTTCCTGCTCGCCGCCGACCGCGCCGCCCGGCGCGGAGTGCCGGTCGTCGCGGTGAAGGTCGGCCGCACCGAGACCGGTGCCCGGACGGCCGCCTCACACACGGGCAAACTGACCGGCGCGGACGCGGTGGTGGACGCGGCGATGCGGCAGTACGGCGTGATCCGCGTGGACGGTCTCGACGAACTCCAGGACACCGCGGCCCTGCTGGCGCGGGCCCGCAAGCCGGGGGCCGACGGGGTCGTCGTCTATTCGATCTCGGGCGGAACGGGCGCGCACTTCTCGGACCTGGCGGTGCAGGCCGGGCTGAAGCTGCCGATGCTCTCCGAGGCGAAGCAGGCCGAGCTGCACCAGTGGATACCCGAGTACCTGAACGTCGCGAATCCCGTCGACAACGGCGGGCATCCCGTGGGCGACTGGCGCGGCCGCAAGATCATCGACGCGATCCTCGACGACCCCTCCGTGGGCGTACTGATCTGCCCGATCACCGGCCCCTTCCCGCCGATGAGCGACAAGCTCGCGCAGGACCTGGTGGACGCGGCGGAACGGACCGACAAGCTGGTGTGCGTGGTCTGGGGATCGCCGGTCGGCACCGAGGACGCCTACCGCAGGACACTCCTCGGCTCCTCGCGCGTGGCCACCTTCCGGACCTTCGCGAACTGCATCACCGCGGTGCGCGCCCACCTGGACCACCACCGGTTCACCGCCGCGTACCGCTCGCCCTTCGACGAGGCGCCGCGCACCGCATCCCCCGCCTGCCGCAAGGCGCGGGCGCTGATGCGACCCGGCCGGCAGCTGAGCGAGCACGCGGCCAAGCAGCTGCTGCGCACCTACGGCATCCGGGTGCCCCGCGAGCAACTGGTGACCAGCGCGGCCGCGGCCGTGCGGGCGGCCGGGCTGGTGGGCTATCCGGTGGTGATGAAGGCCTCGGGAGCGCAGCTCGGCCACAAGACCGAACTCGGTCTGGTGAAGATCGGGCTGACCTCGGCCAGTCAGGTCCGCGACGCCTACCGCGAACTGACCGACATCGCCCGCTTCGAGGGCATCGCGCTGGACGGTGTCCTCGTCTGCCAGATGGTCGAGCGGGGCGTCGAGATGGTCGTCGGCGTCACGCACGACCCGCTGTTCGGGCCGACCGTGACCGTCGGCCTCGGCGGCGTACTCGTCGAGGTGCTGCGGGACGCGGCGGTGCGCGTGCCGCCCTTCGGCGAGGACCAGGCACGGGCCATGCTCGGCGAACTGCGCGGGCGGGCCCTGCTCGACGGGGTCCGAGGCGCGCCCCCGGCCGATGTGGACGGACTGGTCGAGGTCGTGCTGCGCGTCCAGCGGATGGCGCTCGAACTCGGCGACGACCTCGCCGAGCTCGACATCAACCCGCTCATGGTGCTGCCCCGCGGCCAGGGGGCGGTGGCGCTGGACGCGCTGGCCGTGTGCCGCTGAGGCTCCACGCGCGGGCACCGCGACCGGCGGCGGCACGGCGGCCGGGGCCCGCGGCGGCCCTGACCTTGCGCCCGCCCGTGCCCGCGCCTGCACCCGGCCCCACACCGGCGCCCCTGCCCAAGCGGCACCGCCGCCGACTTGCACCCGCACCCACGCCAGGACCCCTGGCCGCGCTCGCACCCGCACCCACGCCGGAACCCCTGGCCAGGCTCGCACCAGTGCCCGGCCCCATGCCGACACCGGTGCCCCCGCCCGCACCCCCGCACGAGCCCACCGCCCCACCGAACGGAGCCACTCCCGCATGACCGACGCCCCCCTCACGACAGCCTCCGACGACTCCCCCGAAAAATCCGTCGAGTCATTGGTACTGCACGCCACTGACAACGGCGTCTCGTGGATCACGCTCAACCGGCCCGAAGCCATGAACGCCGTCACCTGGGACCAGCGAGAACGCATCATCCGGCTGCTCGCCGGCGCCTCCGCCGACCCGGACGTACGAGCCGTCGTGATCACCGCCACCGGCAGGGGTTTCTGCGCGGGGGCCGACCTGCGCGGATCGCCCTCCACGGCCGAGCGGATCCCCGGCGACGTGGCACGGACCATCAGACTCGGCGCCCAACGCCTGATCGCGGCCGTCCTCGACTGCGAGAAGCCGGTGATCGCCGCGGTCAACGGCACGGCCGCCGGTATCGGCGCCCACCTCGCCTTCGCCTGCGACCTCGTACTGGCGGTGGAATCCGCCAAGTTCATCGAGGTGTTCGTACGGCGCGGGCTGGTGCCGGACGGAGCGGGTGCGTATCTCCTCCCGCGTCTCGTCGGTCCGCAGCGCGCCAAGGAACTGATGTTCTTCGGCGACTCGCTCCCCGCCGCCGAGGCCGAACGGCTCGGGCTCGTCAACCGTGTCGTCCCGTCCGACGAGCTGCAGAAGACGGCCCGCGAGTGGGCCCAGCGGCTGGCCGCCGGCCCCACCCGGGCCCTCGCCCTCACCAAACACCTGGTGAACGCCTCCCTCGACTCGGACCGCGCGACGGCCTTCGCGGCCGAGGCAACGGCCCAGGAGATCAACATGTCGACGGCGGACGCGCAGGAGGGCGTGGCCGCGTTCGTGGAGCGCCGCCCTCCGACGTACCAGGGACGCTGACACCTTCTCTTCTGCCGTCGCTGAATCTCTTCTGCCGTCGCCGACGCCTTCACTTCTGACGCACCGTCAGTTTCAATGGGTGGCGTGATGGGACACGCAGGGATGGCGGCCACCGTCGTCCGATACCTCAGGTCCGTCGGGGCGCCCACCGCCGCCCGAGCCGTCGACGCACTGCCGCGGCCCGAACTGCGGGCGGTCCGAGACGACGAGCGCGCACCGGTCGATGCGGCCGAGTTCCGGCGCGTACTGGGTAACTTCGCGACCGGCGTGACCGTGATCACCGCGCCGGCCGCCGAGGGGGGAGAGGGCCCAGTAGGCTTCGCCTGTCAGTCCTTCTCGTCGCTCTCCCTCGACCCTCCCCTCGTCGCCTTCATGGTGGCCCGTACGTCGACCACCTGGCCGCGCATCGCGCGAGCGGGAGTCTTCTGCGTCAACATCCTGGGGGCCCAGCAGGGCGAACTGTGCCGGGGCTTCGCGGTGAGCGGCGCCGACAAGTTCGCGGGCGTCGCATACGGCCCGTCACCGGCGTCGGGCTCGCCCCGCCTCTCCGGGACGCTCGCCTGGATCGACTGCACCATCCAGGCCGTGCACACCGGCGGCGACCATCTGATCGTGGTGGGCCGCGTAGATGCGCTGGGCACGGTGGACGACGGTCCGGGGGACCCTCTGCTGTTCCATCGGGGGCGATTCGGACGGTTGAGCGACTGAATCCTTGATTCCGCACATGGCGCTCATCAGTGCGAGTGATTCGTAGGACGGGGGCTGTTACGGAGAGTGGCGGCGCCTCTACCTTCGAGGCATGAACAAGCCCACACGCATCGACGTGTCCGAGCTGCACGAGCCCCACCGCCTGACGCAACTCGTCGCCGGTCCTTACCCCGTCGAGATCACGGACCACGGTGAGGTGATCCAGATCATCGAGGGCGACAAGCCCTACCTCACAGCTGAGGAGATGATCCGGTTCTGGGAGTCCGGGGGCGGCATCGACCGCGAGATGCTGGACGAGATCGACGCCCTGTTCTCCGGCTCGGACGAGTACACCTCCGGAGACTCCGGTGGCGTGTCGTGAGTGGTGAACTCGCCCTCGCAGACACCAGCTTCTTCGTCGGCCGCGAGGTGGGGCGCCCCATGGCCACGGCGCTGCCCCGGCGGTTGGGGGTCTCATCCGTCACACTGGCTGAGCTGAGTCTGGGCGTCAACACAGCCCGCGACGAGGGAACACGCGCACGTCGGCTCGCGACCCTCCGCACAGCAGCCGGGCACCGGATCCTCGTGCCCGACCGCATCGTCGCCTCCGTCTGGTCGCAGATGATGGCCGAGATAGTCAGGTCCGGCCACCGTCTACCCAAGGCCCGCGTCAACGACGCCTGGATCGCGGCCACTGCCCGGGCCGGCAGCATCCCTGTCATCACCCAAGACGACGGATTCACCACCTTCCCCGGCGTCCACGTCATCCGCGTATGACCTACACCCCCGCCACAGCCGGCACCACCGCACGCCCCCGCCGGATCACCAGCGCCATCAGCGCCGCCGCCGCGCACAGCGCGCCCGATGCGTACCAGACCATGTCGTAGGAGCCGAACACATCCCGGGCGACGCCGCCGAGGAAGGCGACCAGGGCCGCGCCGACCTGGTGGGAGGCCAGGACCCAGCCGAAGACGATGGCGCTGTCGTCGCCGTAGTGCTCGCGGCACAGGGCGAGGGTCGGCGGGACCGTGGCGACCCAGTCGAGTCCGTAGAAGACGATGAAGAAGATCATCGGCGGGTGGACGGTGGGAGCCAGGAGCATCGGCAGGAACAGAAGCGAGACGCCGCGCAGGGCGTAGTAGACGGCGAGCAGGCGACGGGCCTCGAAGCGGTCCGTGAACCAGCCCGATGCCACCGTGCCGATCACGTCGAAGACACCGATGACCGCAAGCAGCGAGGCCGCAGCCGTGACCGGCATGCCGTGGTCGTGGGCCGCCGGGATGAAATGGGTCTGGATGAGGCCGTTCGTCGAGGCGCCGCAGATCGCGAAGGTACCGGCGAGCAGCCAGAAGGGACCCGTCCGTGCCGCGGAGAACAGGATCTTGATCGCGCGCCGAGCGGCACCCTGGACGGGCGGGGGCTTCTCCACGAACTCCCGGGAGCCATACGGCTTCTGGCCCACATCAGCAGGATGGTCGCGCAGGAGCAGCCATACGAACGGGACCACCGCCAGCGCAGCCAGCGCCACCGTCACGGACGCCGGGCGCCAGCCGTGCTCCTCCACCAGCCAGGACAGCAGCGGCAGGAAGATCAGCTGGCCGGTTGCGGCCGCAGCGGTGAGGATGCCGCTGACCAGGCCGCGGCGCTCGGTGAACCACCGGTTCGTCACGGTGGCCGCGAATGCCAGCGCCATCGAGCCGCTGCCGAGACCGACCAGCACGCCCCAGCACAGCAGCAGCTGCCAGGCAGCCGTCATCCATACGGTGACGCCAGCGCCGAGCGCGATCACGGTCAGCGCGACGGCGACCACCCGCCGGATGCCGAACCGGTCCATGAGCGCCGCGGCGAACGGCGCGGTGAGGCCGTACAGCGCGAGGTTGACGGACACGGCGAGGCCGATCGTGCCGCGTGACCAGTTGAACTCCTGGTGCAGCGGGTCGATCAGAAGACCCGGCAGTGAGCGGAAGGCCGCGGCACCGATGATCGTCACAAAGGTGACGGCCGCGACGAACCAGGCGCGGTGCACCGAGAGCCGGCGCGTGCGCTTCCGGACGGTCGGGCCGTACGGGCGGGTCGGCAGGTCTGCGGTCGGCTCCTCCTGGCTGTCAGGCGCCGCGGTTGTCGGGGTCACGTCGTTCTGCGTCACGCACAAGAGCTTCCGTCATTCCCGCTCCCGCGATCGAGTGGCCCGAAGGACATCATTCGCTAGGATCGAGCCATGGGTACCGTGGACGCGCTCCGCAGACACCGCGTCGTCGTCCTCGCCATGGACGGGCTGCTGCCCTTCGAACTGGGCATCTCCCACCGCATTTTCGGTGGCGCCCGTGACGCCGAGGGACGGCGGCTGTACGAGGTCGTCACCTGCTCCGTCCGGCCGCCCGGCCCTGTGCGTACGGACGCGGACTTCGACATCCTCGTCGAGAACGGGCCGGAGGCACTGGCCACCGCAGACACGCTCGTCGTGCCCGCCTCCTACGAGCTCGGCCCGGTCTTCGAAGAGGGCCGGCTCACGGACGAGTTGGCCGCCGCCCTCGCCCACCTCAGGCCCGGCACACGACTCCTCTCCATCTGCACCGGCGTCTACGTCCTGGCCGCCGCCGGCCACCTCGACGGCCGGCCCGCGACCACACACTGGCGCGACGCCGAGCACTTCCAGCGGCTCTTCCCCCAGATCAAGGTCGACCCGGACGTCCTCTTCGTCGACGACGGCGATGTGCTGACCTCGGCCGGGGTCGCCGCCGGCATCGACCTGTGCCTGCATGTCGTACGCCGTGACCACGGCACCGCGGTGGCCAACGAGGTCGCGCGCCGCACCGTCGTACCGCCCCACCGCGACGGCGGGCAGGCTCAGTACATCCACCGCCCGGTCCCCGAACCGCAGCTGGCCACCACGGCTGCCGCACGCGCCTGGGCGCTGGAGCGGCTGCACGAGCCGATCCAGCTGCGCGACATGGCCGCGCAGGAGTCCATGTCGGTACGCACGTTCACGCGCAGGTTCCGGGAGGAGGCCGGTGTCAGCCCGGGCCAGTGGCTGACGCAGCAGCGCGTCGAACGGGCCCGGCAGCTGCTGGAGTCCAGCGGCCTCTCGATCGACCACGTGGCCCGGGACGCCGGTTTCGGCACCGCCCAGTCGATGCGCCAGCACCTCCAGGCGGCCCTCGGTGTCACGCCGACCGCCTACCGGCGCACCTTTCGCACAGCCGGCCCGCCCGCCGAACCGCCCACCGACCGGGCCACCCGGCCGGTCACCAGCCAAGCCGCCCAACTGGTCACCGACCGGGCCGCTTCATGAGGCCCGGAACCGCTTCCTGTTCATGACGCCCGGAGCCGCTTTCTGACGTCCACAGCCGCTCAGAACGTCAGCACCGCCCGCGCCACGCGCCCCTCCCGGGCGTCCTCGGCCGCCTTCGCGAAATCGTCCACCGGATACGTCGTGGTCACCAGCCCGTCCAGGAGCAGACGGCCGTCCCGGTACAGGTCCGCGTACAGGGCGATGTCCCGCTGCGGGCGCGATGAGCCGTAGCGGCAGCCGAGGATCGACTTGTCCAGGTACATCGACGAGACGAGGAACGACGCCTCGGCGGTCGCGGGCGGGACGCCGAGCAGGATGGCCTGGCCGTGCCGGTCGAGCAGGTCGATCGCCTGCCGGATCAGCTCGACGCGCCCCACGCACTCGAAGGCATGGTCCGCGCCGTGCGGCAGTACGTCCTTGACGCCCCCCGTCGAGGTGAGGAAGTGCGTGGCGCCGAACTGCCGGGCCACCGCCTCCTTCGCCGGGTTCGCGTCCACCGCGACGATCGTGAGGGCGCCCGCGATCCGCGCGCCCTGGATGACGTTCAGACCGATGCCGCCGGTGCCGATGACGAGCACGCTGTCGCCGCGGTCCACGCGCGCGCGGTTGAGCACGGCGCCCACACCGGTCAGCACCCCGCAGCCGATCAGTGCGGCCGAGGTGAGAGGTATCCCCGTCGGGATCCGCACGGCCTGCACCGCCTTCACGATCGTCCGTTCCGCGAAGGCCGAGTTGGACGCGAACTGGTACAGCGGCACTCCGTCCCGTGCGAACGGCTGCTGCGGCATCCCGATCGCCTTGCGGCACATCGTGGGCCGCCCGCGGTCGCACTCCGCGCACGCCCCGCAGTTGGCGAGCGTCGAGAGCGCCACATGATCCCCAGGCTGGACATGGGTGACGCCCACACCCACGGCCTCGACCACACCTGCGCCCTCATGTCCGAGCACCACAGGTACGGGGAAGGGTATGGTCCCGTCCACCACCGAGAGATCGCTGTGGCAGAGCCCTGCCGCCGAGACCCGGACCAGCACTTCACCGGGCCCGGGATCCCGTATCTCCAGGTCGTCGACGACCTGGGTCTGTTTCCCGTCGAAGATCACGCCTCGCATCGTGGACTCCTCACCAAGCTCTCTACGCGTTCGGCCGTTCCTTCGACGCTGCCGCCCTTGCCATCTCCTCCAGTCGCGCCAGCATCGGCATCGGGTCCGTGCCGACCGTGCCGGGGAGGAAGTCGGCAATCTTCTCCGGGGTCCACGCGCCGTCCGCGTAGCCCGCGCGCAGTTCCCGCGGCTGCGCCCACACCGCGATCTTGGGACCGGCGATCGTGTACACCTGGCCTGTGATGTTCTCCGCCTTGGCGCGGTCGCTGAGCAGATAGACGACGAGGGCCGCCACGTCCTCCGGCTCGCCGATCTCCTTGAGCTCCATGGGGACGTTCGCGGACATCCGCGTACGGGCCACGGGGGCCACCGCGTTCGCCGTCACGCCGTACTTGTGCAGGCCGAGTGCCGCGCTGCGTACGAGCGAGATGATGCCGCCCTTGGCCGCCGAGTAGTTGGCCTGGGACACCGAGCCCTGGTGGTTGCCGCTGGTGAAGCCGATGAGCGCCCCGGAGCCCTGCCTGCGCATGACCGCCGAGGCGGCGCGGAAGACCGTGAAGGTGCCCTTGAGGTGGGTGGCCACCACGGGATCCCACTCCCCCTCGGACATGTTGAAGAGCATGCGTTCGCGCAGGATCCCCGCCACGCACACGACGCCGTCGATCCGCCCGTACTCCGCCAACGCCACGTCGACGAGCCGCTGCCCGCCCGCCATCGTGGAGATGTCGTCGGCGACCGCGACCGCCTCTCCGCCCGCGGACTCGATCTCCTTGACCACCGCGTCCGCTATCTCGCTGGTCGGTTCGGCGCCGTCGATCGAGACGCCGTAGTCGTTGACGACGACCTTCGCGCCCTCCGCGGCCGCGGCGAGGGCGACCGCCCGGCCGATGCCGCGTCCGGCGCCGGTCACGGCGACGACCTTGCCTGCCAAGAAGTTCCCCACGCCCGTCCCCTTCCCGAGGTTTCTGACGGACCGTTAGATTTGGTTGCGAGCCGATTCTACGACCCGTCAGATACCTGGAGACAAGCCCCGGGGAGGGACCGATGTCACTGCCGGCCGAGTTCCACGACATCGCCAAGCGCGTCAACAACTGGGGCCGCTGGGGGGCCGACGACGAGATCGGCACGCTGAACCTGATCACCGACGAGGTCGTACGCGATGCGGCCGCGAGCGCCCGGACGGGGCGCCGGGTGCCCCTCGCACTGCCCCTGAAGCAGGACGGCGTGCAGACCGGCGTGATCCCGGGCCGAGTCAACCCCCTGCACGCCATGGTGCAGATCAACCAGGAGATCTTCGGCCCCGGCACCGTCGCCTGCAGCGACGACGCTGTGACGATGGGGCTGCAGGCAGGGACCCACTGGGACGCCCTCACCCATGTCTCGCACTCGGGGAAGATCTACAACGGCCGCCCCGCGAGCAGCGTCACACCACACGCGGGCGCCGAGTTCAGCGGCATCGACAAGCCGCGGCACATCGTCTCGCGCGGCGTCCTGCTGGACGTGGCCCGCGCACGCGGCACGGACCGGCTCGACGGGGGTCACGCCGTGACGCCCGAGGACCTGGAAGCCGCCGAGGAGCTGGCGGGCACGACGGTACGGGCGGGCGACATCGTTCTCGTACGCACCGGCCAGATCCAGACGTATCTGGCAGGGGACAAGCATGGTTACAGCTTTCCGTCCCCCGGGCTCTCGGTGCGGACGCCCGAGTGGTTCCACGCGCGCGACGTGGCGGCGGTCGCGAACGACACCCTGACCTTCGAGATCTTCCCGCCGGAGATCGAGAACCTGTGGCTGCCGGTGCACGCGCTCGACCTGGTCGAGATGGGCATGCTGCAGGGCCAGAACTGGAATCTGGAGGAACTGTCCGAGGCCTGCGCGGACGAAGGGCGTTACGCCTTCCTGCTGTCCGCCATGCCGGAGCCGTTCGTGGGCGGGACGGGCACTCCGGTGGCGCCGGTCGCGATCCTGTAGGCGCGTACAGCCCGGCTTTCGGGAAGCCGAAGGAGTGCGGCGGAGGCGGTGGAGTGGCGGCGCGCTGCACCCGCCCCGAGCACGGAACCGCGCACCGCCATCCAACTCCGGCGTATCGGCACCGCACCCCCTGTGCCCCCGCAAGGTATCGGCGCCACGCCGCGATCCGCACTCGCCGAGGACCCCTGTGTTGGACGCCCTCGGCGTCCCCTCGCCGCGAATCGCTGACCACAAGGGTGATGAATCGGACACCTCACGTCAAGACCCGGTCGGGTGTTATGTAATTTATGCCTGATTTATAGGGGCGCGCATGGGAGCGCACAAGGGCGCGATCTTGCGCGCACTTCAGCCAGGGGCTCAAACTCCGGCGCTGCACGCCGCGTACTCAACGGCCCGCGCCACATGGCCTCTTCTACAGGGCCCCGACCCGCACGCCCTCCGCCTGCCCGGCGCTGCCTGAACGGCCTCTGCCTGCAGGGCTTTGCCTACACGGCCTCTGCCTGCACGCCTTCGTACGCCGCGCCTTCATACGCCGCACTCCCGAACCCCGCGCCTCCGTGCGCCGTCGCCTCGTACGACGTCGCCTCGTACGACGTGGCGGTCGAGGTCGCCACCGTTTCGCAGCGGTCCACCTCGCACCAGATGCGCTTGCCCGCTCCTTCGTGCTGCCAGCCCCAGCGGTCGGCCAGTCCGTCGACCAGAGCCAGGCCGCGCCCGTTCGTCTCGTCGCCTTCGGCCTGCCGCGGCCGCGGGGCCCGCGCGCTGGAGTCGGCGACCTCGACGCGGACCGTGCCGGGAGGGATTGCGGGCACACAAGGGAGGAGGAGGCGCAGCACGGCGGGGCAGCCGGTGTGCACGACGGCGTTGGTGACCAGTTCGGACACGAGCAGGACGAGCGTCTCGGCCAGCGGCTCGTCGGCCTCTATGCCGGATCCGGCGAGCCGCGACCTGGCCCATCTCCGCGCCCGCCCCACTTCCGCGGGGTCGGGCCGGACCTCGATCTGCACCTGAAGCACCTGCACCGCTCACACCATCCGAACCGGCGGACACATCGCCTCGCGCCTACACGGGGTCACGGACCGTGATCCCCTTGTGAGACAGCATGGTTGACGTACAGTCACCCCAACAAGCGCTTCGGGCATATTCCAGCGCGAAGGAGTACGCGTGCGGCATACTGTGCGACGCGTGCTGCGGGGGGTCGAACAGGCGGGTACGCCGCTCCGCCGTGCCCTGTGACCGGCACGCATCGTCCGCTCCGGCGTCGCCGCAGGGGCAACTCCGGGATGGCTCAGTCTCACAACCGGTCGCATCCCACACAAGGTACCCGAGCCGGGACGTGACTCCTGGTTGTGACGAGTCACGCCTAGGACACAACCGTGTATCGACGCAGGGTTACCGTTTCTCCGGTACCAGCAGGTCCGCCGCCAGGGACTCCTCGGGCGCCGTCGTGCCCTGCCCTCGCCGAACCCTCACCCATGCCCGTTTCAGGTACATATGTACGTCGGCCTCCCAGGTGAAGCCCATGCCGCCGTGGATCTGGAGGCAGTCGCGGGCCCCGCGGACCGCCGCCTCGTCGGCGAGGAGCCGGGCGGCGGCGATGTCGAGCGGGTCGGCGGTCACGGCGGCGGCGTAGACCGCGGCGCGCGCCACCTCGGTGCGTACGAGCATCTGGGCGCAGAGGTGTTTGACCGCCTGGAAGGAGCCGATCGGGCGGCCGAACTGCTCGCGCTCGCGGGCGTATTGCACCGCCATCTCGCAGGTGCGGGCGGCGCCGCCGAACTGCTCGGCTGCGGTGAGGAGTACGGCGGTGTCGGAGGCCGCCGAATCAGGGCCGTCGGCCGGTGCGGTGGGGTTTCCCACGCCCGCTTCCAGAACCCTGTGCAAGGGCGTCAGCGGATCAACGGAGCGCAAGGGCACCGCCCCGGAGGCATCCCCACGTACGACATCGGCCTCGTCCAGCCACTCCACCAGTGTCCCGTCCACGGCCGTGACCACGGTCAGCCCCTCGGCGGCTCCGGGGACGGTGCCCGCGGCCAGGTGCGTCGCCACCAGTGGTCCCGGCAGCAGCGCGCGCCCCGCCTCCTCGAAAGCCAGCACGGCCTCCGGCAGTCCAAGCCCGACCCCGCCGTCCGCCTCCGGGAGGCGCAGCGCGAAGAACCCGGCCTCGCCGAGCTCGCGCCACAGGCCGCGGTCCAGCCGGGCCCCCGAACCGTCCACGCCGGCCTGGTCGACGGCCGCCCGAAGCGCATCGCGCCCGAAGCGGCCGGCCAGCAGCTCCCGTACGCCGGCCTGCAAGGCGCGCTGGTCGTCCGTCAGTTGGAAGTGCACCCGGCTCACCCGTCCTTCCGTTAATTGCGGTCCTTCGGGAGGCCGAGGATGCGCTCGGCGACGATGTTCTGCTGGATCTGGGATGTGCCGGCGGCGATGGTGTACGAGAGGGACGACAGCCGGTCCAGGGTCCACTCGCGGGACACGTCGAGGGAGTCGGGGCCGAGGACCTCGGCCGCGGTGTCGTACAGCTCCTGGCGGGCGTGCGAGTACCGGAGCTTGAACACCGAGCCGCCGACGCCCGGCACCCCGCCGGTCCTCTCCGACTCGCTCACGTTCCACTGGGTGAGCCGCCACAGGGCCCGGAACTCCGCGTTCAGCCTGCCCAGGCGGTGTCTGAGCGCGGCATCGTCCCAGCGGCCGTTCGCCCGGGCCTCGCGGGCGAGTTCTCCGAGCACCCGCCGGCAGGCCACGACCTCGCCTACGAACGCCGTGCCGCGCTCGAAGGACAGCGTCACCATCGTCACGCGCCAGCCGTCGTTCTCCGCGCCCACCCGGTTCGCGGCCGGCACCCGCACCTCGTCGAGGAAGACCTCCGCGAACTCCGTCGAGCCCGCAAGGGTTCGCAGCGGGCGGACCGTGACGCCGGGCGCGTCCATCGGCATCACGAGCCAGGAGATGCCGCGGTGCTTGGGCACGTCGTCGCTGACGGGGTGCGTGCGTACGAGGAGTTCGCACCAGTCCGCGACCTCGGCGTGCGACGTCCAGATCTTCGAGCCGGTGATGACGTAGTCGTCGCCGTCGCGGACGGCCTTCGTACGCAGCGATGCGAGGTCCGAGCCGGCGTCCGGTTCGCTGAAGCCCTGGCACCAGACCTCCTCGCCGCGCAGGATCGGCGGCAGCCAGCGGGCCCGCTGCTCCGCCGTCCCTTCCGCGGCGATCGTGGGGCCCGCGTGCAGCAGCCCCACGAAGTTGGCGCCGACGTAGGGCGCTCCGGCCCGTTCGGTCTCCTCGAGGAAGATCAGGTGCTGGGTCGGGGTCGCTCCGCGGCCGCCCGCGTCGACGGGCCAGTGCAGTCCCGCGTACCCGGCGTCGTACAGCATCCGCTGCCAGCCGAGGTCGTACGCTCTGCGCGCGGGCCAGTCGCCCGGGTCGGGCTTCGGCGGGAGACCGGGCAGCACCTTGGCGAGCCACTCGCGCAGGCCGACGCGGAACTCTTCCTCTTCCTCGGTGTAGGTGAGGTCCACGGGCGCTCTACTTGTCGAAGTCGAGGTCGAGCATGCGGATGGCGTTGCCGCGCATCAGCTTGTAGACCGTCTCGTCGTCGAGGCCCTTGACGTGGTCGAGGGCGACCTCCTTGGTGTGCGGGAAGGTCGAGTCGACGTGCGGGTAGTCGGTCTCGAAGGTCGCGTTGTCGCGGCCGACCACGTCCAGCGAGGCGACGCCGTGCTTGTCGCGGAAGAAGCAGCAGAAGATCTGCCGGTAGTAGTACGTGGACGGGGGCTCGGGTACCAGATCGCGCACCCCGCCCCAGGCCCGGTGCTCCTCCCACACGTCGTCGGCGCGCTCCAGGGCGTACGGGATCCAGCCCATCTGGCCCTCGCTGTAGGCGAGCTTCAGCCGCGGGAACCTCACGAGGACCCCGCTGAAGAGGAAGTCCATCATCGAGGCCATGGCGTTGTTGAAGGACAGCGACGCCTGGACGGCGGGCGGGGCGTCGGGCGATGCGGCGGGCATCTGGGACGACGACCCGATGTGCATGTTGACGACGGTGCCGGTGTCCTGGCAGACGGCGAAGAACGGGTCCCAGTAGCCGGAGTGGATGGACGGCAGCCCGAGGTGGGTCGGGATCTCGCTGAAGGTCACGGCCTTCACCCCGCGGGCCGCGTTCCGCTGGATCTCGGCCACCGCGAGGTCGATGTCCCACAGCGGGATGATGCACAGCGGGATGAGCCGGCCGCCGCTGTCACCGCACCACTCCTCGACCATCCAGTCGTTGTAGGCGCGTACGCAGGCGAGGGCGACCTCCTTGTCGTGCGCCTCGGCGAACGTCTGCCCGCAGAAGCGGGGAAAGGTCGGGAAGCAGAGCGATGCCTCGACATGATTCAGGTCCATGTCCCTGAGGCGCTCGGCCGGGTCCCAGCAGCCGCGCCGCATCTCGGCGCGCGTGATGCCCTCCAGCGTCATGTCGTCGCGGTCGAAGCCGACGGCGGCGATGTTGCGCTTGTACGGGAACTTGAGGTCCTCGTAGATCCACCAGTCGGTCGGCGGTCCGTCCGGGTCCATGGTGATCTGGTACTTGCCGCCGACGTACGCGAGCTCCCCGATCCCGGCGGTGAGCGGCTTGGGGCCGCGGTCCCGGTACTTCTCCGGCAGCCAGGTATCGAAGAGATGCGCCGGCTCGATCACATGATCGTCGACGCTGATGATCCGAGGCAGTTCGGTCATGTGTCCGTGTTCCCTCCGGCGTTTCCGGTGGCCCGTTCCCGGCCCGTCGGCGCCCGTCGTCGCTGATCGACCCCCGCCAGTTCTGACGATCCGTCAGATAGTTGTCCCCAGCCAGGCTAGCCCCGCACCCCTGGACCGACAAGGCGCAGAGCCCTACGCTCTCCGCACGATCTGACTAGCCGTCAGTTACGAGGGGACGATCGCCGTGACCGACACCGCACACGCACTGGGCGCGTCCCGGACGCTCTGGGAGCTCGTCGACCGCCGCGCCGCACTCACCCCCGACGCCCCCGTCCTGTTCCAGGACGACCGGCACCTCACCTTCGGCGCCCTGCGGGACCGCGCCGAGCGGGTCGCGGCCGGCCTGTACGACATGGGCGTACGGCCCGGCACCGTCGTCGCCTGGCAGCTGCCCACGCGTATCGAGACCGCCCTGCTCTCCCTCGCGCTGGCCCGGCTCGGCGCGGTGCAGTCACCCGTCATCCCCTTCTACCGGGACCGCGAGGTCGCCTTCGCCCTGACGGAGTCGAAGGCCGAGTACTTCGCGGTGCCGGGTGTCTGGCGGGGCTTCGACCACACCGGGATGGCGCGGCGGCTCGGCGCGAAGGGCGTCTTCGAGGCGTACGACTCGCTCCCGCAGGGCGACCCCGCCCTACTGCCTCCGCCGCCCGCCGACGGCACGCGGGTCCGCTGGATCTACTGGACGTCGGGCACGACCTCGGATCCCAAGGGTGTGCTGCACACGGACCGTTCGCTGATCGCGGGCGGCTCCTGCCTGGCCCACGCGCTGCGCCTGTCACCGGACGACGTCGGCTCGATCGCCTTTCCCTACGCCCACATCGGCGGGCCCGACTACACCGTCATGCTGCTGCTGTACGGCGTACCGGCCGTCATGTTCGAGCAGTTCGCGCTGCCTGACGCACTGGAGGACTACCGGCGGCACGGCGTCACCGTCGCGGGCGGCTCGACCGCCTTCTACTCGATGTTCCTCGCCGAGCAGCGCAAACAGCCCGGCCGGAAGCTCATCCCGACCCTGCGCCTGCTCGCCGGCGGCGGCGCACCCAAGCCGCCCGAGCTCTATCACGCCGTCGTACGCGAGATGGGCTGCCAGCTCGCGCACGGCTATGGCATGACCGAGGTCCCCATGATCACCATGGGCGACCCGGACGACACCGCCGAGAACCTCGCGACCACGGAGGGCCGTCCGCCCGAGGGCATGGAGATACGGATCACCGACGGGAAGGGCGGTCCGCTGCCCACGGGGACGGACGGCGAGGTGCGGCTGCGCGGAGAGGCCGTCTGCCAGGGGTATCTCGCCCCGGCGCAGAGCGTGGAGGTCTTCGACGCCGACGGCTTTCTCATCACCGGCGATCTGGGGCATCTCACGCCCGGCGGCCATCTGGTGCTGACCGGCCGTGTCAAGGACGTCATCATCCGCAAGGGCGAGAACATCTCCGCCAAGGAGATAGAGGACCTGCTGCACCAGCATCCGGCCGTCGGCGATGTCGCCGTGATCGGGCTGCCCGACCCGGAACGGGGCGAGCGGGTCTGCGCGGTCGTGGAGCAGCCGGCGGGCGCGGAGAAGCTGACGCTGGAGACGGTCACGGCCCATCTGCGGTCGGAAGGGCTGTCCGTGCACAAGCTGCCGGAGCAGCTGGAGCTGGTGGACGCCCTTCCGCGCAACGAGACCCTGCGCAAGGTCCTCAAGTACAGGCTGCGGGAGCGGTTCGCGGGGACGTGAGCCGGTGACGTTCCCCACTCGGGAACGGTGAAGTACCGCTACTCGGGAACGGTGAAGTACCTCGCGAACGCGGAGACGATCTCGGCCTCCATGACGCGGCCGTCGCCGTCCGCGTCGAGTGTCGCGGCGGCCGCGGCGGCGATGTCTTCGCGCACGCCGAGCGCCTTCAGTACGCGTTCGGTCTCCTGCACGGTGGCCGCGCCATCACCGTCGCGGTCGGCGACGGCCAGCGCGGCGTGCAGGAAGGGGCGGGCGATCTCGGCGAACCGCTCCGGGTTGTCACGCAGCCGCTTCACGGCACCGTTCACGAACTCGTCGCGGGTGATCCGCTGATCGCCGTCCCGGTCCGCGATCCCCGCCATGCCCTGCCAGAACGCCTCAGCCCCGATGTACAGGGCCTGGCCCTTGTCGCACCGGGCTGTCGTACCGAACTCGGCGAGCACCGACTTGGCAGCGGTGTTGAAGTCCTCGCGGTCGATATATCCGTTGCCGTCCTGGTCGAACGTGGCGAAACGGGCAGCGATCTTGCGTTCGTACTCGGTGCTGACCATGGGGTGTCGGGCCGCCTTAAGTCACTTGGGGGTGCATCTGGCAGGGAGCGTACGACGCCGGGGCCTGTTCGCGAGACGAAAAACGACGCTTGTACCAAGACCGCAGGAATTCTGGAACAACAGCGTGGCACTGCGACGTACTGCGACGGCGTGACGCAGGTCAGCGCCGGGAAGCGCGGGGCCCCCGGAGAGCCCGGGCCGCCGCTCATGCCGAGAGGGGGCCCGCCTCGTCGTCGACGGCCGATGCCACGTCGGGATGGACGTCGAAGAGCCGGCGTACACCCAGGGCGGCGAGGACCTTGTTGACGTGGGCGCCTCCCCCGGGCGCGGCGGATGTGGCACCGTCGGGGACCGGCGCGGGCAGTATCAGCCGCAGCCGGCCCTGGCAGGAGCGGATCAGGCGGCGGGTGGCGATCAGGACGCCGACCCCGCTGGAGTCGCAGAAGAAGACCTCGGAGAGGTCGAGGACGAGGCTGCGGCGGCCATCGGCCACGGCGTCGTGCACGCGCTGTCGCAGCAAGGGCGAGGTCACCAGGTCCATTTCACCCGACACGTGCAGAACGACCCACTCGCCCTTTTCTCCTTCTCTCACGCTCAGTGTCACGTCACGTCCTTCGCCAGTCGATCCGGAAGCCTTTCCTTCGCTTCCCCTTCGCGGCTGCCCGGCCGCCGTTCCACGAAACGCCCCGGATCCAAGCCCTTGGTGCGGCGCCCCTCGCGAGGGATCCGGGTGAAGCGGCATCTCGTGAAGCACCTTTGTGCATTCGGCCACCCAAGCACCCCAAGCCGTATCACAATTGGACTCGTTCGGTCTCTTTCGGTCACCTGTGGGCCTCGTATGCTCACAGTACGCGCAAGAGAAGTCGACGGAAGGGCCTCGGGTGGCCAATACCACTTCGAGGCCTGAACTGGCCGGGCATTGACGCAAAGAGCCGTGCCCCCAGTGACCGCCGACTACATTCGACACAGGGTGGCAGACGCACGGAACGCGCGGCACGACCAGGTGAGGGGGTCCCATGGCCAAGGAATCACCGCCCCGCTGGGACCGCAGGATGCAGCAACGACTGGCGCGCGGCGAGGCGGCGGCGCTCGGCGAGCTGTACGACCGCTTCGCGTCGCTCGTGCACGGACTGGCGCACCGCGTCCTCGGCGACGAGGAGGACGCCGACCGCATCACGCGCGAGGTCTTCGTCCATGTCTGGGAGAACCCGGAGGCGTTCGACCCCAAGCAGGGCCCGTTGCGCTCCTGGGTGGCCACGCTCACCCACCGGCTGGCCGTGCAGCGGCTGCGGCAGACCGAGGCCGCGGCGCTGGCACGGGACGGCTCGGGCACCACGGAGGATCTGGAACGCAAGGTCCGCCGCGCCTCGGCGGCCGCCCGCGCCGACTACATCGTGACGAACATGCCGGCGCCGCTGCGGGCCGCCCTCGAACTGGCTTACTTCCAGCGCCGCGACTACCGGCAGGCCGCCGCCGACCTCGGTGTCACCGAGGACGAGGCTCGGCGCCGGCTCCGGCTGGGCCTGCAACTTCTGTCCACGGCCCACGACAACGGCGCCTCGGGGACACCGCCCGGACACGGGAGGTCGTGGTGAACGGTCCCGAGCGGTTCGAGCCGTACGACGACGGGGGTGCAGGGGGAGCACGGGGAGACGACGGCGCAAAGGGAAACGGAAGCGGAAGCAGGCGCGGGGGCAAGCACGGCAACGGGCCGGGCGACGTGCCGCCGCGCATCCCACCTCCCCGCTCCTCCGTGGAGGACGGCGAGCAGCCGCTGCCGGACCTCCCGCCGGCCGCCCCCAGCGCGCCGACGACCGCGGCTGCGCCTCTCGTACTCGAGCACCGGGTCCTCAAGTCGCTCCTGGGGGCCTGGGCTCTTTCCGCGTGCTCCGCGGAGGAGGCCGAGGCCGTCGAGGCGCATCTCGGCACCTGCGGGCCGTGCGCCGAGGAGGCGCTGCGGCTGCGCGACGCGGTGGCGCTGCTGCATCCGCCGGAGCCCCTCGACCTCGACCCGATGCTGCGCACCCGGGTCCTGGAGGGCTGCCTCGACCGTCGGCCGCCTCTCATTCCGGTGCCGGACTGGGTCGCTCCGTATGACGCGGAGGCGGCGCGTCTCGACGCGCTGCTCCAGGACTTCGGCGACTCGGAGTGGCACGCCCCGGTGCGGCTGCGGTGGTTCGACCGCGACGGGCTCGTAAGCCGCAAGACCACGGTCGCGGGGGTCCTCGCGCATCTGATGATGGTCGACGGCCTGGTGGCGCTCGCGCTCGGTCTGGACGATCTTCCCCCGATGGTCGAGGCGTCCGGGCGCGGCGGTGACGCGGGCGGGTCCCGTCCGGGTCCGGCCGAGCGCACGGAGGCGTACTGGCGCGCGTCGCACCGGCCGCCCACGCGCGCGGTACGGCTGCCGTGGCGCGACCAGACCCATACGCTCGTGAGCACGGTGGCCTTCGAGGCCGGGCGCGGCTCCGGGGCCTCCGTCTTCGCTGCCGGCTCCGGTGCGGGATCACGAGGTCCAGGCCGTCTTTCCGTCGACTACGGCGACTTCGAACTGCCCCTGCGCGACTCCATGCTGGACCGCGCCTTCGAGTGCTGGGTGCACGCGGGTGACATCGCGGACGCCGTGGACTACCCGTACGAGCCGCCTGCCCCGCGCCATCTGCACCACATGTTCGACCTGGCGGCGCGTCTCCTCCCGACGGCGCTGGCGGCGCGGCGGCGCGCCGGTCTCGCGAGCCCGCCCCGCCGGCTGGTCGCCGCCGGGACTCCGGGCCGCACCCTGCGGCTGGAGGTCGAGGGGGCCGGCGGCGGCGAGTGGCTCATCGCCCTCGACTCCCCCGGAGCCGTCGCATCCGCCGAGTACGAAGTGGCCCATATCGCCCTGGACGGCGTCGAGTTCTCCCGTCTGGCCGCGGGGCACATCGCCCCCGACGAGGCGGTGGCAGGCCTGGACGGCGACCGCGAGGCCATCAGGGACGTACTGTTCGCAGCGGCTTCACTGAGCAGGATGTAGACCGCCGCCGCGCCGCCCCAGCGGCACGGAGAACCTCAGGCAAAGATCACCGTACGGTGCCCGTTCAGCAGAATCCGGTGCTCCGCATGCCACTTGACGGCCCGCGCCAGCGCCTGGCACTCCACGTCGCGCCCGATCGCCACCAGCTGCTCCGGCGTCACCCCATGGCCGACCCGCTCGACCTCCTGCTCGATGATCGGCCCCTCGTCGAGGTCGGCCGTCACATAGTGCGCGGTCGCACCGATCAGCTTCACACCGCGCGCATGCGCCTGGTGGTACGGCTTCGCGCCCTTGAAGCTCGGCAGGAACGAGTGGTGGATGTTGATGATCCGGCCGCTCAGCTGCTTGCACAGGTCGTCGGAGAGCACCTGCATATAGCGGGCCAGCACCACCAGCTCCACGTTCTCCGCGCGGACGAGCTCGAGCAGCTGGGCCTCCGCCTGCTCCTTGGTGTCCCGCGTGACCGGAATGTGGTGGAACGGAATGTCGTACGACGCCACGAGCTCGGCGAATTCCGTGTGATTCGACACGACGGCCGCGATCTCCACGGGCAGCGCGCCGATGCGGGCGCGGAAGAGGAGGTCGTTCAGGCAGTGCCCGAACTTCGACACCATCAGGACGATGCGCATCCTCTGCTCGGCCCGGTGGATCTGCCAGTCCATCTGGAAGGAGTCACCGACCGCGGCGAAGCTGGCCCGCAGCTTGTCGACGGTCACCGAGGACTCCGCCGAGAAGTGCACCCGCATGAAGAACAGTCCCGTGTCGTGGTCGCCGAACTGCTGGCTGTCCTCGATGTTGCAGCCGGTCATGAAGAGATAGCTCGACACGGCGTGCACGATGCCCTTCTTGTCAGGGCAGGAGAGGGTAAGGACGTACTGCTCAGGGGACACGGAAGACCCAGCCGACTGCTCGCTCATGCGGCCAGGGTCCCACAGCAGCCCCGGCGGCGGGCAATCGCACCGCCTCAGCGTCTCAAGGGCCGGGAGGGGGCCCGCAGCCCTGAACGCAAAGTCATCACCCGGCCACGGAACGCAACAGGAGGCGGCGCGCTTCGACCGCAAGGGCGGCCAGGGGAGCTGATCCTCGGCCCCAGCCGGCGCCCGCCCCGTCAGGCAGACCGGGTCAGTATCCGCAGCACCTCGAGCGTCCGCGGCGGCGCGTCCGGGTCGTCCCCGTCGCTCACCGCGAGCCGCACGTGTGCGTCCCGCGCGGCCCGCACCGCCTCGGGCCACGCGTGGTGGTCGAGATACGCGGAGACCGGGGCGTCCGGCCCCACCTGGTGCACGATCCGCAGCACGCGCAGCACCGCGGTGTCCACCAGGGCCGCCTCCTGCGAGTCGCGGAAGATCGTCCCCACGTACTTCTCGGCGGACCAGTTGTCCAGCCAGGTGTCCTCGACCAGGCGGTACACGGCGTCGGTGACGTCTCCGTACCCCTCGACACCAGCCAGCCAGACGTCCCGCTGGAAGCCGGGCTCGGAGAGCATGTGGAGCGCCGAGCGCACATTGCTGCGCCAGCGCCACCACGGCATGTCGTTCACAGGCATGCCGCCCATGGTGGAGTAGCGGCGGCCGCGACGGGAAGACTTCTCCGAACCTTGCACGGTCACCGATAGTACGTTCCCCTGTCGGCCGACCGATTCGACCCCCGCAATTCACCCAGGCGTCACCATGCGTTGCCCCAAGATCATGCCCGGGTTAGAGATGCGGCGGAATCGTGCATGCCCATGACCGGCAGGCGACGCATGAGCCCCTCTGAACCCGCTCCTCCCCGCCCGGCCAAGGCGGTCCTGCTCGCTGCAGGTGCCTTGGCGGCGTGTGCGTCCGTCCTCGCCGCATGCGGCGTTCTCCCTGGGGCTACGGGGGGCTCCAGGGAGCCCGTCACCGTGATGACGATGGCGCCCGAGAAGACCGAGGCGACCAACAAGCCCGGAATGCCCGCCATGGCGCTGGCGTATGCACGCTGGGTCAACGCGAACGGCGGCATCGGCGGCCGTCAGCTGAAGGTCATCACCTGCAACGACCACAACGACACCGTGGGCGCCGCCGACTGCGCGCGGCGCGCGGTCAAGGAGGACGTGGTCGCGGTCGTCGGCTCCTACAGCCAGTTCGGCCGGTCCTTCCTCGCCCCGCTGGAGGGCGCGGGCATCCCCTACATCGGCGGCTACGGCCTCACCGACGAGGAGTTCACCAGCCCGCTGTCATACCCCGTGAACGGCGGTCAGCCCGCACTGATGGCCGGCCTCGGCCGCCAGCTCGCCAAGACGTGCTCGCGCGTCTCGCTCGTACGTCCCGACACGATCGCAGGCGACGAACTCCCGGCGCTGTTCGACGCAGGCCTCACCGCGGGCGGCCGCGGCAAGGCCATCGACGTACGTGCCGTCGAGGACGCCACCGACTACACGCCGCAGGCCCAGCAGGCCCTCTCGCGCGCGAGCGCGGATCCCTACACCAAGGGCTGTGTGACGGCCGCGCTGGGCGACCGCACGGACACCTTCTTCGACTCGTTCCGGCGCACCCGCGACGACTATCCGGCAGTCAGGATCGCCTCGGTGCTCGGCTCCGTCGACCAGTCGCTCATCGACCGTACGGGCGGCCGGAGCGGCGTGTACGAAGGGGCTTCCGTCACCGGCTGGTATCCCGTGTCGAGCGACCCCCGCTGGGACACCATGCGCAAGGTCATCAACGAGCACGCCTTCGGTGACAACCGGATCGACCCCACGGACGCGGGCGTGCAGACCACCTGGATCGCCTACACCGTGCTGAAGCAGGCCATCGAGTCGCTCGGCGACGGCGAGGTGACGGCCAACACCGTCCGGGACGCGCTCGACGACGGCCTCAAGGTCCACACCGGCGGCCTCACGCCGACGCTGAGCTGGCGCTTCGAGGACATGATCGCGGTCCGCGACTTCCCGCGCCTGGTCAACGCGTACGTCACCTTCCAGAAGGTCAGCGACGGGCGCATGGTGTCGGCGCAGCGGGGCTTCGTCGACATGGCGAAGACGCTGGAGGACAGCTGACGCGCCGGCCCGGGCCCGGCAGCCGGCCTGGCCCTCGCCGCCCGCTCACCCCTTGCTGACCGCCGCCAGGATCTCCGGCAGCCGCCCCGCCGTGCGGGGTGCGGCCAGGCGCAGGCCCAGAGCCGTGACGCCCGCGCCGTACGCCGTGCCGAGGGGCAGCAGCAGCCAGGTCCAGTTGTCCGCGCCCGCGACGTGCAGCCAGATGGTGAGGGCGAGGACGGGGGCGCACAGCAGGGCCGCAGAGACCATGCCGCCGAAGATCGAGATCCAGGCGAGGCCGGTCTGCCCGGGGGCCACGTTCTTGTAGCCCTCCTGCGGAATGGAGTAGGGGAAGCGTGCCGAGGACCAGGCGCCCGTGGCGAGCATGGCGCCGAGGAGGGCGAAGGACAGGCCCAGGACTTCGGGCAGTGCCGGCCAGTCGCCGAGCATGGCTGTGGTCAGGACGACCACCAACGTCGCGTACGGCAGGGTGATCACCAGCAGGGCCAGGGCGCGGCCGCGGAGTTCGAGGTACGCGTCGCGGGTGGAGGAGATCGTCATGGCGACCATCCAGAAGGACGAGGTGTCCTGGCCGAACTGGTTGTACATCTGGATGCCGAGCATTCCGGCGGCGAAGCAGGCGAAGTAGATCGAGCCGGTGCCCTGGAGGGCGTTGAAGAGCGGGACGATCAGTCCGATGGCCAGTGACGTGATCCAGGCCGCCTTGGTCTTCGGGTCGCGCCATATGTAGCGCAGGCTGCGTTCCATGGCTGTGGTGGTGCGGCTGGGGGTGCCGCCCCGGGCGTCGGCCCGGAGGAAGGGCAGCAGGCGGGCTGGGCCCGTCGAGCCGCGCACCCCGTCGGGCTTGGGCCCTGCGGCTCCGAGCGTCGAACCGTCGGGCGAGGTCATCAGGCGGGTCAGATTGCGCTGCCAGGAGCGGAGCAGGGCGGCCAGCGCGGCCACGGTCAGGGCAAGTTGGGCGAGCGCGGTGGCGTACGCACCGTCGCTGACCGAATCGACCGCGTCGACGGCCGCCGCGGGCGGGATCCAGCGGAGCACGTCGGCGAAGGGCTCGAGCGGGGCGAGGCCGCCGGCCGAACCCAGCCGCTGGGCGCCGAAGTTGACGAACTGGGCGCCGATGGCGACGACGAGGCCGCTGAGCACGGCCAGGTCGCGGCCTTTGCGGCTGGTCAGCAGCCGGACGTTGGCAGCGGCGACGGCGCGGGCCAGGGCGACGCACACGAGGAGCGTGAGGGCGATCGCCAGGACGCCGACCGCGAAGGCGGCGGCTCCGTGCGCGATCGCGATCACCGCGCCCGTCGCAAGGCAGAGCGTGAACAGCGGCCCGATGCCCACGAGGGATGCGACCAGCAGAGCCCGTACGAGAGGCGCGGGGCGCAGCGGGAGCATCACGAGGCGTGTGGGGTCGAGGGTTTCGTCACCGCTGGGGAAGAACAGCGGCATCACGGCCCAGCCCAGCGCGAGCACGGCGACGAGCAGGACGCCGAGGGCCGCGGCGTGCGCGTTGCTCCGCAGGACGATGAGGCCGATCAGCTGGAGCACGGCGAAGAGCAGGGCGACGGCCATGGAAGCGATGTAGGCGGCGCTGCGCCCGGTGGACTGCCTCAGTCCGTTGCGCAACAGGGACAGCTTCAGCCGTACGAAGACGGAGGTGAGGGACTCCGCGGTGGCGCCGTCGGATGCGGTCGCGGTGGTGCTCATCGGGCGCCGCCGCCGAGCCAGTCGAGATCGGACCGGGCAGTGCGGGCGCCGGCGCCCACGAGTTCGAGGAACGCTTCCTGCAGCGATGCCGCCTTCCCGCGTACTTCCTCGAGGGTGCCGTGGGCGCGGATGCGGCCGGCGGCCATGACGGCGACCCAGTCGCAGAGCGACTCGACGAGCTCCATGACGTGGGATGAGAAGACGACGGTCGCGCCGGAGGCCGTGTACCGCTCGAGGACTCCGCGGATCGTCTGGGCGGACACTGGGTCGACGCCCTCGAACGGTTCGTCGAGGAAAAGCACTTCGGGGTTGTGGAGCAGGGCGGCGGCCAGCCCGATCTTCTTGCGCATGCCGGTCGAGTAGTCGACGACGAGCTTGTGCTGGGCCCCTGCGAGGTCGAGTACGTCGAGGAGCTGGGCGGCGCGCTTGTCGACCTCGGCGCCGGGCAGGCCGCGCAACCTGCCGGTGTAGGAGAGCAGTTCACGGCCGGAGAGCCGCTCGAAGAGCCGCAACCCTTCGGGGAGCACTCCGATGCGGGCCTTCACCTGTGCGGGGTCGCGCCACACGTCGTGGCCGGCGACCTCGACGGTGCCGTGGTCGGGGCGGAGTAGCCCGGTCGCCATGGACAGGGTGGTCGTTTTCCCCGCGCCGTTGGGCCCGACGAGACCGATGAAGCGGCCCGCGGGCAGCTCCAGGTCGATTCCCGCGACCGCGATCTGCTCCCCGAACCGCTTCCACAGCCCCTGCACGCGCACCGCCGGCACGCCCGCCGCTTCGTCAACCACTCGCCGGCCTCCCGTCGTTTCTGCGAGAACGATACGGGTGAAGGCGGCGGTTCCGTGGGGGCGACGGATCTCGGCCGGACGTCGGCCGCCTGACCTCAGCCGAACCGAGACCCGGGCGGAGGCCTCAGCGCCTGCCGTCCCGCCCGCACGCATACGCCACCGGCGAGATGATCTCCTCCGCATCGGGCAGCCACCGATTGGAGACGGTGGGACGGCAGGCCCACTGGACGGCCCCGCGCCCGCCGACCCGCGTCGGCGGCGCCGCGACATAGGAGCCCTCGCCCAGGGCGACGAGGTCCAGCGCGAGCGGCGACCACCCCAGCTTCCGCACGAGATCGGTGACCTTGGCCGCGCCGCCCGGCTGCACGAGGAAGTGCATCCGGCGGTCCGGGGTGCGGGTCACCGGGCCCAGCGTGAGCCCCATGCGCTCCATGCGGGCCAGAGCGAGGAAGCCGGCGGTCTCGGGCACGTCGAGCACGTCGAACGAGCGCCCTGTGGGCAGCAGGATCGATGCCGTGGGCTGCTTCGACCACAGGCGGCGCGCGCCGGTCGCGCTCCCGGTCGCCTGCGTGGGCCAGTCCTCGCGGGCGGCGTGGGCGCCGGGCGCCTCGCACGCCGGGTCACCGCAGGAGCACCGCTGGACGCCCTCGGCGGCCTCCAGCCAGGTGCCGGGAAACACGTCCCAGTGGCGCTCTTCCGCGTAACTCACGGCCGTCTCCAGCAGTGAGGTGCCGCGTGCCGTGTCGTGGGCTGCTCCGCGCTGCTTGGGGATCTGCGCGGTTGACGTCACTCCGATGGTCATCTCATCCACGACGGCCTCAACTCCGGTCATCCGCAAGGGTTACGGCCGCCGCACCCCGTACATCGGCGCATCGTTCCTTCATCCGGGGCGCACGGGTGCACGGCCGGGGCGCGCATGAGGATCGGCGCCAGGGGACGGGTAGGCAGCTGTGGGGTTGCAACATCACTTACCCCGGCATATCTCCCATATCGCGCATCTTCCGTTTGTCCGTGGGGCATTGATCTTCGCGGACACGACTCTTCCGGTGCACGGGCAGGCACCGTAGCCACAGGGGGTACACGCCATGGCCGCAAGGCCTCTCGTCGCGCGGCAGCCGAACGAACGGCTGCAGGCGCTCATCCAGGAAGCCGGCTGCTCCAACGCGGGCCTGGCCCGCCGCGTCAACATGTGCGGCGCGGAGCACGGGCTCGACCTGCGGTACGACAAGACGTCGGTGGCCCGCTGGCTGCGCGGACAGCAGCCGCGCGGACGGGCGCCCGCGATCATCGCGGAGGCGCTGGGCCGCAAGCTGGGCCGCACCGTCACGGTGGACGAGATCGGCATGGCCAACGGCAAGAACCTGGCGGCCGGGGTCGGTCTGCAGTTCTCGCCCACAGTGCTGGGCGCCATCGAGCAGGTCTGCGAGCTGTACCGCAGCGACGTGGGGCGCCGGGACTTCCTGTCCGGCTCGTCCGTCGCCTCGTCCGCGCTCGTCGAGCCCAGCCGGGACTGGCTGATCTCCGGGCCGGATCCGCAGGTCTCGCGGGCCGCCGGGCCGCGCGTGGGGCCCGCCGACGTGGCAGCCGTGCGGTCGATGACCCAGGCGCTGGTTGACCTGGACCACCAGTACGGCAGCGGGCACGTACGGCCGGTCGTCGTCCACTACCTCAACAGCGTCGTCTCCGGGCTGCTGGCCGGTTCGTACCGCGAGGCCGTCGGGCGGGACCTCTTCGCCGCCGTCGCGCGGTTGACGGAGCTGGCGGGCTACATGGCGGTCGACACCGGCCAGCCGGGGCTCGCCCAGCGCTACTACATCCAGGCGCTGCGGCTCGCACAGGCGGCCGGCGACCGCGGCTACGGCGGATACGTCCTGGCCGCGTCCATGAGCCACCTCGCGGCCCAGCTCGGCAACCCCCGCGAGATCGCACAGCTCGCACGCGCCGCGCAGGAGGGGGCGCGCGGCCGGGTCACACCGCGCGCGCAGGCCATGTTCTACGCCGCCGAAGCCCGCGGACACGCGCTGATGGGGGACGCGCGGGCCGCCCAGGCCGTGATCGGGAAGGCCGTCTCGGCGATGGAACAGGCCGATCCCGGCTCCGGCGACGACCCGGCATGGATCGCCCACTTCGACGAGGCGTATCTGGCCGACGAACTGGCGCACTGCCACCGGGACCTGGGGCAACCGGACGCCGCCGCGCGCCAGGCCCAGGAGTCCCTCGCCAGGCACCCGCAGTCACGCGTGCGGCGGCGCGCGATCGGACTGGTGCTCCTCGCGACGGCACAGGTCCAGAAACGCGAGGTCGAACAGGCCTGCCACACCGGGCTGCGGGCCATCGAACTGCTCGGCGGGCTGCGGTCGAACCGGGGCGCGGAGTACCTGGACGACTTCCAGGAGCGCCTGGCGCCGTACCGCGACGAACCGGTGGTACGGGAGTTCGGGGCACGGCTGGAGCTGCAGGCGGCGTGAGGGGTACGGCTGCAACGGCGGACGGAGCCATCGGGGCGCGTGCCGCCTGCCTGGACCGGGCGGGCGCGTAGCGGGGTCGTGAAGGGCGCGAATACAGCGCCGGGCCCGCGGGTTTTGTTACTGCGGCTGGTGTGTCCGCAGTAACGTCCTGAGCTGCATGGCATCGCCCTGGGGCCACCCGGTAGCGTGAACCGACGATTCCGTAAGTACCCCAGTCGTAGGAGTCCCGGTGACGCAGAGCGGACAGGGCGAGGAGCCGCGCCTTCCGGCGGCACGTCCCGTGCGAGAAGGCATCGTGCTGCCCGCCGACGGCAGCGAGCCGCTGCTGCCGGGCACCACGGGCGACCAGACGGCCCCGGCCGGCGGCCGCCCCTGGGGGCAGCCGTGGGGCCCGGAGCAGGCACCGCCCGCCCCTCCCACGTCCGGTTCGTCCGGGTACGAGTGGGGAGCAGCCACCGGTCAGGGCGCCGGGGCACCGGGCACTCCCTACGGGGGCGTCCCGGGCTGGGAGACGGCTCCCGACGCCACCGCCGCGTCCACGGCCCCGTCCTCGGCGCCGTGGGACGCGGCACAGCCTCCGCAGCAGCCTCTGACTGCGGGCCCGTACCCCGGCGCACAGCACGCCGGGCCCCAGGTACCGGGCGCTCACCAGCCAGGAGGCGGCCCCGCACCGCTGCCGCCGACGAACGCCTTCCCCACCTCCGACCAGGGCGCTGCGGGCCCGGGCGGCGTCCCGGGTGAACCGCTGCCGTCGGCCGGCGGGTACGGCGGAGCGCTTCCGCCCGCCCCGTCGACCGGCTTCGGTATGGAGCTGCCCTCCGCCGGTCCCCAAGCAGGTCCGGCGGCAGGCCTGTTTGCACAGGCCGGCCATGGCGGCCCGCTTCCTCAAGCCGGTCAGGGCGGGGCCCTGCCCCCAGCCGGTCACGGCGGACCCCTTCCCGTGGCCGGCGACGCCGGCCCGCTGCCCGCCGTCGTCCCCAGCCCCGGGCACGGGCATGGCAGCGGCCCCCAGCCGCCCCACGGGCAGGGCAACCCGCCGCTCCCCGCCGGACAGGCCACCGCTGCACTCTCACCCGACGCGCACGGCGCGGCCCTCCCGCCCGCCGTTGATCCATCCGCCGAGGCGACGCAGTACATGCCGCCCGTGGCGGGCACCGGAGCGCAGGCCGGGGCGGCCGGGGGCTTCGACGAAGGCGCCACGCAGTACATCCCGCCCGTGGCCCCCGGTGCGCTGCCGCCCGAGGCCGCCGCCGACGCCACCCAGTACCTGGGGCGCGCGCCGCGCAATGGCGCCACCGCGGGGACCGGGCCCGACAGCGAGCCCACGCAGTACATCGCCCCCGTGCCCGCACCGCCGCCCGGCGCCCCGTACGGCATCCGGCCCGGCGCGCCCGGCGACCGGCAGGCGCCCCCGGCCGAGTTCGACAGCCTCTTCCGTGCCGAGCCGGAGAGCGAAGGGCCCGCGGCCACGCAGCAGTTGCCGCGCTTCCAGCCGCCGACGGCTGCGGGGGGCCACTACGGTGCCGCCGCTCCCGAAACCGGCGGACGCGCCGCCGCACGCCAGGCGTCCGAGGGCCGCGGCAGCGGCCGTACGCGCTCGAAGCTGCCGCTCGTCGCGGCCGCAGGCATCGGCATCGCGGTCCTCGGCATCGGCGCGGGCGCTCTCCTCGGCGCCGGCGGCGACGACACGAAGGACGACAGCAAAGCCGTGTCCGCGACCGCGCCCGCCAGCGAGTCCGCGTCACCGACCGCCGACCCCACCAGGGAGCAGGCAGTCGCACTCGACAAGCTGCTCGCGGACAGCAACAACAGCCGCGACGCGGTGATCAAGGCCGTCGCCGACGTCCGTGCCTGCAACAACCTCGGCCAGGCCGCCACCGACCTGCGGAACGCGGCGAAGCAGCGCAACGACCTCGTCACACGCCTCGCGCAGCTCTCCGTCGACAAGCTTCCCAACAACGCCCAGCTGACCACCGCGCTCAACAACGCCTGGAAGGCCTCCGCTTCGGCGGACAACCACTACGCCGCATGGGCCGACGAGGTCGCCGGCAAGAAGGGCTGCAGGAAGGGCGAGGCCCGCGTCACCGCGAACCAGCGCGCGGGCAACCGCGCGAGCGGCACCGCCACCACACAGAAGACCAAGGCCGCCACACTCTGGAACGCCATCGCATTGCAGTACGACCTGACGCAGCGCAAGCCCTACCAGCTCTGATCGCCGGTACTGGGGACGGGGCCCGGACTGGGGAACGTGCCCGGGCCGGAACGCAGACGACCCGCGGGCCATGGTCCCTCCGAGGAGGGAGCCGGCCGGACGTACCGGCGGCCCGCGGGTCGGGTGACTGCGTGGAATTGGCCGGCTGCGCGCTCAGCTCGCGCGCTGGTCCGGCACCGCACTCGATGTGGTGACGGGCCGCTAGCCCGCAGCCACCTCTTCCGTCCGGTATCCATTCATCTGCCGAACCACCTCCCTTCCGAAGTAGTCACACCCTAGGCACGGCATCCGGCACCCCTCAAGGGATTTTCCGAGATGTCGGCGACGAAGAGGACCGGGCGGGTTCCGGCACTCGAATCTCCAGCGCGCAACGATTTCCCGGGAACTCTATGTGTGCTGGGTCACGTTCGAGTTGAATGATCCGTGGTGCGGTACACGTAGTGCGGCACGCATCGGAGTAATCGCAGCAGTACACGGCGCAGTACACGCGGACACGGCCTGCAGGGGGTGCCAGGTGAGTGCTTCCCGGCGTAGTGGGACCACGGACGAGCTGGGGCCCCCGGAGCCCGAGCGGGATGGTTCGGATCTTCTTGCGGCGCTGCTCGACGGCATGGACGCGGCGTTGTGCGCGTTCGACGCGGACGGAGTGGTGACGCACTGGAACCGTGAGGCCGAGCGGATTCTCGGCTGGTCGGCCGCGGAGGCGGTCGGGCGGCGGGGGCTCGCGGGGTGGGCGGTGCGGGCGGCGGATGCCGAGGAGGTCGAGGGGCGTCTGCTGTCGGCGATGCAGGCGCCGGGACGGCAGGTGCACGAGTTCGCGTTGCTGACGAAGGACGGCGGGCGGGTGCTCGTACGGACGCAGTCGGCGGCGGTGCGGGGGCAGGACGGTAAGCCGGCCGGTGTGTACTGCGCGTTCAGCGAGGTGCATGCGCAGATCGATCTGGAGCGGTCGATCGCTCTGAGCGAGGCGTTGTTCGAGGACGCGTCGTGGGGTGTCGTGCTGGTGGATGCCGATCTGCGGCCTGCGCTGGTCAACGCGCATGCGGCGCGGGCGCTCGGTTCGGGGCGTACGGCGCCGTTGGGGCGGCCGCTCGGTGAGCTGCTGGGGCAGGGTGCGGAGGAGCTGGAGAGTGCTCTGACGCATGTGCTGGCGGAGGGTACGCCGCCTGCGCCCGCGGAGATGTGGGTGACGGTGCGTACGCGGGACGGCGAGCGGCGGCGGTGCTGGCGGAGTGGGTTCCTGCGGCTGGCGTCGCCGTTGGCGGAGGAGCCGGTGCCGCTGGGTGTGGGCTGGCTGTTCCAGGACGTGACGGAGTCGAAGCAGGCGGAGCAGGAGGCGGCGCAGCTGCGCTTCCGGGCGAACCAGCTGCACCGTGCGGCGCGGGCGGCCGGGGAGTGTGAGGATCCGGCGGAGGCGGCAACGATCCAGTTGGACTTCGCGCTGGCGGGGTTCGCCGATCATGCGTTGATCGATCTTGTGGTGGGCGAGCCGGTGGCCGGCGAGCCGGACGCGGGTGGGGAACCGGTGCGTCTGGTGCGGGTGACGGCCACGCCTGCCGGTGCGCCGGGGCCGAGTATGCCGGCGCCGGGGGCGGGGTTGCCGGTGCGTTACAGGGAGGGGCATCCGGCGCTGCAGTGTGTGGAGCGTGCCGGGTCGGTGCGGGCGAGTGCAGGTGCGTCGACGCCCGAGCGGGCGCGGGAGTGGGCCGCGGAGCGGCAGTGGCCGCACGATGCGGTGCATGCGCTGTGTGCGGTGCTGCGCAGTCGGGGGCGAACGCTCGGGGTGGTGACGTTTCTGCGGGGCGGCAGCCGGTCGGCGTTCGAGCGGGCGGATGCGATGTACGCGGAGAGCGTTGCCGTGCGGATCGCGGCGGCGCTGGATCTGGCGCGGGCGTTGGAGCAGTAAGGGTCGGTAGTGACCGGTGGAAGGCGGCGCTCAGCGCCGGTAGAAGGCGGCGCTCGCGTCGGAAGAAGGCCGCGCACAGCCCCGGCAGAAGGCCGCGCACAGCGGCGGTAGAAGGCGGCGCTCAGTGCCGGTAGAAGATCCGGTCCGCGTACTCGGTGAGTACGCGCGCGTTCCATTCGTGGCCGCCGTCGACGTTGCCGGAGCGCAGGAGCGGGGGTTCGATGCCGCGGGCGGCGAGTTCGCCTGCGGCTGTGGCCATGACGGCCTGGAGGAGTGCGCTGGTGACGACGGTGGAGGCGGGGGCGAAGGGCGCCTCGATGCCTTCGGTGGCGAGTTCGGCGTCGCCGATCGCGATCTTGCTGTCGATCACGATGTCGCAGTTGTCCTTGAGGTAGGTGCCGGACGCGTGCCGGGACTTCGTCTCGCTCGCGTACGCCACCGAGGTCACGCCGATGGTCCTGAGGCCGAGGGTGCGGGCATGCATGGCCATCTCTACGGGCAGTGCGTTGCGTCCGGAGAGGGAGATGATCACGAGGGTGTCGCCGGCGCGGGCCGGGCTGGTGTCGAGTACGGCGCTCGCGAGTCCGTCGACGCGTTCCAGGGCGGAGCCGAGGGTGGCGGGCATGACGTCGACGCCGACGGTGCCGGGGACGGCGAGCAGGTTCATCAGGGCGAGGCCGCCGGCTCGGTAGACGACGTCCTGGGCGGCGAGCGAGGAGTGTCCGGCGCCGAAGGCGAAGAGGCGGCCGCCGGCGGCGACGGTGTCGGCGATGAGGGTGCCGGCGGCCGCGATGTTCGCCGCCTCCTCGTCGCGGACCTGCTGCAGCAGGCCGATGGCGGCGTCGAAGTACCGCCCGGCCGGCGCGCTGTCGCCGCGCTGCCCGGTCGGCTCGCTGTCGCCGTACTGCCCGGTCGGCTTGCTTTCGCCGAACTGCCCGGCCGGCTTGCTCTCGCTCATCCGCGTTGCTCCCCCGTCCGTCACGCGATCACCCTTCGCCGGCGGTGTCCTCCGCCGCGTCCGGCCTCACGGTGCTGTCCTGGTCGGTGGCGTGTCAAGACGTACCTGGTCGGTACGGGCACCCGGCCGGGCCGTCGGTATCCGTTCGACACGGGGCCCGGTCCAGCACGTCGGCGCGGGCTGCCGACGCGGGCTGCCGTCCCGGTCCGTCGGCGTGGTTTTCCCGGCGCGGCACGGTTGTCGGTGGGATGCGTCAGAATTGAGTCAGGGCCAGCGCACAAGCCGGTGAGCCGTCGCGCCACTGGCAGAGCTAACGAGGGGCACGTATGTCCGGACTGATCGACACCACGGAGATGTATCTCCGCACCATCCTCGAGCTGGAAGAGGAAGGTGTGGTCCCCATGCGCGCCCGGATCGCCGAGCGGCTCGATCAGAGCGGGCCGACGGTCAGCCAGACGGTGGCGCGTATGGAACGCGACGGACTGGTGGCGGTCGCCAGTGACCGCCATCTGGAGCTCACGGAGGAGGGCCGCCGGCTGGCCACGCGCGTGATGCGCAAGCACCGGCTCGCGGAGTGCCTGCTCGTCGACGTGATCGGCCTGGAGTGGGAGCAGGTGCACGCGGAGGCCTGCCGCTGGGAGCACGTGATGAGCGAGGCGGTCGAGCGCCGCGTCCTGGAGCTGCTGCGCCACCCGACCGAGTCGCCGTACGGCAACCCGATCCCTGGCCTGGAGGAGCTCGGCGAAAAGGACCACGCGGATCCGTTCCTGGACGAGGGCATGGTGTCCCTGGCCGACCTGGACCCGGGCAGCGACGGCAAGACGGTCGTGGTGCGCCGCATCGGGGAGCCGATCCAGACGGACGCGCAGCTGATGTACACGCTGCGGCGGGCGGGTGTGCAGCCCGGTTCCGTGGTGAGCGTGACGGAGTCGGCCGGCGGGGTGCTGGTGGGCAGCAGCGGCGAGGCGGCGGAGCTGGACTCGGGCATCGCTTCGCACGTGTTCGTCGCGAAGCGCTGAGGCGTTCCTGAGGCGTCCTGGAGGCGTCGCTGAGGCGGGCAGCGCCTGGGAACCCGCCGCGAACTCGGCGGGGAAGTCGGCGTGACGTGGGCGGGACGTCCGCGTGACGTGGGCGGTTTTCGGACATCCACCCGAATCCGAGATTCAGTGTGCGGAATGGCAGCGGCCGGACCTTTTGCGTGCCAGGCTGTCGTGAGGCACACGACTTGAGGTCCTGACCGTTCCGGACCGGGTCGGGTCGCAGTCGGACCGGGTCGGGCAGCCCGGTCGGGAGGGGGCGCATGGATGTGCCGCAGACCGCGCAGACAGACGGAAGGCCCCGGCGCCGATCGGCGCCGGGGCCTGTCTCCCCCTGTTTCGACCCGGAGCCCCGAGCTCTCAGGGTCGTCCCCCTTCGGACCGGTATCCCCGAGCGGTCCGCCTCCCGCAGAAGATCTCCCCTCGGCCGCGCCGGTCAATCCTTGGGAGCGGTCACCCGAAAGAGGGGTGTTGGCGACAAAAGGCACGCTTTCGAATGGGGGTTCGATAGCGTGCCCGTACGTGAATGCCGCTGAAGCCGCTCGGGCCTGACGCGACAGGAACGGCAAACACACAAGGGGGGTGCCAGACCATGGTGCGCATCGACGTGACGGGAGCGGGCGGCGTACGCCTCGCCGCCTGGGAGTTCGCCGACCCTCCCAAGACGGGAGAGGTCGAGCGTGTTCCCGGAATGCTGTTACTCCACGGCCTCATGGGCCGCGCCTCGCACTGGGCGTCCAGCGCCCGCTGGCTCGCCGAGCGGCATCGCGCGGTCGCACTCGACCAGCGCGGCCACGGCCGGAGCGACAAGCCCGCCGAGGGCCCCTACACCCGTGAGGTCTACGTCGAGGACGCCGAGGCCGCCATCGTCCAGCTCGGTCTCGCCCCCGTCGTCCTCATCGGCCACGCCATGGGCGCCCTGACCGCCTGGCAGCTCGCCGCCCGCCGCCCCGACCTGGTCCGCGGCCTGGTCATCTGCGACATGCGCGCCTCCGCACTCGGCACGGCGTCGCAGCGCGAGTGGGAGAGCTGGTTCAAGGCCTGGCCCGTCCCCTTCGCGACCCTCGCCGACGTACGCAAGTGGTTCGGCGAGGACGACCCCTGGGTGGAGCGGCCCAATCCGTCACGCGGCGAGTTCTACGCCGAGGTGATGGCCGAGTCCGCCGACGGCTGGCGGCCCGTCTTCGAGCCCGAGCAGATGCTCAGGACACGTGAGACCTGGGTGTACGACGCGCACTGGGAGGAGCTCGCGCAGGTCGAGTGCCCCGCGCTCGTCGTGCGGGGCCTGGACGGTGAGCTCGGCAGGGCCGAGGCCCAGGAGATGGTGCGGGTCCTGCCGAAGGGCGAGTACGCCGAGGTGGCCGACGCCGGCCACCTCGTCCACTACGACCAGCCGGAGGCGTGGCGCGCGGCCGTCGAGCCGTTCCTGAACCGCGTGCTCGCCGAGTGACTCAGGGGCTGAGCCGCTCGATCCGCCAGGTGCCGTCCTCGCGGTAGACATAGCGCAGCCTGTCGTGCAGCCGGTTCTCGTGTCCCTGCCAGAACTCGATGGTCTCCGGGAAGACGCGGAAGCCGCCCCAGTGCGGCGGGACCGGGACCCGCTCGCCCTCCGGGTAGCGGGTGTAGAGCTCCTCGTACGCGTTGTCGAGCTCCGCGCGGGACGCGATCACCGAGGACTGGGCGCTGGCCCAGGCGCCGAGCTGGGAGCCGTGCGGCCGGGTGCGGAAGTACGCGGCGGTCTCGCCGCGGCCGGTACGGGTGACCGTTCCGGTGACCGAGACCTGGCGGGCCATGGGGTGCCAGGGGAAGAGCAGCGCGATGTGCGGATTGGCCGCCAGGTCGTGGCCCTTGCGCGACTCGTAGTTGGTGTAGAAGACGAAGCCGCGCTCGTCGTACTGCTTGAGGAGCACCGTTCGGGAGCTCGGCCGGCCTTCGGCGTCGGCCGTGGAGACGACCATGGCGTTGGGTTCGTAGATGCCCCCGAGCTCGGCGGCGTGCACGGCCTCCTTGAACCAGCGCCCGAACTGTTCCATGGGGTGCGCGGCAAGGTCGGCCTCGTCGAACCCCTGGGCGCGGTAGTGCGCGCGCATCGCGGCGGGGTCGGGGGCCTCGAAGGCGTCGGCGTCGTGGGCGGTGCGGTCGGCAGGGGCACGGTCGTTCACGCGGTCATCTTGCCGTACGAAGGGACGTGTCCGGCCGGGAGTCCGTGGATCAAGACCCGGACGCACCACCGTGGGCCCGAGCCCGGGCCCCGCGGCCACTGAAATTCCGCTGCATCCCCCTGAAACCCGGGCCTTCATCCGCCGAACAGGCGGCGGACCGCGCGAAGTGGCACTGTGAGTTATGTGGCACTGAGTGCCGCGAGGACTCCCCAAAGGTGGCACTAAGGGATAGGGTCCTGCTGCCGAATCGGTTGGGTGACCGCCAGCCACACGGGGCATCACCGGTGTGACCGATCCGGACCGCGAATTTTCGGAACCGACCGTTTGGAACGGGACACGAAGCCCGCCAAAGCCCACTGAAGCCCGCTTCTGAACGACTCCGGTCTGTCCCTACCGTCAGTCGCACACATCGTGAGGAGCCGCCTGATGTCCGACTTCGTACCCGGACTCGAGGGAGTCATCGCGTTCGAGACGGAGATCGCCGAACCGGATAAGGAGGGCGGCGCCCTTCGCTACCGGGGCGTCGACATCGAGGATCTGGTCGGCCACGTCTCGTTCGGGAACGTCTGGGGTCTGCTCGTCGACGGAGCGTTCGACCCCGGTCTGCCGCCCGCCGAACCGTTCCCCATCCCCGTGCACTCCGGCGACATCCGCGTGGACGTCCAGTCCGCGCTCGCGATGCTCGCCCCCGTCTGGGGCCTGAAACCGCTGCTCGACATCGACGCGGAGCAGGCCCGCGAGGACCTCGCGCGCGCCGCGGTCATGGCCCTGTCCTACGTCGCGCAGTCGGCGCGCGGGCAGGGGCTGGCGATGGTGCCCCAGCGCGAGATCGACAAGGCGCACTCCGTCGTCGAGCGGTTCATGATCCGCTGGCGGGGCGAGCCGGACCCCAAGCACGTGGCGGCCGTGGACGCGTACTGGACGTCCGCCGCCGAGCACGGCATGAACGCCTCCACGTTCACCGCCCGCGTCATCGCCTCGACCGGCGCCGACGTCGCGGCCGCGCTGTCCGGCGCCGTGGGCGCCATGTCCGGGCCGCTGCACGGCGGCGCACCCTCCCGCGTGCTCCACATGATCGAGGAGATCGAGCGCACGGGCGACGCGGAGGCGTACGTGAAGAACGCCCTCGACAGGGGCGAACGGCTGATGGGCTTCGGGCACCGCGTCTACCGGGCCGAGGACCCGCGCGCGCGGGTGCTGCGGCGCACGGCGCGTGAGCTGGGCGCCCCGCGCTTCGAGGTCGCCGAGGCCCTGGAGAAGGCGGCCCTGGAGGAGCTGCACGCCCGCCGCCCCGACCGGGTGCTCGCCACGAACGTGGAGTTCTGGGCGGCCATCGTCCTGGACTTCGCGGAGGTCCCGGCGCACATGTTCACGTCGATGTTCAGCTGCGCCCGCACCGCCGGCTGGTCGGCGCACATCCTGGAGCAGAAGCGGACGGGGCGCCTGGTGCGGCCGTCGGCCCGGTATGTGGGGCCGGGGCCGCGGGGACTGCAGGAGATCGGGGGGTACGAGGGCATCTCGCGCTGATCGGCGTCCACGGCGCGGAACGTGCGTGCGCACCCTCTCAGTCCAGAGCTGCCTCTAGCAGCGCCGCCCACTGGGCCACCACCCGCTCCCGCCGTGTCGCGTCGTCCGTAAGGAGGTTGGCGAGGCCCAGGCCGCGGGCCATGTCCAAGAGGCCCTGGACTGTTTCGCGGACGCCGGGGCGGGACTCGTCCGCGGCCAGGAGTTCGACCGCGATGCGGTGGGTCTCGCGGCCGACCCGGGCCTCCAACTCCGTCACCTGGGCTCGCAGTTGCTCCTCATTCGAGGCTGCGACCCACAGGTGGAGGGCCGCGCGGAACAGCGGTCCGGTGTAGAGGTCGACCAGGGCAGCCACCACGGCGCGGCGGTCCGCCGGGCCTTCCGCCGGGCCCTGCGGGAACAGCGCCCGCAGCGCGGTCGAGCGCTCCTCGGCGACGTAGGCGACGGCCGCGGTGAAGAGGTCCTCGCGGGTCGGGAAGTGGTGCTGGGCCGCGCCCCGCGAGACACCTGCGCGCTCGGCGACGACCGACACCGTGGAGCCCGTCCAGCCGTGCTCGGCGAGGCAGGCGACGGCGGCTTCCAGGAGGCGCCGCCGGGTGGCACGGCTGCGGTCCTGCTTAGGAAACCGGTCCTGTTTGGGGACGCGTTGGGCACTCGCCGCGTCTTCCGCGGGGGCCGTACGGTCGGCCGGTACCGCGCGTCCGGGCGGAGTCACAACACCCATACGGGATCCCGTCGTTCGAGGAAGGCCGTCATCCCCTCGCGGGCATCCGCGGAGGCGAAGAGCCGCGCGGAGAGGGCGGTCAGGGCCGCCGCCTCCCGGTCGAAGGTTTCCAGCACCTTAGCCGTGACCAGCCGTTTTGTCTCCGCCAGGGCCCCCGGGGCAGCCCCCCGCAGCCCGTCGAGTACGGGCGCGAGCGCCGCGTCGACTTCGTGCCGGGCCGCCATGGTCAGCAGCCCGATGCGGGCCGCCTCGGTCGCGTCGAAGCGCTCACCGGTGAGGTAGTAGCGGGCGGCGGCGCGCGGGTCGAGGCGCGGCAGCAGCGGAAGTGAGATGACGGCGGGCGCGACCCCGATGCGTACCTCCGTGAAGGCGAACGTGGCTTCGGGGCCCCCGGCCGCGATGTCGCACGCCCCGATGAGGCCGAGTCCGCCCGCGCGCGCGTGCCCGGTCACCCGTGCCACCACGGGCTTGGGCAGGTCGACGATCTGCCTGAGCAGCGCCACCAGGGCGCCGGGATCGGGCGGTTCGCGCAGATCGGCGCCGGCGCTGAAGGTGTTCCCGGTGTGGGTGAGGACGACCGCGCGTACGTCGTCGTCCTTGCCGCACTCCCCCAGCGCGGCGGCGAGGGCGGCGACGAGCCCGGCCGAGAGCGCGTTGCGGCGCGCGGGTGCGTCCAGCGTGAGTGTGGTGATGCCGCGGTCGTGGTGCCGGCTGACCGGACCGGCTCCTTGGGACACCGTGTCGGATCCTTGGGACACCATGTCGGCTCCTTGAACGTGAGGGCCCGCGTCGTGCCGGGGCGGGCGCGTCTAGTACGACTTGGGCAGCCCGAGGGTCTGGTGGGACACGTAGTTGAGGATCATCTCGCGGCTGACGGGGGCGATCCGGGCCACGCGCGATGCGGTGATGAGCGAGGCGAGGCCGTACTCGCGGGTGAGGCCGTTGCCGCCCAGGGTGTGCACGGCCTGGTCGACGGCCTTCACACAGGCCTCGGCGGCCGCGTACTTGGCCATGTTGGCGGCCTCACCGGCCCCGATGTCGTCGCCGGTATCGTAGAGGTGGGCGGCCTTCTGCATCATCAGGCGGGCGAGTTCGAGCTCGATGTGGGACTGCGCAAGGGGATGGGCGATGGCCTGGTGGGCGCCGATCGGGGCCTGCCAGACCGTGCGCTCCTTGGCGTATCCGACGGCGCGGGCGAGCGCGTAACGGCCCATGCCGATGGCGAAGGCGGCGGTCATGATGCGCTCGGGGTTGAGGCCCGCGAACAGTTGCAGCAGGCCCGCGTCCTCGTCGCCCACGAGCGCGTCCGCGGGCAGCCGGACGTCGTCGAGGACGAGCTCGAACTGCTTCTCCGGGGCCTGGAGTTCCATGTCGATACGGTGCCGCTGGAAGCCCTCGGCGTCCCGGGGTACGACGAACAGGCAGGGCTTGAGGCGGCCGGTGCGCGCGTCCTCGGTGCGGCCGACTATGAGCGTGGCCTCGGCGGCGTCGACGCCGGAGATGAACACCTTGCGGCCGGTGAGCACCCAGTCCGCGCCGTCCCTGCGGGCCGTGGTGGTGATGCGGTGCGAGTTGGAGCCCGCGTCCGGTTCGGTGATGCCGAAGGCCATGGTGCGGCTGCCGTCGGCGATCCCCGGCAGCCAGGTGCGCTTCTGCTCGTCGGTGCCGAAGCGGGCGATGACGGTGCCACAGATCGCGGGCGAGACGATCATCATCAGCAGCGGGCATCCGGCGGCGCCCAGCTCCTCGAGGACGATGGAGAGTTCCGCGATGCCGCCGCCCCCGCCGCCGTACTCCTCGGGGAGGTTCACGCCGAGGTAGCCGAATTTGGCGGCCTCGGCCCACAGCTCATCGGGGTGGCGGCCGTCGGCGACGGCCTTGGTGAGGTACTCGCGCCCGTAGCGCCTGCCGAGCTGGGCGACGGCGGCGCGCAGGGCTTTGTGTTCGTCGGTTTCCAAGGTGGCGCTCACTGGTCCTGGTCCTCCTGTACGGCGGATTCGGCGACGGCTTCGGCGACCGTCTCGGCGACGGCTTCTGCGACGGCTTCTGCGACGGTCTCGACGACGGCGAGCAGGGCGCCGACCTCGACCTGGCGGCCGGGGGCGGCGTGCAGAGCGGTGAGCGTCCCGGAGGCGGGAGCAGCGATCTTGTGCTCCATCTTCATCGCCTCCAGCCACAGCAGGGGCTCTCCCGCCCGTACGGCGGCTCCGACGGCCAGCCCGTCGGCGACGCGGACGACGGTGCCGGGCATGGGCGCGAGCAGGGACCCGGGGGCGTGCTGCGCGGCCGGGTCGGGAAAGCGGGGCAGGACGGTGAGCGCGGTGGCGTTCACGTACACCTGGTCGCCGTACCGTGCCACCTCGAACTTCCGCCGTACGCCGTCCACTTCGAGGACGACGAGCCGGGCGTCGGCGTGCACGACCCGCACCCCGTCGGCGGTCAGGCCCGCGCGGGTGTGCCGGTAGCGGGCCTCGTGCTCCTCGCCCGCCATGGCGTACCGCTTGACCTGCGGCTGCGACGGCAGGTTGCGCCAGCCGCCGAACCGGGAGCGGGAGCGGCCATGGGCATCGGCGAGGGCGGCGGCCAGCGGGGCGTACGGCTCGGGGTCCGGGGCGGTCAGCTCCGGCAGGTGGCGGTCGTAGAACCCGGTGTCCATGCGGCCGGTGGTGAACTCCTCGTGCCGCAGGGAGCGGACGAGCAGGTCCCGGTTGGTGACCGGGCCGTGCACGTCCGCCCGTTGCAGGGCGCCCGCGAGCTTGCGGATCGCCTCCGCGCGCGTGGGGGCGTGGGCGACGGCCTTGGCGAGCATCGGGTCGTAGTGGACGCCGATCGGGTCGCCGTCGTCGTAGCCCTTGTCCAGGCGGACGCCGGGCACGGTCAGACGGAGCAGTGTGCCGGTCTGCGGGGCCCAGTCGCGGGCCGGGTCCTCGGCGTACAGGCGGGCCTCGATCGCGTGCCCACGCGCGCGTGGCGGTTCGTCGTCCAGTGCCCCGCCCTCGGCGATCCGGATCTGCAGCGCGACGAGGTCGAGCCCGAACACGGCTTCCGTCACGGGGTGTTCGACCTGGAGGCGGGTGTTCATCTCCAGGAAGTGGGCGCGGCCGTCCGCGACCAGGAACTCGACGGTGCCGGCGCCGCGGTAGCCGGTCGCGTGAGCGGCACGGACTGCCAACCGGTGCAGGGTGTCGGTGAGTTCCTGCGAAAGCCCCGGGGCGGGCGCCTCCTCGATCACCTTCTGGTGGCGGCGCTGGAGGGAGCAGTCCCGGGTGCCGAGCGCCCACACCGTGCCGTGTGCGTCGGCCATGATCTGGACCTCCACGTGCCGCCCGCCCTCGATGTACGGCTCGACGAACACCTCGCCGTCCCCGAACGCGCTCAGTGCCTCGGCCCGCGCCGCCTCCAGGGCCGCGTCCAGCTCGGCGAGTTCCCGTACGACCCGCATGCCGCGCCCGCCACCGCCCGCAGCCGCCTTGACCAGCACCGGCAGGTCGTCCTCCGTCACCTCCTCCAGAGGCGCGATACCGATGAGCTTCTTGGCGCGCGTCTTCGACGCCATCGCCTCGATCGCCTCGGGCGGCGGTCCGATCCAGACGAGGCCCGCGTCGAGCACGGCACGCGCGAAGCCGGCGTTCTCGGAGAGGAAGCCGTAGCCGGGGTGCACGGCGTCGGCGCCCGCGGTCAGCGCCGCCTTCACGATCAGGTCGCCGCGCAGATACGTCTCGGCGGGCGCCGCTCCAGGCAGCCGGACTGCCGTGTCGGCCACGCGCGCGTGGAGAGCGTTCCCGTCGGCGTCCGAGTGCACGGCGACCGTGCGGATTCCCAGCTCACGGCACGTACGGAAGACGCGGCAGGCGATCTCGCCGCGGTTGGCCACGAGCACAGAAGTGATCACTTGAGAGGACCTCATATCCGTCACATCCGGAAGACGCCGAAGCCGCCGCGCGCTCCTTCGACGGGCGCGGTGTGGATCGCGGACAGGCACAGGCCGAGCACCGTGCGGGTATCGCGCGGGTCGATGACCCCGTCGTCGTAGAGCCGCCCGGACAGGAACATCGGCAGGGACTCGGACTCGATCTGCTGCTCCACCATGGCGCGCAGGGCGGCGTCCGCGTCCTCGTCGTAGGGCTGTCCCTTCGCGGCGGCCGACTGGCGAGCGACGATGGAGAGCACGCCCGCGAGCTGCTGCGGGCCCATGACGGCGGACTTGGCGCTGGGCCAGGCGAAGAGGAACCGCGGGTCGTAGGCCCGCCCGCACATGCCGTAGTGCCCGGCGCCGTACGAGGCGCCCATCAGCACGCTGAGATGCGGCACGCGCGAGTTCGACACGGCGTTGATCATCATCGCGCCGTGCTTGATGATGCCGCCCTGTTCGTACTCCTTGCCGACCATGTAGCCGGTGGTGTTGTGCAGGAAGAGGAGGGGGATGTCGCGCTGGTTGGCGAGCTGGATGAACTGGGCGGCCTTCTGCGACTCCTCGCTGAACAGCACGCCCTGGGCGTTGGCGAGGATGCCGACCGGATAGCCGTGCAGGGTCGCCCATCCCGTGCACAGGCTCGCCCCGTACAGCGGCTTGAACTCGTCGAAGTCGGAGGCGTCGACGATCCGGGCGATGACCTCGCGTGGATCGAAGGGGATCTTCAGATCGCCGGGCACGATGCCCAGGAGTTCGTCCTCGTCGTACTTGGGCGGGGCGGCCGGGCCCGGATCGGGTTGCGCCTTGCGGTGGTTGAGGCGGGCGACCACGCGGCGGGCCTGGCGCAGGGCGTCCTGCTCGTCGAGCGCGTAGTAGTCGGCGAGACCCGACACGCGCGCGTGCATCTCGGCGCCGCCGAGCGACTCGTCGTCGCTCTCCTCCCCGGTGGCCATCTTCACCAGCGGCGGCCCGCCGAGGAACACCTTGGCGCGCTCCTTGACCATGATCACGTGGTCGGACATGCCGGGGATGTACGCGCCTCCGGCCGTGGAGTTCCCGAAGACGACGGCGACGGTGGGGATGCCGGCCGCCGACAGCCGGGTCAGGTCGCGGAAGATCGCCCCGCCGGGGATGAAGATCTCCTTCTGCGACGGCAGATCGGCTCCACCGGACTCGACGAGGCTGATGCAGGGCAGCCGGTTGGCGTAGGCGATCTCGTTGGCCCGCAGGGCCTTCTTCAGGGACCAGGGATTGCTTGCGCCACCCCGTACGGTCGGGTCATTGGCCGTGATCAGGCACTCGACGCCCTCTACGACGCCGATCCCGGTGACGAGCGAGGCCCCCACCGCGTACTCGCTGCCCCAGGCCGCCAGCGGCGACAGCTCCAGGAACGGGGTGTCCGGGTCGAGCAGCAGCTCGATGCGCTCGCGCGCGAGCAGCTTGCCGCGCGCACGGTGCCGGGCGACGTACTTCTCACCGCCGCCCGCGAGCGCCTTGGCGTGCTCGCCATCGAGTTCGGCGAGCTTTCCGAGCATGGCTTCGCGGTTGGCGGCGTACTCGGGGCTCCGCGTGTCAAGCGACGACGCGAGGACCGTCACAGGACCACCTCCAGTGGGGAAAGGACGTACAGCGGGGCTCCGTCACAGCAGGGCCTCCGGTATCTCCAGGTGCCGCGACCGCAGCCACTCCCCGAGCGCCTTGGCCTGCGGATCGAAGCGCGCCTGCGCGGCCACGCCCTCGCCCAGCAGGCCCTCGACGACGAAGTTCAGTGCCCGCAGGTTCGGCAGCACATGGCGCGTGACGGGCAGGCCGGCGCACTCCGGCAGAAGAGCCCGCAGGCGGTCGGCGGTCAGGGTGTGGGCGAGCCACCGCCAGGCGTCGTCGGTGCGCGCCCACACACCGATGTTCGCGTCGCCGCCCTTGTCGCCGCTGCGGGCCCCGGCGACCAGGCCGAGCGGCGCGCGGCGCGTGGGCCCGGATGGCAGCGGCTCGGGCAGCGGAGGCATCTCGGCGGCTTCGAGTACGCGGGTGGCGGCGGGCGGAGACACCGGAAGCCGCCGTCCGTCGTGGAGAACCGCCACATGCTCCACGGCTCCCTGCTCGACGTAGGCCGCCTCGAACACCCCGTACGGCGCGCCCTTGCCCGGCGGTGCCGTCAGATGGAACCCCGGGTAGCTGCCGAGCCCCAGCTCGACGGCGGCGCCGCTGACGGCACGCCCCACCGTCTCCGCGTCGGTGTCCCGCACCACGAGCCGGAGCAGCGCACTCGTGGTCTCCTCGGTGTCCGCGTCCGGCCGGTCGGTGCGGGCCAGCTCCCATCGCACCTGCGCCGGCCGGGACTTGGCCGCGTCGAACGCGGCCTCCATCTGGTCGCGTACGAGCGCGGCCTTGGCCTCGATGTCGAGACCGGTGAGGACGAAGACGACCTCGTTCCGGTATCCGCCGAGCCGGTTCAGGCCGACTTTGAGGGCCGGGGGCGGGGCCTCGCCGCGGACCCCGTCGATGCGCACCCGGTCGGGGCCGTCCTGCGTGAGGCGTACGGAGTCGAGGCGGGCGGTGACGTCCGGCCCCGCGTACCGGGCGCCGGACGTCTCGTACAGCAGCTGGGCCGTGACCGTGCCGGTGTCCACGATGCCGCCGGTGCCGTCGTGCTTGGTGATGACGGACGAGCCGTCCTCGTGGATCTCGGCGACCGGGAATCCGGGGTGGCGAAGGCGGCGAATGTCGTGCTCGGCGAAGAAGGAGTAGTTGCCGCCGGTGGCCTGGGTGCCGCACTCCAGGACGTGGCCCGCGACGCCTGCGCCCGCGAGCCGGTCGTAGGCGTCCGGCCCCCAGCCGTAGTGGGCCGCGGCGGGCCCACTGACGAGTGCCGCGTCCGTAACCCGACCGGTGACGACGATGTCCGCGCCCTCGCGCAGGCACGCCGCGATACCGGCGCCGCCGAGGTAGGCGTGCGCGGCGAGCGTCCCCGGGAAGCGGCCGGTGAGGTCGTCACCCTCGACGTGGGCGACGCGGACGGGGATGCCGAGCCGGTCGGCCAACGCGCGTACGGCGTCGGCGAGTCCGGCCGGGTTCAGCCCGCCCGCGTTGGCCACAATCCGCACACTTCGCTCATACGCGAGCCCGAGGCACTCCTCCAACTGCCGCAGAAAGGTGCGCGCGTAGCCGCCGTCTGGGTTCTTGAGGCGGTCCCGCCCCAGGATGAGCATGGTCAGCTCGGCGAGATAGTCGCCGGTCAGGACGTCGAGCGGGCCGCCTGTCAGCATCTCGCGCATCGCGTCGAACCGGTCGCCGTAGAAGCCGGAGGCGTTCCCGATCCGCAGCGGGCACGTCATCGGCTGGCCCCCTTCGGCGCACGCCCGGCCCCCGGCGGGCCCGCGAAGGCCTGCGCGATGTCCAGCCACCGGTCGGCGTCGGGCCCCTCGGCCCGTACAGCGAGGTCGGCGCGGTGGGCGCGCTGGGTGACCAGGAGGCAGAAGTCGAGCGCGGGCCCGGTGACCCGCTGGGCGGCTTCTTCAGGCCCGTACGCCCACACGTCCCCGGACCCGTCGGGCGCGGTGAGCTCGACGCGGAACTCCTCGCCCGGGGCGGCCAGTCCCCGCACCGCGAAGGCGAAGTCACGCGCGCGTACGCCGATACGCGCCACGTGACGCAGCCGCGCGGTGGGCCGACGGGTCTTGCCGAAGGCGTCCACGATGTCCTGGCCATGCGCCCAGGTCTCCATCAGGCGGCCGGTCGCCATGGAGGCCGTGCTCATCGGCGGCCCGTACCAGGGAAACCGGGTCCCGGTCGGAGCCGCCCGCAGCGCCTTCTGCAGCAGCTCGCGCCCGGTGCGCCAGCGGGCGAGCAACTCGGTGTGCGGCAGCGCGGCGCCCGCCTCGGCCGCCTGGTCGACGAAGGCGTCCGGCGCGGCCAGGGCCTTTGTGGCCTCGGCGGCGAAGCCGTCCGGGTCGGTGACGGCCAGCAACGCCATGCGGTCGGTCCACTCGAGATGAGCGATCTGGTGGGCGATGGTCCAGCGGGGCGCGGAGGTCATCCAGGCCCACTTCTGACGGCTCAGTCCACCGACGATCTCGTCGAGTTCATCGCCTTCGGCACGCAAGTCGTCCAGTACGACAGCGGGTTCGGACACGGTGCGCTCCCCTCGGGACCGGCACGGCGGTGTGCCCCCGGAGCATGGCAGCCGCCCGAAAAACAAGCAAGCGCGCTTGCATTGATTTCCGGCCGTTGATTCCGCGGACGGGCCGCCCGGTGCGGCCGTCGGGTCGGTACCGGGGAGCCCGCAGGCCGATCCCCTCGGAGCACCACCTCGCCGACGAGTACGGTGTAGCGCGCCTCACCGCACGGCGCGCCGCACAGGAGCTCCGGGAACGCGGGCTCGTCATCACCGTGCGCGGTAAGGGCTCGTTCGTCGTCGAGCGCCCGCCCGGGGCGGACCAGTCGGAGGAGTCCGACGAGGACGGCCGGACGTAAGGAAACGCGTCGCGTCAGAGGGCGGTGCCCTGGGCCGCGTCGTCCAGCCCCTTCGCATTCCCCCGCCCCACCTGCGTCCGCACCGCCCCCATGCTCGCCCCGATGACCAGCGCGATCGCCAGCGCCTGGGTGGCGGACAGGGCCTGGTGCAGGACAAGGAAGCCGGCGAGCGCCGCGATGGCCGGTTCCAGGCTCATGAGGACGGCGAAGGTGGACGCGGGCAGGCGTCGCAGGGCGATCAGTTCGAGGGTGTACGGCAGGACGGACGACAGCATCGCCACGCCCGCGCCGAGGCCCAGCGTGACCGGGTCGACGAGCTTCGTCCCCGACTCCGCGATGCCCAGCGGCAGGAAGAGCAGCGCCGCCACGGCCATGGCCAGCGCCAGGCCGTCGGCCTGCGGGAAGCGGCGTCCCGTACGCGCACTGAAGACGATGTACGCCGCCCACATGGCGCCGGCGCCGAGCGCGAAGGCCGCGCCCACGGGATCGAGGCTTTCGAAGCCTCCGCCGCCGAGCAGGAAGACGCCGGCGAGGGCGAGGCCCGCCCAGATCACGTTCACCGCCCGGCGGGACGCGAGCACGGAGAGCGCGAGCGGGCCCAGGACCTCGAGGGTGACGGCCGGCCCCAGCGGGATACGGGCGACGGCCTGGTAGAAGAGCCCGTTCATGGCGCCCATGACGATGCCGAAGGCGATGACGGTGCCCCAGTCGGCGCGCGAGTGGCCGCGCAGCCGCGGACGGCAGACGGCGAGCAGCACGACCGCGGCGACGACCAGCCGCAGCGTGACGACACCGAGGGCACCCGCCCGCGGCATCAGGCTCACCGCGAGCGCGCCGCCGAACTGCACGGAGAGGCCGCCGGCGAGGACCAGGCCGACGGGGCCGAGGGAGCCCACGGGGCCGAGACGGGGGCCGCGCGCAGACGTACTTGCCGCGCTGCCCGGGGTCCCCGCATCCGGCGCGCTGCGCACGCCCTGCCCCTGCGCGCCTTGGACACTCCCCGCGCCCTGCGCCACGCTCGCTTCCGACACGGCCAAGCCTTTCCCGCCAAATTCAACGCAATGCACCGATGTGCATTGGGGTGCACTCTACCGTCTAACTCAATGAACCGAGACAGTACTGTGCAGTCCATACGCAGCTGTACGACCCTGTCCCAGGTTCCAAGCTACGGACGCCTACCCTGCGCGGGAAATGCCGATCGCGCTCCCGTTATGCGCCTCCGGCATGAGCGGCCTAGGCTGCGCGGACATGAGCGGTCTCAGCGCCATCGAGCTCCGGCATCTGCGCTGCTTCCTCGCGATCGCCGAGGAGGGCAGTGTCACGCGCGCCGCGCTCCGGCTCAGGCTCACCCAGCCCGCCGTCTCGCGCACCCTCGCCGCTCTCGAGGACGCGCTCGGCGTCCGGCTCGTCGACCGCTCCACGCACCATCTCGCGCTGACCGCCGAGGGCCGCGCGTTCCGGGACAAGGCGGCGGTGGCCGTCGCCGCGTTCGAAGACGCGCTCGACGCGGGGCGCAGCACGCGGCGGCCCCTGCGGCTCGGCCACGCATGGGCGGCTGCCGGCCGCTACACCACCCCGCTGCTGCGCCGCTGGCGCGAGACGCACCCCGACGTCCCGCTCGACCTCCTCCGCATCGACGACCGCAGTGCCGGCCTGACGCGCGGCGCCGTGGACGTCGCGCTGCTGCGCGGCACGGTCGACGCGCCGGGCCTGGTCACGGAGCTGCTGACCACCGAGAGGCGGGTCGCCGCCCTGCCCGCGGACAGCCCGCTGGTCGCCCGCCCGCGGCTGACCCTCGCGGACCTGGCCCACCAGACCATCGCCATCAACACGGTGTCCGGCACCACAACCCTAGACCTGTGGCCCGGGGACCGCCGCCCCACCGCGACGATCACGGTGGCCAACACGGACGACTGGCTGGCCGCCATCGCCGCCGGCCGGGCCGTGGGCGTCACCACCACCGCCACGACCGGCATGCACCCCCACCCGGGCGTGGCCTACGTCCCGCTCGTCGACGCACCCCGCGTCCCGGTCGTCCTGGCCTGGCGCGACGCGGCCGGACACCCGGCGCTGCGGGACCTGGTGGCGCTGGCACACGAGGTCGCGAGCGGCGGATGACACGGGACGGTCCGAGGGCCGCGCCGCGGATGACGGGGCCGCGGGCCGCGCGGCGGACGCGCGCCTCGCGTCGGAGCGCGACTCACTGAGTCACTCGCCGCGGAGAGGCACCTAGGAGAGGAAGAGACCTAGGAGGACTCGGGCCGCTTCCGTTCCAGCGCTTCGGCCAGCACCTCCGCCAGATGCCGCCCCCGCCGCCCCGCCAGCTGGTCCAGCTGGGTGCGGCACGAGAAGCCGTCGGCCAGGAGCACCGTGTCGTCCGACGCCGCCCGTACCGACGGAAGCAGTTGCTCCTCGGCGCAGGCCGTCGACACCTCGTAGTGACCCTTCTCGAAGCCGAAGTTGCCCGCCAGGCCGCAGCAGCCGCCGCTGAGGTCGCCGGTCAGGCCCGCCTTCCCGCGCAGTCGGCGTTCGGCCGCGTCGCCGAGTACCGCGTGCTGGTGGCAGTGCGTCTGGCCGGCGACGGGGCGGTCGATGCGCGGCGGCTGCCATTCGGGGGCCTGCTCCTCCAGGTACTGGGCGAACGTGCGGACCGAGTCGGCGAGTTCACGCGCGCGTGGGTCGTCGTGGAGGAGTTCCGGCAGGTCGGTCCTCAGCGCGGCCGCGCAGCTGGGCTCCAGTACGACCAGGGGGCCGCCCATGACCGGCTCCATCCGGTCGAGGGTGCGGCGCATGACGGCGCGGGCGCGGTCGAGCTGGCCGGTCGAGACGTACGTCAGGCCGCAGCACACTCCCGCCGGCGGCAGGAGGACCCGGCGTCCGGCGTCCTCCAGGACCTGCACGGCCGCCTTTCCCACCTCGGGAGACAGGTGGTCGGTGAAGGTGTCCGGCCAGAGCACGGCGACCTTGCTCGAGGAGACGATCTCCGTACGACCCCCGCCGAGCTGCCGTGCGCGGCGGTCGAACCACCGCCGGAACGTCTCACGCGGCAGCCGCGGAATCTCCCGCTCCGATGCGATGCCGCCGAGCCGCTTGGCGAGCGCGGCCAGCGGGCGCACGCGCAGTGCCGCGTTCACGACGCCCGAGAGGTTCACGGCCCCCGCGAAGGGCGCGGCGAGCCGCAGCCAGCGCGGCAGCCACCCCATCGCATAGTGCGCGGCCGGGCGCCGCCGCCCCGCGTAGTGGTGGTGCAGGAACTCCGCCTTGTACGTGGCCATGTCGACGCCGACCGGGCAGTCCGTCCGGCAGCCCTTGCAGGACAGGCACAGGTCGAGCGCGTCACGGACCTCCGTGGACCGCCATCCGTCCGTCACGACCTCGCCCGCGAGCATTTCGTGCAGCAGGCGCGCGCGCCCGCGCGTGGAGTGCTCCTCCTCGCCGGTGGCCCGGAAGGACGGGCACATCACCGCCGGTCCGGCGACCGTCTCCGTACGGCATTTGGCGACGCCCACGCACCGGCGGACCGCCGCCGAGAAGTCCCCGCCGTCGTGCGGGTAGCCGAAGGCCACGTCGACCGGTTTCCGCGGCAGGACGGTGAACCGCAGGTTCTCGTCGAGCCGGGCCGGGCGTACCAGCATTCCCGGGTTGAGCAGGTCGTCCGGGTCCCAGGCGCCCTTCACCCGCTCGAAGAGCCGCACCAGCTCAGTGCCGTACATCTTCGGCAGCAGCTCGGCGCGTGCCTGGCCGTCGCCGTGCTCGCCGGAGAGCGAGCCGCCGTGGGCGACGACCACGTCCGCGAGCTCCTCCGAGAAGCGGCGGAAGCGGCCGATGCCCTCGGGAGTCAGCAGGTCGAAGTCGATACGGACATGGATGCAGCCGTCGCCGAAGTGCCCGTACGGCGTGCCGCGCAGGCCGTGCTGCGTGAGCAGGGCCCGGAAATCCCGCAGGTACCCGCCGAGGCGGGCGGGCGGCACCGCGCAGTCCTCCCAGCCCGGCCAGGCCTCCGTGCCGTCCGGCATCCGGGTCGCCGTACCGCTCGCGTCCTCGCGGATCCGCCACAGGGTGCGCTGCCCGGCCGGGTCGGTGACGACCACCGCGTCCACGACGTCGGCGGCGCGCACGATCGCCTCGGCACGCGCGCGTGCCTCCGCCTCCGAGGCGCCGCCCGTCTCGACGAACAGCCACGCGCCGCCCCTGGGCAGCCCGGAGGTGCCAGGCGGCACGAGGTCGGCGGCCATCCCCTCCACGGTCAGCGGCCCGAACGGCAGCAGTCCGGCGGCCGCGTCCGCCGCCGCGCCCTCGTCGGCGTACGCGAGAACGGCGAGCGCACGCGCGCGTGGCGCCTCGACGAGCCGGACGACGGCCTCCGTGAGCACGCCGAGGGTGCCTTCGCTGCCGCAGAAGGACCGGGCGACGTCCGCGCCCTTCTCGGGCAGCAGCGCGTCCAGGGCGTAGCCGGAGATACGCCGCGGCAGCTCGGGAAAGCCGGTTCGCAGCAGCGCCAACTCGCCCTCCACGAGCGCGCGCAGGCCCTCGGGCGCGCCGACCCAGCCCTGGCCCAGCCGCAGCCGCTCGCCCCGGCCGCTGACCACCGACAGCTCGCCGATGTTGTCCGCGGTCGTCCCCCAGGCCACCGAGTGCGACCCGCACGAGTTGTTGCCGATCATCCCGCCGAGGGTGCAGCGGCCGTGCGTGGACGGGTCGGGCCCGAACCGCAGGCCGTGCGGGGCCGCGGCCTCCTGCAGCCGGTCGAGGACGACGCCCGGCTGGACCACCGCCGTGCGCTCCTCCGGGTCGAGGGAAACGATCTTGTTCATGTGCCGCGTGAAGTCCAGGACGACGCCGGTGCCGGTCGCCTGGCCGGCGATCGACGTGCCGCCGCCGCGCGCCACGACCGGCACGCCGCGCTCGCGGCAGACGGCGAGCACCGCGGCCACGTCGTCGGCATCCCGCGGGGCCACCACGCCGAGCGGCACACGCCGGTAGTTGGACGCGTCCATGGTGTTCAGCGCCCGTGCGGTCACCCCGAAGTCGACGTCCCCACGGACGGCGGCCCGCAGCCGACTCCGAAGCTCGACACGCAGGTCAGCGGCCGGGTCAACATCCGCATCAGCGCGCACGCCGCCCGGTACACCGTAGAGATCAGCCATGCCCCCAGGATGCCCCCACCCCACTTCTCATGATCCGGCCGCCCCGTCTCATCGGACGGACACGTTTCCGGCCGGTTTCGTCGAGCGACTAGGCTCCGGACCGTGGCTGAGATCCAGATTCCCGCTGACATCAAGCCCGCCGACGGACGTTTCGGCGCGGGCCCCTCCAAGGTGCGCACGGAGGCGCTGGACGCCCTGGCCGCCACCGGCACGTCCCTCCTGGGCACCTCCCACCGCCAGGCCCCGGTCAAGAACCTGGTCGGCAAGGTCCGCGAGGGCGTACGCGACCTCTTCCAGCTCCCCGAGGGCTACGAGGTGATCCTGGGCAACGGCGGCTCGACCGCCTTCTGGGACATCGCGACCCACGGCCTGATCGAGAACAAGTCGCAGCACCTCAGCTTCGGCGAATTCTCCTCGAAGTTCGCCAAGGCCGCGAAGCTCGCCCCGTGGCTCGCCGAGCCGACGGTCATCTCCACCGACCCCGGTACGCACCCCGAGGCCGCCGCCGAGGCGGGCGTCGACGTCTACGCGTTCACGCACAACGAGACCTCGACCGGTGTGGCCATGCCCCTCAAGCGGGTCGAGGGCGCCGACGCGGGCTCGCTCGTCCTCGTGGACGCCACCTCCGGCGCGGGCGGTCTCCCGGTCGACATCGCCGAGACCGACGTCTACTACTTCGCGCCGCAGAAGTCCTTCGCCTCCGACGGCGGCCTGTGGATCGGCATCTTCTCCCCGGCCGCGATCGAGCGCGCCGAGCGCATCCACGCGTCCGGCCGCCACATCCCGGAGTTCTTCAGCCTCCCCACGGCGATCGACAACTCCCGCAAGAACCAGACGTACAACACCCCGGCCCTCGCCACGCTGTTCCTGCTCAACGAGCAGCTGGAGTGGATCAACGGCCAGGGCGGCCTCGACTGGGCGGTGCGCCGCACCGCGACCTCCTCGCGGACGCTCTACGGCTGGGCCGAGGACGTCAAGTACGCCAACCCGTTCGTCGCCGACCCGGCGAAGCGCTCGCAGGTCATCGGCACGATCGACTTCTCGGACGACGTCGACGCCGCCGCGGTCGCCAAGGTGCTGCGCGCCAACGGCATCGTGGACACCGAGCCGTACCGCAAGCTGGGCCGCAACCAGCTGCGCGTCGCGATGTTCCCGGCGGTCGAGCCGTCGGACATCGAGGCGCTGACGAAGTGCATCGACTACGTGATCGAGAAGCTGTAGCCGCTTCTCCCACGTACTCCGTACGTCGACAGGGGCGCCCGGCGTGTCACCCACGCCGGGCGCCCCTTTCTCATGACGCCGTACAGGTCAGCTCCGGCACGGCTCCGCCCCCGGGCGCACCCCCGAACCCGAAGCTCGCAGAACCACCCACCGGCACGCTCCCGCCGTAAGCGGTGTTCGAGGCGACGACGGTCGCCCCACTCTGCGTGTATGCGGCGTTCCACATGTTCGTGACCTGCTGCGAGCCGCTCCACGTCCACGTCACCTTCCAGGACGTGAGCGCGGCCGTCCCTGTGTTGGTCACGGTCACGTCGGCGTTGAAGCCACTGCCCCAGTCACTGCTGACCTTGTAGGCCGCACTGCAGGCCGCCGCGGTGTCGCCGCCGCCGTCGTCCCCTCCCCCGTCCCCGCTACTGGGAAATCCCGGCGCCTTGATGCTCGCCAGATACCCGTCCTTGACGGTGTCCACGGTCGACCAGTCGTCCTTCAGGATTCCGCCCGTGTCACCGGAGTTGGGGTTCCAGGACCAGAAGGTCCAGGAGATGCTGTCGGCACCGTACGTGTCCGTGGGCCGCAGATACGCGACCAGCGCGGCCAGCCACTTCTGGTCGACCGTGGACTGGAGCGTGGTCCCGAACTCGCCCACCCACACCGGCGCGATGTTCTGCTTGAAGATGTAGCCCCAGTACTTGTCCCAGATCCCGGGCATGTTGTCGGGGAAGCTCGGATCGCTGAACCAGCTCTGCTGGGCCACGCTGGTCGCGTAGTCATGGGCGGAGTAGACGACCCGGTTCGCCACGTCCAGCTCGACCGGATACTTCGCGACACCCATCAAGTTGCCGCCCCACCAGCCCGACACGCCGTCGTACGTCTGCACGCCCTCGACGAGGATCAGCAGTTCGGGGTTGACGGACAGGACCGCGTTCCCCGCCTTCTGGGCGGCCAGCCGCCAGTCCTTAGCCGGGTCCCCGCAGCCCCAGCAGGCGGGATCATGCGGCTCGTTGTGCAGGTCGATGCCCACGACAGTGGGGTCGCCCTTGTAGCGGTTGGCGAGCGCCTTGAGGTTGTCGATCCACGTCGACTCCGGGACCGCACTCGTGTACCAGAGCGCCGACTGCCCGCCCGAGTCCGGCCGGTGCCGGTCGAGGATGACCTTCAGGCCGTCCTGACCCGCGTACGACACGATCTTGTCCAGGATCTGCAGCGAGTTGAGCCCCTGCAGGTCGGCGTTCTTGCCGCCGGAGAAGTCGATGCTGTTGGGCGTCGTACCGCTCTTGAAGACGTCGTCGCTGTACGGCAGCCGGATGGTGTTGTAGCCCAGCGACTTCATCTGGTCGATCATGCTCTTGTAGTCGCGTGACCAGAGGCCGTGGACCACGTAGTTGCCGGTCTCGAAGCCGAACCAGTTGATTCCGGCGATACGGACGGGCTGGTCCGCCGTGTCCAGGATCTGCCGGCCGCTGGTGTGCCAGTAACCGGCCCCCGGGGCCTCGGCGGCGGATTCGGCGTGCGCGGTCTGCGCGCCCGCCAGAGGTAAAAGGAGCGCTGCGGCCACACACAGCACTCTTCGAAGGCCGCGGAACATCGTGGCTGGTTCCTCTCGGTAGGCGCGGCCCCGGAACCGGTGGGAGCGCTCCCACGTACCGCGCACCCCCATGGAAGCGATAGATCATGAGCACGTCAATACTTCGGACATGGGATCGGCTCACGCGCGCGTGGCTCAAGCGTGGCAGCCGACCGCCCGTCAGCGGCGCCGCAGCAGCCGCTTCAGACCGAATACGACGGCCAGGGTGACGGCGAGAGCGACCGCGCCGGTACCGAAATCGGCGTCAAAAGCGGGCCCGCCGCCCGTGGCCGCATCGTCACGCGAATGACCGCTCGCCGAAGGAGACTTGGAGGCCCCACCGTCCCCCTCCTTCACCTCGACGGGCTCGACCGGACTCTGCTCCCCCTCGCTGCCGTACATCAGGGCGGAGCCGTCCGCCGTGTAGGTCACGGACTCGCCCTGGCTCTGCAGCGGCACGCTCAGCCGCCCCTCCCGCTCCGGCTTCCCGTCGCGCCACGCGTAAAGCGCCCCGCCGAAGTAGCCGCGCAGGGCGAGGTGCTTGCCGTCGGGCGAGAAGGCGCCGTCGGTCACCCAGAGATCCGTGCCGGCCACGCGCTTGAAGACGTTCGTGCCGGAGGAGGAGAGCCGGGCCGGGCCTTCGTAGAGCGACCCGCCGTCCTCCTTCTTGTCGGCGATGTACACCCGCCCCGTCTTCGGATGCACCATCAGCGCCTCGGCGTCCCGCGGCCCGTCCTCGTACTTCACGACGAACTGCGTGGCGCGGACCGTCTGGTCGCGCAGTTTCTTCGGCTCGGGGAGCTTGTAGATCCAGACGTACGGCCACTTGCCGCCGAGGTTGTCGCCGATGTCGCCGACGTAGAGGTTGTCGTCGGGCCCGATCGAGATGGCCTCCATGTCACGCACCCGGCCGACGCCCGTCATGGTGACGGTCGCGACCGTCTGCCCGGTCTTCGAGTCGATCGCGTAGAGATACGCCCCGTCGTCGCTGTCGTTGTGCGTCCAGTAGATGCCGGGGTGGAGGTGCGAGGCGGCGAGGCCGCTGGACTCGGTGATCCGCGGATCCTTGATCGTGAACCCCTCGGTGCCGCCGTCGGCGAGGGCGGCGGGCGTCGACAGTGCGACAAGGAGGAGGGCACCGGCGAGCGGCGGCAGGGAGCGCATGCCGTCAAGCGTGCCACCTCGCCCATGTGTTCACCGGGAGTGTCCAGCCTCACATTCCCGGCCGCCCCTGGCCAAGGGCGTGATCGAGGAAGATGAGCGGATGCTCAGGTTCATGCCCGTCGGGGACTCCATGACGATCGGCAGCGCGGGCGAACACACCTGGCGCTACCGGATGTGGCAGCACCTGCGCGGGACATACGGTGGCCCGTTCAAGATCGTCGGCCCGCGCGAGACGCTGTACGACAAGGCATCGGACGCTCCCGTCTCGTACGAGTACCGGGACCCCGACTTCCCGCGCCACGCCCGCCGCCACCTCGCAGGCTGGGGCGAGGGCTGGCTGCACATGGCCCCGCTGATCCGCGAGACGGTGACCCGCGAGCGGGCGGACGTGCTGCTGGTCTCCCTCGGCCTGATAGACCTCGGCTTCTACACGACCGCCGAGCAGACCGCGGAGAACATGCGCCGCTTCGTCACCGAGGCGAGGCTGGCCGACCCCGGGGTGCGCATGGTCCTCCTGCCGGTCATCCCGAACGTACGCGCAGAAGCGGACGCGGAGTTCGCGACCGAGGTCGGCCGCTTCAACGAACTCCTGGCCAAGGCCATCGCCGACCTCGACGAGCCCACATCCCCTCTCCTCCTGGCCTCGATCCCCGAGTCGTACGACATCCACCTCGACACGTACGACGGGACGCACCCGAACGCGAGCGGGGAGCACAAGCTGGCGGGGGCTTTCGCGGATGCGATGTATCAGGCGTGGGGGTTGGGGGCGCCGTACGACGCTCGGGCTTAGTCGGCGCTGTGTTCGTTCGGTAAGTGACTGTGTCACTGTGCGTATCGTTGTACTGCGCGGCTGCACTTGTCCGAGAGGCAGCCGGGGAGGAGCGCCACGATGACCGTCCTGGAAGACAGGATCGAGATGGCCGACGCCAACACCAAGCGTCTGGACGAGTGGTTCGAGCGCCTTGAGCGTATGCCCGTCCCCGAAGGATTCAGGGTCGAGATCGTCGGGGGCAACGTCCACATGACGCCGCAGCGCGACACCCATTGGGAAATCATCCGCCGGATCGTGCGGGCCCTCGAAGACAGGTTCGGGATGGACGTCAGAGTGTTCTCGGACGTCCGGATCGACTTCCCGGGTCACGAGAACGGCTTCTGTCCGGACGTCGCCAAGCTCAGCGACTCCGCAAAGAAGGACGACGAAGGTCGCTGGCGTTACCAGGACGTCGAGTTCATCGCGGAGGTCATCTCCGAGGGCACGGCTCCCAACGACTACGGCCCCAAAAAGACCGCGTACGCGCTGGCGGAGGTTGCCGTCTATCTGATCGTCGACCCGTACGTCGGAAAATGCCGCCTGTTCACCCAGCCCAAGGACGGCGAGTACATGAGCGACACGTCCATCAGCTACGGCGTGGACGTCGACATGACCAGCACCCCCCTCGGCCTCACCCTCAAGACCGACGAGTTCCCCCACGACTGACCCGCGCCCCGCCCCACAGAAACTCCCCTTGCCTAGAGCGCACTCCACGGCGTTGGCTAAAGCCTCATGAAGTACACGCAGCTCGGACGTACGGGTCTCAAGGTCAGCCGGATCGTGCTCGGGACGATGAATTTCGGGCCCCAGACCGATGAGGCCGAGAGCCACGCGATCATGGACGCGGCGCTGGACGCCGGAATCAACTTCTTCGACACCGCCAACGTGTACGGCTGGGGCGAGAACAAGGGCCGCACCGAGTCGATCATCGGCAACTGGTTCGCCAAGGGCGGTGAGCGGCGCGACAAGGTCGTGCTCGCCACCAAGGTGTACGGGAACATGGCGCCCGACGGCGACGCCTGGCCCAACCACGACAAGCTGTCCGCCGTGAACATCCGGCGGGCCGTCGACGCCAGCCTGAAGCGGCTGCAGACGGACTACATCGACCTCTACCAGTTCCACCACATCGACCGCCAGACACCCTTCGAGGAGATCTGGCAGGCCGTCGACGTTCTGGTCCAGCAGGGCAAGATCCTCTACGCGGGGTCCTCGAACTTCCCCGGGTACAAGATCGCCCAGGCCAACGAGACCGCCGCCAGGCGCGGCAGCTTCGGGCTGGTCAGCGAGCAGTGCCTGTACAACCTCGCCGAGCGCCGCGCCGAGATGGAGGTCATCCCGGCCGCGCAGGACTACGGCCTCGGGGTCATCCCCTGGTCCCCGCTGCACGGCGGGCTGCTCGGCGGCGTGATCAAGAAGGAGACGGAAGGCGGCCGACGGGCCTCCGGTCGCTCCGCCGACGCCCTCGCCAACAGCGCCGTACGCGAGAAGGTCCAGGCGTACGAGGACCTGCTCGACAAGCACGGTCTCGAACCGGGCGAGGCGGCGCTCGCATGGCTGCTCACCCGGCCCGGCGTGACCGGCCCGATCGTCGGCCCGCGCACCGCGGCCCAGCTCGCCTCGGCGCTCCGCGCCGTCGAACTGGAGCTGTCGGAAGAGGTGCTCACGTCCCTGGACGAGATCTTCCCGGGCCCGGGGCCGTCACCGGAGGCGTTCGCCTGGTAACGGTGCCGCACCCGGACCGACCGGCTCGGCCGGGGGACCGGGGGATTGCCCCGGGACAGCACAGCCCGGGGCCCGGGCCGTCGCCGGAGGCGTTCGCCTGGTAACGCTGCCGCACCCGGACCGGCCGACTCGGCCGGAGGACCGGGGTCGCCCCCGGGACGACAGCCCGGGGCCGGAGCCGTCGCCGGAGGCATTCGCCTGGTAGCGGCAGCCCAGCCGTCCCGGGGCTTCGCCCGTCGGCACCCATAGCCGCCCCTGGCCGGCAGGCCAGGGGCGGTGCGCCTTGCGGGGGCGGGGGTCTACTTGCCCACGGCCGCCGACAAGGCCACCACAACGAACATCAGCACGAGCACACCGGCCATGATCCGGTTTCTGGTCTTCGGGTCCACGTACTCGAGGTTAACCGGCCCCTCCGAGCGGCCAGCGGGCGACCGTCTCGTAGCGCGGCTGTTCACCGCGCACCCCTGACACGGGCAGCCGGCTGCGCACCAGGCGCAGCTCGTCCACGGTCCACTCGCTGCCCGCGAAGTGGCGCAGCTCGGCCACGTACGGCCGAAGGTCCTGCGGTCGCCGGGTGCGGGCGATGGACAGGTGCGGGCGGTAGTGGCGGTGCTCGCCCGTGTCGATGCCGGCCTTGCGGGCGGCCGCCTCCGACCGCTCGGCCAGCAGCCGCATGGTGCCGACGTCGCCCTCGGCCCCGACCCACAGCGCCCGGTCGCCGAAGTGGCCGCCGCCGTGCAGGGCCAGCGGGAACGAGTCGGTGCGACGGGCGACCCTGGCCAGCCGCTCCGACAGCTCAGGGACCGTCTCGTCCGCCACCTCGCCGTAGAACGCCAGCGTGAAGTGCCAGCCCGGGTGGGGGGTCCAGCGCAGAGTGTCGGCGCCGGGCAGGTGCCTCACCCTGTCCACAGCCGATGCGAGTTCACGGGACGCGTGGTCCGGGGGCACCACGGCGGCGAAGAGTCTCATGGTCAGAGTCTGGCCCAGAGCTGTGCCACCGCACGTCCGCTAGAGCGCCCACAGCACGCCGGTCCCGCACCCGGCGGGCGCAGGCCCCGGCCCGGGACGGCGGCACGCCCGCGCGGCGCCCAGCCCCTCGCGCGCGGCACACCGGCCGGGCCGCCGAGGCCGCACCCTCGGCGCTCGCCCACAGCAGACTCACGACTCCGGCCCCGGCACGCTCACGCCGCCGCAGCCAGCTGCTCCCGCTCCCGCGGTACGAACCGCACATGCGGATGGCCCCGGTGCCAGCCCACCGAGAGGCGCAGGCCGCCCAGGCGCGCCAGGATCAGGCCGACGGCGACGGCGGCCGCGGCCGAGACGATGCCGCCGGCGGCGAAGCCGACCCTGGCCCCGTACGTGTCCGTGACCCAGCCGACGAGCGGCGCACCCAGCGGCGTACCACCCGTGAAGACCATCATGAACAGGCTCATCACCCGCCCGCGCATAGCGGGATCGGTGGCCATCTGCACGGACGAGTTGGCCGTGACGTTGACCGTCAGGCTGACCATGCCGATGAGGACGAGCAGCCCGGAGAAGATCCACAGGGACGGCGCCATGGCGGCCACCACCTCGAGGACACCGAAGGACAGCGCGGCCATGACCAGCAGCCGCAGCCGCGACGTACCGCGCCGGGCGGCGAGCAGCGCGCCGGCCAGCGAACCGACGGCCAGCACGGTGTTGAACATGCTGTACGTGCCCGCGCCGGCCTGGAACACGTCGTCGGCGAAGGCCGACAGCCACACCGGGAAGTTGAAGCCGAACGTGCCGATGAACCCGATGAGGACGATCGGCCAGACCAGCTCCGGCCGGCCGGCGACATAGCGCAGGCCCTCGCGCAGCTGTCCCTTGCCGCGCGGTGCGCGCTCGATCTGGTGCAGCTCACGGGCCCGCATCAGCAGGAGGCCGGCGATGGGGGCGGCGAAGGACAGACCGTTGAGCAGGAACGCCCAGCCGGTGCCGACCCCGGTGATGAGGAGGCCGGCGACCGCCGGGCCGATGAGGCGGGCGGACTGGAAGTTCGCCGAGTTCAGACTGACGGCGTTCTGCAGCTGGCCGGGCCCGACCATCTCGGACACGAACGACTGGCGGGCCGGATTGTCGACGACCGTGACGAGGCCGAGGGCGAAAGCCGTGAGGTACACGTGCCAGACCTGGACGTGTCCGCTGAGGGTGAGTCCGGCGAGGGCGAGGCCCGTAAGGCCCATCGCGCACTGGGTGAACAGCAGGACCGGGCGCTTGGGGAGGCGGTCGACGAGGACGCCGCCGTAGAGGCCGAAGAGCAGCATCGGCAGGAACTGCAGTGCCGTGGTGATACCGACCGCGGCGGATGAGCCGGTGAGGCTGAGCACCAGCCAGTCCTGGGCGATGCGCTGCATCCAGGTGCCGGTGTTGGAGATGACCTGCCCGGTGAAGAAGAGCCGGTAGTTCCGGACCTTCAGCGAGCTGAACATATTGGTCTTGGTGGGGGCGGATGTGGAGTCGTGGGCGGCTGGTGCGGGTGCGGAATCTGCTCCGTTTCCCGTACTCAAAGGTTCTCGCCTCCTTTGGCGGTCGCGGTCACTTCGTACGCTCGGCTCGTGTGCCCGGCGGCTCGTGTGCCCGGCGCGGCGTCGCGGCGCTCTGCCCGGACTCGGACGACCGGACTCCCTCGAGGGGGCGGCCCGGCCGGCCCCCGGCGCGGCCGGTCAGAGCTGGGCCAGCTTCTCCAGGACCGGGGCGGCGGCGCGCAGCTTCGCCCACTCGTCCTCGTCGAGGCCGTCCACCAGCTCCGCCAGCCACGCGTTCCGCCGGCGGCGGCTCTCCTCGAGCATGGCTTCGGCCTGCTCGGTCTGCGTCACGACCTTCTGGCGGCGGTCATCCGGATGCGGCTCCAGACGGACCAGTCCCTTGGCCTCGAGCAGGGCGACGATGCGGGTCATCGACGGAGGCTGTACGTGCTCCTTGCGGGCGAGCTCGCCCGGCGTGGCGCTGCCGCAGCGGGCCAGGGTGCCGAGCACCGACATCTCCGTGGGGCTCAGCGACTCGTCGACCCGCTGGTGCTTGATTCTGCGCGACAACCGCATCACGGAGGAGCGCAGTGCGTTCACGGCGGCAGCGTCGTCGCCATGCGTGAGATCCGGCATGTTCTTTAGAGTAACTCATTACTCTGGCTAAGTACCACCGGGAAGGCGTGACCATGCTCACCGTGACGGCGCACCGAGGGGCCCCTGGGCCCCCATGTCACCCATATGAGTGATCCAATTGCCGAAAGTGACGCATGGGCCGGTCCGGTCCGGCAACCCTCGTCCCCATGGGGACCGACGTGCTCAGCCTGCGCCTGGACCGTGAGCTGCTCGAGCGGCTCCGCCGGCATGCCGCGAAAAGAGGAATGAGCGTCCAGGACTATGTCGTCCGGACGCTCATTCGCAGTGACTTCGACGAGCGGTTCCAGTCCGCCGTCGAGGAGACGGAGAGGTTCTACGGGGCCACCGAGAGGCTGTACGGGGCTGGGGCGCCATGGCCCCGCAGCCCCGCCGAATGACCAGCCCCGCTGGATGACCGCCTACGCCGCCGTCACGTGAGGCCCAGCGCCGGCATCAGGTAGTAGAAGGCGAACACGGCCGACACCACGTACATCGCGGCCGGCACCTCGCGGCCGCGGCCTGCCGCAACGCGGAGGACCGTGAAGGCGATGAAACCCATGCCGATGCCGTTCGTGATCGAGTACGTGAACGGCATCATCAGCATCGTCAGGAAGGCCGGGATCGCGATCGTGTGATCGCTCCAGTCGATCTCCCGGATGGAGCCGGCGAGGATCATGAAGCCCACCGCGACCAGCGCGGGAGTGGCCGCCTGGGACGGCACCATCGTGGCGAGCGGGGTCAGGAAGAGCGAGACCGCGAAGAGCGCGCCGGTGACGACGTTCGCGAAGCCGGTCCGCGCGCCCTCGCCGACGCCCGCCGTGGACTCCACGAAGCAGGTGGTGGCCGAGGAGGAGCTGGCGCCGCCCGCGGCGACGGCGAGGCCGTCCACGAACAGGACCTTGTTCATGCCCGGCATGTTGCCGTTCGCGTCGGTCAGCTTGGCCTCGTCGCCGATGCCCATGATCGTGCCCATCGCGTCGAAGAAGCACGACAGCAGCACGGTGAAGACGAACAGCAGGCCCGTCAGGATGCCGACCTTCTCGAAGCCGCCGAAGAGGCTCACCTTGCCGATGAGTCCGAAGTCCGGCGTCGAGACCGGGTTGCCCGGCCACTTCGGAGCGGTCAGGCCCCATGACAGGGCCGGCACCTTGGCGACCGCGTCGATGATCACCGCGGCGACCGTCATCACGACGATCGAGATCAGGATCGCACCGGGCACCTTGCGCACGATCAGCGCGAACGTCAGCAGCACGCCGACGATGAAGATGAGAACCGGCCAGCCGTTGAGGTGCCCGTCGCCGCCGAGTTGCACCGGCACGGTGGTGTGGGCAGCGTCCGGGATGCGCGTGACGAAACCGGAGTCCACGAGGCCGATCAGCAGGATGAACAGGCCGATACCGATCGCGATGGCCTTGCGCAGGCCGAACGGCACGGCGTTCATCACGCGCTCCCGCAGGCCGGTGGCCACGAGCAGCATCACGACGAAGCCCGCGAGGACCACCATGCCCATCGCGTCCGGCCAGCTCATGCGCGGGGCGAGCTGGAGGGCCACGACGGTGTTGACGCCGAGTCCGGCGGCCAGCGCGATCGGCACGTTGCCGATGACGCCCATCAGGAGGGTCGTGAACGCGGCGGTCAGCGCGGTCGCCGTGACCAGCTGGGCGTTGTCCAGCTGGTGGCCGTACATGTCCTTCGCGCTGCCGAGGATGATCGGGTTCAGCACGATGATGTAGGCCATCGCGAAGAAGGTGGCGAATCCGCCGCGGATTTCCCGCGGGATGCTCGAACCTCGCTCGGAGATCTTGAAGTAACGGTCGAGCGCACTGCTCGGAGGCTGCTGCTGGGGCTGCTCCGGAGTGGCGGCCTTGGCGGTGGCCGAGGTGGGCATGCGGGAACCTCAGGGGTGCGGGTGATTCACGGAACTTGATCGCGTCCTCGCGTCCGGCCGTCGACGGTCAACAACAGGTTTGTCTTCGCGTTCTCTGCGATCGCTCAGTTGTCACTGTTGGAGCTTTGTACGAACAGAAGTAGCCAGACTTGGACCGTTTCAGTATGAACATATGAGCCACATATCGCCATCTCCGCGCGTAGACCCCTTGCGGCACAAGGAATCCGGCGTCGCGCGCGTGCTCCGTACGGGTGCCGCGGGCCGGCCCTTCGGGCCCTCGTAAGCTGTGCGCATGGCGAAATGGACCCCCAGGCACGAGGCCCCGGAGCCCCTTGAGGGGCCCGTGGTCGCCACCATCACCGGCGGCACGGTCCTGTGGTTCGTCCTCTTCCTGGCGCAGCTGCCGTTCTACGGGTGGTTCGACGAGCACGGGCATACGTGGTGGCTGTGGACGTGCCTGGCCGGCGGGGGGCTGGGACTGATCGGCGTCTGGTACGTGCGGAAGCGGGATGCGGCGATCAAGCGGGACGCGACGGGTGAGGCCGGCGGCGAAGCCGCCGGCTAGGGCCACGACGCAGGGCCCGCCGAGTGCGCTCGGCGGGTGAAGGCGTCGTTCCGCCCGTACCGTCGTTTGCATGACGCCTATCGATGCGGGCGCCGAGCTCGATCCGGTGCACCCCGTGCCGATACCCCGCCGTGCACCCGCGCCGGGGCTGACCGCCGCCGAGGTCGCCCGGCGGGTGGCGCGCGGCGAGGTCAACGACGTGCCCGTGCGCAGCAGCCGCTCGATGGCGGACATCGTCCGGGCCAACGTCTTCACCCGCTTCAACGCGATCATCGGTGTGCTGTGGGTGATCATGCTGTGCGTCGCGCCGTTCCAGGACAGCCTGTTCGGCTACGTGATCCTCGCCAACACCGGCATCGGCATCATCCAGGAGCTGCGCGCCAAGAAGACGCTGGACTCCCTCGCGCTCATCGGCGAGGCGAGACCGACGGTGCGGCGGGACGGGGTCGCCGCCGAGATCAGCACCTCCGAGATCGTCCTCGGGGACCTAATCGAGATCGGGCCCGGTGACAAGATCGTCGTGGACGGTGCCGTCGCGGAGGCCGACGGCCTGGAGATCGACGAGTCGCTCCTCACCGGCGAGGCCGACCCCGTCGTCAAGAGCCCGGGCGACCCGGTGATGTCCGGCAGCTTCGTGGTGGCGGGCGGCGGCGCGTTCACCGCGACGAAGGTGGGCCGCGAGGCGTACGCCGCGCAGCTCGCCGAGGAGGCGTCCCGCTTCACGCTCGTCCACTCCGAGCTGCGGACCGGTATCTCCACGATCCTCAAGTACGTGACGTGGATGATGATCCCCACCGCGCTCGGCCTGATCATCAGCCAGCTCGCCGACGAGACCGACGACTCCGGCTTCAAGGACGCCATCGCCCGTACCGTCGGCGGCATCGTGCCGATGGTGCCCGAGGGGCTGGTGCTGCTGACCTCCGTCGCCTTCGCGATCGGTGTCATCCGGCTTGGCCGAAAACAGTGCCTCGTGCAGGAGCTTCCGGCGATCGAGGGGCTCGCCCGCGTCGACACCGTCTGCCTGGACAAGACGGGCACGCTGACCGAAGGCGGCATGGACGTCACCGAGGTACGCACGCTGGACGGCGCGGACGGGACGTACATACGCAAGGTCCTGGGCGCCCTGGGCGAGTCCGACCCGCGGCCGAACACCAGCCTGCAGGCGATCATCGACGCGTATCCGGACAGCGACGAGTGGCGCTGCACGGAGTCGCTGCCCTTCTCCTCGGCCCGCAAGTACAGCGGGGCCAGCTTCAGCGAGGGCAACGGCGAGTCCAGCTCCTGGCTCCTCGGAGCCCCCGACGTACTGCTGCCCACAGGACACCCCACGCTGGACGAGACCGAGCACCTCAACGAACAGGGCCTGCGGGTGCTGCTCCTGACCCGCGCGGTCAGGGAACTGGACGACCCGCAGGTCACGGCCGGCGCGCGCCCCACCGCGCTCGTCGTACTGGAACAGCGGCTGCGGCCGGACGCCGCCGACACCCTGCGCTACTTCGCCGACCAGAACGTACGCGCCAAGGTGATCTCCGGTGACAACGCCGTGTCGGTCGGTGCGGTCGCGTCGAAACTCGGCCTGCCCGGCGCCGAGAACACCCTCGACGCACGCTCGCTCCCCGAGGCGCGCCCGGAGATGGCCGAGGCCCTCGACGACCACACCGTCTTCGGCCGGGTCAGCCCCCAGCAGAAACGGGACATGGTCGGCGCACTGCAGTCGCGCGGGCACACGGTCGCGATGACGGGCGACGGCGTCAACGACGTCCTGGCGCTCAAGGACGCCGACATCGGTGTCTCCATGGGCTCGGGATCCGAGGCCAGCCGGGCCGTCGCCCAGATCGTGCTTCTGAACAACAGCTTCGCGACGCTGCCCTCGGTCGTCGCGGAGGGCCGCCGGGTCATCGGCAACATCACGCGCGTCGCGACGCTCTTCCTGGTGAAGACCGTCTACTCGGTGCTCCTCGCCATCCTGGTGGTCTGCGCACAGGTCGAATACCCGTTCCTGCCGCGCCATCTGACCCTGCTGTCCACTCTGACCATCGGCGTCCCGGCCTTCTTCCTCGCCCTCGCCCCCAACAAGGAACGCGCCCAGCCCCACTTCGTGCGGCGCGTCATGCGGTACGCGATCCCCGGCGGGATCCTCGCCGCAACCGCCACCTTCGCGACGTACCTGCTGGCGCGCCACCACTACACCGGGCCCGACGAACTGGACGCCGAGACGAGCGCGGCGACCCTCACGCTCTTCCTGATCGCCATGTGGGTCCTGGCGATCATCGCGCGCCCCTACACGTGGTGGCGCATCGGCCTCGTCGCGACGATGGGCGCCGGATTCCTGCTCGTCCTCGTCGTGCCCTGGCTGCAGCACTTCTTCGCGCTGAACCTGGTGGGCACGACGATGCCGTGGGCCGCGGTGGCCATCGCGGCGGTGGCGGGGGTTGCACTGGAGTTCCTGTGGCGGTGGGTGGGGCGCAGGTTCCCGGCGTAGGGGCGGCCGGTTCGGGGCGTAGGGCCTGTTCGATGGCCGGGCGGCCACCCGTCGGACCGCCCGGCCATCGACCAGCCCGGCGTCAGTCGAACCAGCGGTCCCGGGCCAGTTCCTCCGTACGGGACGGGTCCTCCAGGAGGGCCGCGACCTCGAAGCGGCGCGGCCACTGGCCAGCCGCCCAGGCCAGCCCCGCCGCAACGCCCTCCAGGGTCGCCGCGTGGACCGTGCCGTCGGGCGTCTGCCGCCAGTCCAGCTCCGTGCCGGCCACGACGAGTTCCTCGTACTCGGTGTACGTCGCCGGGGTCGCCGGCCCCAACAGCACCCGCACCGACTCGGGGACCGGATGCACGACTCCCTCGCCCGTCACCTCCGCGGTCACGGTCTCGCTGAGGCGCCGTACCTGGAACAGTTCGGCGAGGTCAGCGGCGCGCGACGGACGTACGGGGAGCAGGGGCAGCCCGGCGGTGAGCGGCAGCAGGTCGGGGGCGTCCGCGACCACCGCGTCCGCCGCGTCGACGACCGTGACGCGGCCGTCCACGACGGCCCGCAGGTCGTCCGGGAGCGTCACCTGCTCCGGGTCGAGGTCCGCCAACAGGCCGTAGATCGCTTGGAGTTGGGCCGACGTGACGTCGCGCTCCGGGTCGGCGAGGCGGTCGAGCAGCTCGGCCGCGCCGCCGGGTTCGGAGAGGAGCGCGTCTACAGAGGTTCGGACGCCGAGCGCCCGCAGTACCTGCTCGTCGTCGAAGCCCGTCGCGTCCGCCGAGTCGTACAGCCCGGCCAGCAGCGGGTCCCCACCCGCGGCCCGCAGACCGGCCGGGCGGCGGCCGTCGAGCACCGGGTGACCGCGCAGCCACCAGGCCGTGTACGGGCGGACCGTCTCCGTCGTGCCGTCCGGCAGCAGAATGCGCACCGGCTGGGTGAGTGCGTCCCGCAGCGGCGGCTGCGACAGCAGGGCGAGGGCCCGCGGCCAGCGGTCGTCGTCGACGAGGTCGAGATCGCGTACGGCGATGATCTCGGTGGCGACCGGCGGTACGGGGGTGTCGGGGAGCCGGTCGAGGACGTCCTCGCACCAGACGTCGACGGCGTCGAGCAGACCCGCGTCGTCGGGCTCGGGGAAGTCGCCGCTGCGCGGCTCCAGTTCGTCGGGGTCGAGGACCACGTCTGTGGCGCGGACCAGCGCAAAGTTCGCGAGGACACCGCAGGCGGCGAGCGGCTGCTCGCCCCAGCGCCCGGCCAGTTCGGCGTCCACCTCGGCCAGTTCGCCCTCGCGCATGACCTGCGCGAAGGGGCTGCCGGGCAGTACGAGTTCGCCCGCCGGGGCGAGTTCCCCTTCCTCGTCGGGCAGCGCGAGCGCACCGAGCCACGGCTCGTCGCCCGGCTCGAGCCCGGCATCCCGGACGAGCGCGAGGACGAGCTCCGCGAGCTCCTCCGCGTCCAGCGTGTCCTCGTCCCAGGTGTCGTCCTCCAGCGAGCCCGCGACGGCGGCCCGCACCTGAGGCGTCGTCAGGACGGCACGGGGCGTGGCGGGCAGCGCGCCGAGCTTCTCGAGGAGAGGGTGCGCGCCGTCGGGATGCGCGACCTTGAGGCCGAGACGGGCCAGGGCGGCAGCGGCCGGAGCAGCGGTCTCCGCCGAGGGCTCGCCGCCCGCTTCAGCGACCTCGCGGGACGGCGGCACCGGCAGCAGCACCTGCCGGGGACCGATCGTCGTACGGCCGTCGGCGAGCGGCACCGGCAGCCCGGAGAGGCGGTCCGGGTCGACGCCGACGAGGCTGTCGTACAGCCGCCGCCACCAGGCGGGCTCCCGTTCCAGACCGGCGAGCCGGTCGATCGCCTCGGTCAGCGGGACCCGGGCGACGCCCAGCGTGCGCAGCTCCACGCGGCGTTCGAGTCCTGCGGGCAGCAGGCTCGGCAGCACCTCCGCGAGGACGCGCACCGTGTCGGCGCCCGCGCCCTCGACGACCTCCGCCTCGCGCGGCCGCAGCGCCATGGGGCCGGCGGCCGCCGTGCCCGCCAGCTGGGCCCCGCCCTCCGGGGCCCAGACCGGCGCGGCCTCTGCGCGCGGTGCCCAGGCCGGCGCGGCCTCGGCTTCCTCGAGCGGCCAGGCCGGGGCGGCCTCTGCGCCCTCGCGCTCCACCGCGGGCGGCAGGAACGCCGTACGCGGCAGCCGGTCGAGGATGGCCTGGCGCAGCGCCCCGTCCAGGACGCCCTTGCCGAGCGGGCCCGGCACCAGGTCGATCAGTCCGGTGGTCAAGGGGCGCCAGGCCGCCAGCAGTTCGGCGTACGCGTCCGCGGCCCGCTGCACGAGGAAGTCGGTCAGCGGGCCCGGCGCGGCGTGCCGGCGCATCGTGTCCAGCGGCAGGGACGCGATGAGCAGCGCCGGTACGCCGAGGGCCTCGTCGCTCGGCGTCGGTGCGTGCACGACGGGTGCGGTACGGGGGCGGCGCGGGGCGCCTTCCTCGTCCACCGGGACGGCCCAGGTCACCGACCAGTAGGGGCGCAGCCGCTCCTCGACCGGGCGGTCGGCGAGCAGCTCGTGGTCGAGGGACCCGTGGTGGCTGACGGTGCGCCAGCGGCTCGTGCCGTCGCGGGTGTCGTCGATGACGATGTCGGAGGCGGCCTCGGGGTGCGGGCGCCGCCGCAGCGTGCGGACGCCGTCCGCCCCCTGGGTCTCGACGACGACCTCCTCGAGACCCGGGAGGCTCAGCAGGAGGGCGTCGTCGATGCCCTCGAGCAGCCGCTCGACCAGGTCTCCTGCCGCCGCGTCGCGCAGCGGCAGGATGACCACGGTGTCGTACCCCTCGGGGGCTGTGCCCTCGGCGGGGAGCGGCAGGCGGAGAAGCGGTACGTGGCCCTCGCGGCGGCGCAGCTCGTCGCCGAGGCCCGGGCTGTGGCGCGCGGTCTCGTCGGCCAGCGCGCGGGCCTCGGCGAGCGACCACCGTACGCCGCCGTGGCGGCCGACCAGCGCGGGCTCGTCGGTCACGGCGAGCACGGCGGCGAAGCCGACGCCGAAGCGGCCGACGGCTGCGGTCTTGCCTTCGCCGTGGTCCTCTCGCTTCGCGGAGGCACGCAGCGTCGACAGGGACTCGACGCCTGTCGCGTCGAGGGGGGCGCCGGTGTTGGCGGCGGCGAGGACGCCGTCGCGCAGGGTGAGGCGGAGCCGACCGGGTACGCCGACGCGTGCCGCCGCGTCGGCGGCGTTCTGCGCCAGCTCCACGACCAGGCGGTCGCGGTAGCCGCCGAGCGCCAGGTCCTCCTCGGCGTTGGCGTCCTCGCGGAACCGGGCCGGGCTCGCGCCCCAGGCGTCGAGCACCCCGCGCCGCAGACGCGCCGTCCCGAACGGATCCGCCCCCTCCGGGGCCGGCCGCACGAACTTGCTCACGGTGGTCACTCCTTGCCTCCGGCACGGTTGCTCTTTCCGGCACCGGCGCGGTTACGCGCCGCCGCCGCCCGAAGGTACCGCGCGCCCGCGGATGCGCGACTCCCGGCGGTGGGTCGGGGCGTACGCGTCCGCGGGTCCGCCCCCGTTCGCCACCTGCCGGTGGGTGAGTCGGGGCCGCGCCGGGATGTACGTCCTCGGTCTGGCGCCGAACCGTACGTCGTCCGGCGAGCCCGGAATTCGCGCCAGCCGCTGCGGGCGCACATCCCGCCACGTCCCCTCCGTCCGGAGGGCGCCGCGGGCCGGCCCCTGCCGTTGTGGGCAGGCGTTCCGCAGGGCTGGGGGCACCTCCCAGCGGTAGCTGGGGGAGGGTGGGCACAACCCACGACGTACGGTGCCGTGAAACCGTGGGGCAGCCCCGGCTTGGGGCGGCCCACCACGACGGGGGCACCCGAAAAGACGAGCGCGCCCAAAAACCGCGGCCGCCGGAGGCTAGGAGTGGCCGAACTCCTCGGCAGGCCCCTCCGTCTCGACGGACCCCGAGTCCGCCGCAGGCCGCAACGGCATCTCATCCACCCGAGTCTCATCAAGCACCGGCGGAGCCGGCCGCGGCGGCTTCGGCATGACCGCCGCCTCGGAGTGCGCCCCACACCCGTACGCCAGGGAGACCACCCGGCCATCGGCCGGCGAGAACTCGTTCGAGCACACCCCGAAGGCCTGCCGCAGCGACCCGGCGAGCGGCACCAGAAACCCACAGGACAGGCAGGACGCGGGCGCGGCCTGCGCCATCTGCGTCTTCGGCCCGTACGACTCCTCCCAGCGGTCGGCCGCCGTGTGCAGCCCGTACCGCGAGAGCACCCGCGCCCGCCGCATGCCGAGCTCCTCGGCGACCGCCGCGATCGAGCCGCGCGAGGGCGCGACCGGCAGGTTCGCAGGCGCCCCGCCCGCGACCTCGGCGTCCTCGGCCTCGACGAGTTCGGCCATCTCATCCGACACGGCGGAGTTCGGCGGCGGCACTTCCTCGCCGCTGAAACCGGGCTCGAGCCGCAGATCCTCCGCCTCGGTCGGCAGCAGATCGCCAGGACCCAGGTCCCCGGGCCTCAGCCGCTCGCTCCACGGCACCCACTCCGGGGCCAGCAGCGCGTCGGAACCCGGCAGCAGCACGGTCTCGTCCAGCGTCACGAGCTTGGCGCGGGAAGCCCGCGCCACCGTGACGGCCCAGCGCCAGCCCCGGTACCCGGGCTCCTTGCACTCGAACAGGTGCGTGACGACCCGGTCGCCCTCGACGACCATCCCGACATGCTCGCCGACGACACCGGGCGCGGCTGTCTCCTCCGCCGCGGCACGGGCGAGCTCGACCGCCTCGGCGCACAGGCGGTCAGGGGTACGGCTTCGCGTTGTCGCTGCGCTCACAGGTATCGCTTCTCTCCTACGCCGTCTCACGAGTGCGCCGTACGGCAGTGGATGCACCGGGAGCGGGACGGAGCGGACCTGGGGGCCGCGTCGACGTCCGCGCCCGGTTCGTCCCGGGCGCACCTACGTCACCCATTCTGCGGGATGACGGAGGGGTGCGCGGCCGCGGACTGCCGTTAATTGCGCGCTACGCACGCTACCCTCTCCCGGCCCCTGGGCCCACACCGACGTCCGGGCCCACCCGTCTTTCCCGTACCCGGGGCTGCACCACGGTTTCGACGCACTGTACGTCGTGGGTTGTGCCCACCCTCCCCCAGCCCAGCGGAACGATTGCCCACAACAGTCACCGGACCGCGCCGCCCATCGGAACCGCGCCCATACGCGCGGTAACCGCACTACCCACCCCGCACACGGGGCACTATGACGGAGTGGCAGCCGCAAAATCGTCCGCCTCGACCAGGGAGGCAGGTCCGGTCAGCAGGGGCGCCCGCACGGTCGGGCGTGCCCTGCATCTGCCGTTCACGGGGGCAGCACGCGGCATCAGAAGGGCGACGCACGCGCACGGCGCGGGCGAGTCCGGCCTCGGCAAGCTCATCGAGCTGCACGGCGTGAACGGCGCGGGCGACGTGATGATCACCGTCGCCCTCGCCTCGACGGTCTTCTTCTCCGTACCGACCGACGAGGCCCGCGGCCGCGTCGCGCTCTACCTCGCCATCACCATGGCGCCCTTCACCCTCCTCGCCCCCGTCATCGGCCCCCTCCTCGACCGCGTCCCGCACGGCCGCCGCGCCGCGATGGCCGGCGCGATGCTCGCACGGGCGCTGCTGGCGCTCATACTCTCGAGCGCGGTGGTGACAGGAAGCCTGGAGCTGTATCCGGCGGCCCTCGGCGTCCTCGTCGCCTCCAAGGCGTACGGCGTGGTCCGCAGCGCCGTAGTGCCCCGCCTGCTGCCGCCCGGCTTCTCCCTCGTCAAGGCGAACTCGCGCGTCACGCTCGGCGGCCTGCTCGCCACCGGCGTGGCGGCCCCGATCGGAGCGGGGCTGCAGATCCTCGGCCCGCGCTGGCCGCTGTACGGCGCGTTCGTGATCTTCGTCGCGGGGATGTTCCTGTCGTTCTCGCTGCCGCCCAAGGTCGACTCGGCGAAGGGCGAGGCCAAGGCGCTGCTGGCCGCGGACGAGGAGCATCTGCACGGTCCGCACCTGAAGAAGACGACGGGACGGCGCCCGGGACTGCGTACCGTCGGCCCGGCCGTGACGCACGCGCTCGCCGCCAACGCGGCGCTGCGCTGCCTGTCCGGCTTCCTCATCTTCTTCCTCGCGTTCCTGCTGCGCGAGCACCCGATGGCCGGGCAGAGCGCCGCGGTGTCGCTGGGCATCGTCGGCGTGGCTGCGGGCACAGGCAATGCGCTGGGTACGGCCGTCGGGGCCTGGCTGAAGGCCCGGGCGCCGGAGGTGATCATCGTGACCGTCGTCGCGATCGTGCTGGGCGTGGCGATCACGACGGCGGTGTTCTTCGGGGCGTTCCTCGTCGCGTGCCTCGCTGCGTGCGCCGGGTTCGCGCAGGCGCTGGCCAAGCTGTCGCTGGATGCGCTGATCCAGCGGGACGTGCCCGAGCTGGTGCGTACGTCGGCGTTCGCGCGCTCCGAGACGCTGCTGCAGATGTCGTGGGTGGTGGGCGGCGCGATCGGTATCGCTCTTCCGCTCAACGGCGTACTGGGGCTGTCGGTGGGCGCCGGCATCGTCGCCATCGGCTGGCTGTCGACGGTACGCGGCCTGCTGGCGGCGGCCCGGCACGGCAGCACCGCACGGGCCCGGGTGGCCTGACCGAACCGGCTGGGCACTCCCGTGTGACACAACCCCGCGGCACGCCGTACCCCACATGGCATGGCCTCGCAGGGCGCCGATAGCCTTCAGCCATGACCTCCCTGCCCCGCGGCAGTGCCGCTCGTGAACACCGCCCGGCGAACCGCCGTCGCGCCGTCGCTGCCATCGGCGCCGTCTCCGCCGGACTCCTCGTCCTGTCCGCCTGCGACAAGCCGACGCCGATCGCCACCATCACGGTCGGCGGCAACTCGGTGCACTCGGAGGCCTCCTGCTATGCGGACGGTGAGGCGCTGAAGGCCGCCCAGCTGCAGGAGTGCCTGAAGGACAAGGACATCGAGACCATCAAGGTCGACCCCGACGAGACCGTGCGCTTCGGCGTGGATCCGGAGATCGCGGAAAAGGGCTGGACGATCCTCATGAACGGCCAGGCCCTGACCGACGCCAGCACCAAGACGTACCGCACCATCCCCGGCAGCGTGTTCTTCAACCAGCAGTACGGGGCCAGCGGCTCCACCACGACCGTGAGCATCCTCGAGGGCGACAGCTCGAAGGCCATCGGCCTGTGGTCGTTCAAGCTCAAGAAGAACGCCTGAGCACGGCCTCCGTGCGGGTTCTCGTGGCCACCGCGGTCCCCGTCGAACGGGACGCGGTGGCGCGGGCCTTCGCCTGCCCGGCGCGGGAGGTGGCGCTCCCCGGGACGACCCTGCACCGGGTCGAGCCCGCGGCCCCGCCGGCCGAGGCACCCACCGGGGCGCCCGCCGCCCCTCCCGTCGGCATACCCGCCGCCACTCCCGCACCCGCGATGGCCGCCCGCACCGGGAGCCGGTACGACCTCCTCGCCGCCGGCGTGGGCCCCGCCGCAGCGGCCGCCGCCACCGGGGCCGCCCTCACCGCTGCCGCGCTCGCCGGGGAGCCCTACGACCTCGTCGTCTCCGCCGGCATCGGCGGAGGGTTCCCGCCCGACGCGCCCGTCAACTCGGTCGTCGTCGCCGACACGATCACCGTCGCCGATCTCGGGGCCGAGACCGCCGACGGCTTCGTACCCGTGACCGATCTGGGCTTCGGCACTGTCACCCACCGTCCCCCGCGATCACTCGTACGGGACGTGGCCGCTGCCACCGGTGGTGTGACGGGCACCGTCCTGACCGTCTCGACGGTGACCGGCTCGGCCGCGCGCGCCGCCGAGCTGCGCGCCCGCCACCCGGACGCCGTCGCCGAGGCGATGGAGGGGTTCGGTGTCGCCGAGGCGGCCGCCGCACACGGCCTTCCCGTGCTGGAGATCCGCACGGTCTCCAACCCCGTCGGTCCGCGCGACCGCGCCGCCTGGCGTATCCCGGAGGCGCTCGCCGCGCTCACCGAGGCGTTCGGGAAGACCGTGCACGTAGTGGAGAGTTGGAAGAAGCATGACTGAGCAGCCGCAAGCGCAGACGGAGACCGGTACGGAGTCGGAGACGCGGCCGGGGGCCGGACGGCCGGAGACGGGCGCCGCGCCCCTTAAGATCGCGTACTCCCCCTGCCCCAACGACACCTTCGTCTTCGACGCCTGGGCGCACGGCCGCGTCCCCGGCGCCCCGGCGCTCGACGTCACCTTCGCCGACATCGACATCACCAACGGGATGGCCGAGCGCGGCGAGTTCGACGTGCTGAAGGTGTCGTACGCCGTGCTGCCCTGGGTGCTCGACGAGTACGCCCTGCTGCCCTGCGGCGGCGCGCTCGGCCGCGGCTGCGGGCCTCTCGTCCTCACCCGCGAGCCGGGCGCGGACCTGCGTGGCAAGACGGTCGCCGTGCCGAGTGAGAAGTCCACGGCGTATCTGCTGTTCCGGCTGTGGGCCGCGGACACCGTGCCGGGCGGGGTCGGGGAGATCGTGGTGATGCCGTTCCACGAGATCATGCCCGCGGTGCGTGACGGCAAGGTCGACGCGGGTCTGGTGATCCACGAGGCCCGCTTCACCTACCAGAACTACGGTCTGCACTCCCTCGCCGACATGGGCGAGCACTGGGAGCTCACGACCGGGCTGCCGATCCCGCTGGGCGCCATCATCGCCAAGCGGTCGCTGGGCGCCGGGACCCTGAGTCTGCTCGCCGAGTCGGTGCGCACCTCGGTCCGCATGGCGTGGGACGACCCGGAGGCCTCACGCCCGTACGTCCTGGAACATGCCCAGGAGATGGACCCGGCCGTCGCCGACCAGCACATCGGGCTGTACGTCAACGAGTTCACCGCCGACCTGGGCGAGGACGGCTACGCGGCGATCCGCGGGCTCCTCACACGCGCGGCGGCCGAGGGGCTCGTACCGCCCCTCGGCCCGGATGCGCTCGCGTTCCCGTGAGTGCTTACGCGTGAGTGCGTGCGTGCTTATACGTCGAGCTGGTCCGCTACCGCTCGCAGCAGGCCTGCGATCTTCTTGCCGGAGGCCTTGTCGGGGTAGCGGCCCTTCTCCAGCATGGGCGTGATGTTCTCGAGCAGCGTGGTCAGGTCCTGGACGATCGATGCCAGTTCATCCGGCTTGCGGCGCTGTGCCGCCGCCACGGACGGGGTCGGATCCAGCACCGTCACCGACAAGGCCTGGTCGCCGCGCTGGCCGGCGACGACACCGAACTCGACGCGCTGGCCCGGCTTGAGTGTGTCGACGCCTTCGGGCAGTACGGAGGAGTGAACGAAGACGTCACCGCCGTCGTCGCGGGAGAGAAAGCCGAAGCCCTTCTCGCTGTTGAACCACTTGACCTTGCCGGTAGGCACCTGAAGTCCTCGTCCTCGTACTCGTCTGCGCCGCTTCGTCGGTTGAGAGCGGCAGGGGAAAACGGCTCTGGATAGCAGTACAGCGGGTCGCGTGACCCGCCGGCTCCAAGCCTATTGGTCCGGGGGCCCGTGACAAGACGTCGCCGGACTGTTCCTATGCGCTGGGAACTACCCTGGTGCGGTGCGTAACAAAACCCAAGCGAATTCGGCCGGAGCGGGTGACCGGCTGGTGCGGGCCGGTGCGATCGTCTTCTTCGCCGGGGCCGTGGCCACCCTGGTCACCGTGGCACCGATGCTCCTCGGCACCAAGCCCTTTCCGACCTTCATGTTCGGCCTGAGCATGCTCATGGGCGTGGGCTTCGCGATCGCGGGCGCGGGTGTGCTGCGCTCCATCGCGGCACAGCGCCGACAGGCGCGGTCGGCGCGGTAGTCCGTCGGGCCGCTCGGCGCCGGCTCGCGGTGCGGTCGCGGTGCGGTCTGGCTAGGCGATGGTGCGGTAGTGGTCCGCCAGCCAGGCCGGGAACTCGGTGAGGTCGCGGAGCACCACGTCGGCGCCTGCCGCGCGTAGCTCCTCCGCGTCGCAGGGGCCGGTCGTCACCGCGACGGACAGCGCGTCCGCGGTGCGTGCGCCGAGTACGTCACCGGTGTGGTCGCCGACGTAGACGCTCGCGCCGTGCTCGCGCAGCGCCTCGGCCTTCCGCTCGGCCCACAGGTCGCCGATGACCTCGTCGGCGTCGATACGCAGATGCGTCAGGTGCAGCTTGGCGTTGGGCTCGTACTTCGCGGTGACGACGATGGCTCGGCCGCCCGCCGCCTGCACGGCGTGCACCGCCTCGCGCGCGCCGGGCATCGCCAGCGTCCCGGAGATCGCGTGTGTGGGATACATCTCACGGTACACATCGGCTATCTCCGGGATCCGGTCCTTCGGGAACCAGTGGGCCAGCTCCACCTCGAGCGGCGGGCCGAGCCGGGTGATGGCGAGATCGGCGTCGATGTACGTGCCCGTACGGGCCGAAAGCGCCAGGTACGCCGCGCGGATGCCCGGCCGGGAGTCGATCAGGGTCATGTCGAGGTCGAAGCCGACCGTCAGAGCGCGCGAGGTCATGCAGGCCATTGTGCCCAGGCCACGGGCCCAGCCTGTCGGCGGCCGTGCTTCCGGCCTTCCGGCCGGTACCGACGCCGCCAGGCCCACCCCGCCCGGCTCACCGCCGGTGTCGTCGTGCCCGCCATACCAGGAAGAGCGCGGAGGCGACGGCCGCGCCGCGTACCGTCCAGGGCCAGGTCTCGGTCAGTGCATCGGCCATGTGTCCCTGAGCGATCGGCTCGCCCCAGCGGCCTTCGTTGCGGCCCCACAGCCAGACGGCCGCGGCTGCGGCGACCGTCCCGGGCATGCCCAGTACCGCCCACTTGGTCTCGGCGGTGCTGAGCCGGCGTGAGCCGTAGGCGATGAGCCAGCCGAGAGCGAGGGCGAACCACTTGTCGAGGGCGGCACCGACGACGAGGAGGGCGGCGGCGAGCAGCAGGAGGGGACTGCCGTAGCCCGTGGCACGCAGGCGGCTCAGGCGGCGCCGGGGCGCGGTCCCGTCGGCAGGGGCCGCGGGTTCGGCGGCCTCGGCAGCGCTGTCGTCGGCCGCGGTCGCGGCTCCCTCGCCCGCGCCCTCTTCCTTGTCTTTCTCCTCCTGCGGCGGGTGCAGTATCTCGGGGATCTCGACGCCGCCGACGAAGCCCGGCACCGTGTCGGCGACGCCGAAGGGGCTGCTGTCCACCCGCCACCAGTCCGGTTCGGAACCGCTCGGACCCAGCTCGTCCTCGCCGGCGAGGTGCGGCGGCGACGCCCCGGTCCGGCGCCGCGGCGGCTCCTGCTCGCGACGCGGTCGCGGCACCATGCGACGCAGCCCCTTCGGCCGCTCCGGCGGTGCCGCGGCGTCGCCCGCACGCTGCTGCGGGACCGCGGACCGGCCCCACCGCGCGCTCGGCGCGGCCCCCGGCCTGGTCTCCGCCCGCCCGGCCTCCTCGGCCTGCGCGGCCGACTCGGTCTGCCGGGTCTGCGGGGTCTGGCCAGGTGACTCGGTCTGCCCCGGTCTCCCCTTCTGGTCCGTACGCGACACGTCGCCGCGGCCGGTGCGGCCCGCCGCGGCGACCACCTCGTCAGGAGTACCCAGCCGGGCCAGGATGCGGCGGACCGCGGCCGGACTGTCGACTGTCGCGTTCGACCTGCTCCGCTCGATCTCGCTCCGCAGCTCGGAGACCAGCCGCATCCGGGTGGCGGACGGCAACTGCCGCTGCTGGGCGAGGTCGCCGACCCGGCTCAGATAGTCGAAGACGAGCTGATCGCTCTCAATCCCCACGAAGTCCCCTCCGGGACAAGCACCTTGAACTGCCCGCCGCCGACGTTACCGCCTCCACGTCGCCCCACCCGCTCACCACGACCCGGGCCGCGCCGCACCAGCCCCGCCACCGCCGTGGGCAGCCGCCGCTACCGCGGTGGGCACGTGCCGCTACCGCCGTGGGCACGCGTCGCTACCGCTGTGGGCGATCGTTCCGCTGGGCTGCGGGCACCTCCCAGCGGTAGCTGGGGGAGGGTGGGCACAGCCCACGACGCACAGCACCTCGCGTACGGCCGAGCCCCGTGCAACGGAAGGCGCCCAAGACGTACGGCACACCCGCGTACAAGCTCAGCCCCGTATGGAACCCGCCCCGCCGGAGGCACCCGGTACCGTTGACCGGATGAGCACCGAGCAGACCCAGGAGCCCGCCACGGCGCCGACGCAGTCGGCTCCGGCAGCGGCGGAGAGCCCGGCACCCCCGCGCTCCCTCGCGGAAGCGCTCCGCGCCCGCGACGACGAGTCGCTGGCCGCCCTCCTGCGCGCCCGCCCCGACCTGCTCAGCCCCGTCCCGGGCGACCTCACCCAGCTGGCGACCCGCGCCGGCACCCGCGCCTCGGTCGTCCGCGCCCTGGAACGCCTCGACCGCTTCGCCCTGCAGACGGCGGAGGCCCTGGCCGTGGCCCCGGACCCCGCGGCGTACGAGACGCTGCGCTCCCTCCTGACCGGCGACCGCGCCGACGCCGCCCCGGACGTGACCACGGTCGAGTACGCCCTCCCGGCCGCCCTCGCGACGCTCCGCGAACAGGCCCTGGTCTGGGGCCCGGACGACCGTCTCCGCCTCGTCCGCACCGCCCGCGAGCTGCTCATGCCGTCGCCGCAGCACCCGTCCCCGACGGGGCTCGGCCCGACGGTCGCGGAGGCCACGGCGGGGATGTCGCCCGGCCGGATCCAGGAGATCGTGGCGACGGCCGGGCTGCCGACGACGCACGACGCGGTGTCGGCTGTCGCCGCGCTGACGGAGCTGTTCAGGGACCCCGCCCGTATGTCGGCGCTGCTGGACGGGGCACCGGCGGAGTCGGTGGCGGTGCTGTCGCGGCTCGTGTGGGGCCCTCCGTACGGGCAGGTGACCGCCGAACCGGCGGCACATCTGCGCTGGTTGCTCGACCGCGGCCTGCTTCTGCCGACGGCTCCGGGCACGGTCGTACTGCCGCGCGAGGCCGCCCTGCACCTGCGCGGTGGCCGCGCGCACCGGCAGCCGGAGCCGGTGCCGCCCGCCCTGGAGTCCGCGGCCGAGCACCGTCCACAGATTGTGGACGCGACGGCGGCTGGCCAGGCGTACACGGCGCTGGCGACCGTCGAGGAGCTGCTGAAGGACTGGGACGAGGGCGGCCCGGCGGTACTGCGCGCTGGTGGCCTCAGCGTCCGTGATCTCAAGCGGACGGCGGTGGCGCTCGACGTCCCGGAGCCGGTCGCCGCCTTCTGGGTCGAACTCGCATACGCGGCGGGTCTGGTGGCGTCGGACGGCGAGGCCGACGAGCGGTATGCGGCGACGCCCGCGTACGACGAATGGCTGGAGCTGCCGGCCGCCGAGCGCTGGGCCCAGCTGGCCTCCGCCTGGCTGTCGGCGACCCGCACGGCGGGGCTGGTCGGCGGCCGGGACGCGAAGGACCGGGCCCTGTCGGCGCTGGGCCCCGGCCTGGACCGCTCGGCCGCGCCGGAGGTACGCCACCGCGTCCTCACCCTCCTCGCCACGCTCCCCGAGGGCTCCGCCCCGACCGCCGAGTCCCTCCTCGCCCGCCTCCGCTGGGAACGCCCGCTGCGCACCGGCGCCACCCAGCCGTCCGCCCAGCCGTCCGCCCAGGACGACCTGCGCACCCGCCTCGCCCGGTGGACGCTGACGGAGGCGGAGCTTCTGGGCGTCACGGGCCGGGGCGCTCTGTCGTCCCACGGCCGGGCACTGCTGGGGGCCGCTCCGGCCCCGGCCGCCGCGCGATCCGGGCCGGGCACGGGCGGCGGCGCGGGCGCGGCCACCAGCCCAGGTGCGGGCGACCGGCCGGTCGCAGGCACCAGCCCAGGCGCAGGCGCCGGTGCCAAGCTGCCCGCCCGCAAGGCGAACATCGCCGACGAGGCGCCGAACGCCGGCGGCACCAGTCCAGCCGCACCCGCCGGTACCACGGCAACCGGCCGCGCGGCCGCCACCGTCGCCCACGCCACGCCCCCCTCCCCCGCCGAAGCCGCCGTCAACGCCGCCCGTGCCGCGCGGCTTCTCGCCCCGCTCCTCCCCGAGCCGCTCGACCACGTCCTCCTCCAGGCCGACCTCACGGCCGTCGCGCCCGGGCCGCTGCAGCGACCGCTCGCCGACACGCTCGACGTACTCGCCGACGTGGAGTCGAAGGGCGGAGCGACCGTGTACCGGTTCACGCCCGGGTCCGTGCGGCGGGCGCTGGACGCGGGCCGGTCGGCGTCCGATCTGCACGCGTTCCTCGCCGCGCACTCGCGTACCCCCGTCCCGCAGCCCCTCGCGTATCTGATCGACGACGTGGCCCGCAAGCACGGGCATCTGCGCATCGGCGCGGCCTCGGCGTACGTCCGGTGCGACGACGACGCGGTGCTGAACGAGATCCTCGCCGACAAGCGGTCGGCCGCGCTGCGGCTGCGCCGGCTCGCGCCGACCGTGCTGGCGGCCCAGGCCGACCCGGCGGCGCTGCTCGACGGGCTGCGCGGCATGGGGTTCGCGCCTGCGGCGGAGGGCCCGGAGGGCGACGTACTGATCACGAGGGCGCACGCCCACCGCACCCCGCCGCGCACCGCACCCGAGCCCGTGCCGGAGGGCCCGCCGGTGCCCGACACCACGCTGCTGGGCGCCGCGGTGCGCGCCATCCGCGCCGGGGACCGTGCGTCGACGGCTCCCCGCCGAACGTCGCCGGACCACACCGGCGAGCTGCCACGCACCACGCCGGCCGAAACCCTCGCCACGATGCAGGCCGCCGTGCTCACCGGCCAGGCGGTGTGGATCGGGTACGTCAACGCCGAGGGCGCCGCCAGCCAGCGCGTGATCGCGCCGGTCCGTGTGGAGGGCGGCTTCGTCACGGCCTACGACCACACGGCGGACGAGGTCCGCACGTATCCGCTGCACCGCATCACGGGCGTCGCGGAGCTGGCCGAGGACCAGATCTGACCACCACCGGGCGCCCGAGAATGTGACCGGCGCCACATGACAGTCCCACCGTTTTCTGCGGTGGGGCACACTGGACGTTTGGCTGTGCACATCGCACAGACCGTGCAGAAAGGGACGGACGCGAGTGAACGGACCCCTCATCGTCCAGTCGGACAAGACCCTGCTCCTCGAAGTGGACCACGACCAGGCCGACGCCTGCCGTCGCGCCATCGCGCCCTTCGCGGAGCTGGAGCGGGCCCCCGAGCACATCCACACCTACCGTGTGACGCCGCTCGGCCTGTGGAACGCGCGTGCCGCGGGCCACGACGCCGAGCAGGTCGTGGACGCCCTCGTGCAGTACAGCCGCTATCCGGTGCCGCACGCGCTCCTCGTCGACATCGCCGAGACGATGGACCGCTACGGCCGCCTCACGCTCTCCAAGGACCCGGCGCACGGCCTGGTCCTGACGACCACCGACCGGCCCGTACTCGAGGAGATCCTCCGGTCCAAGCGGATCAAGCCGCTGGTGGGCGTCCGCATCGACCCGGACACGGTCGCCGTGCACCCCTCCGAGCGCGGCCAGATCAAGCAGACCCTGCTGAAGCTGGGCTGGCCGGCCGAGGACCTCGCCGGATACGTCGACGGTGAGGCGCACCCGATCGAGCTGGCCGAGAACGGCTGGGCGCTGCGCCCGTACCAGAAGCAGGCCGTGGAGAGCTTCTGGCACGGCGGGTCCGGTGTCGTCGTCCTGCCCTGCGGGGCCGGGAAGACGCTGGTCGGCGCCGGGTCGATGGCGCAGGCGAAGGCGACGACGCTGATCCTCGTCACGAACACCGTCTCGGCCCGCCAGTGGAAGCACGAGCTGGTGAAGCGGACGTCGCTGACGGAGGACGAGATCGGCGAGTACAGCGGTACGCGCAAGGAGATCCGCCCGGTCACCATCGCCACGTACCAGGTGCTGACGACGAAGCGGAAGGGCATCTACCCACACCTGGAGCTGTTCGACTCCCGCGACTGGGGCCTGATCGTCTACGACGAGGTGCACCTGCTGCCCGCGCCCGTCTTCAAGTTCACCGCCGACCTGCAGGCGCGCCGCCGCCTCGGCCTGACCGCGACGCTCGTACGGGAGGACGGCCGCGAGTCGGACGTGTTCTCGCTGATCGGGCCGAAGCGTTTCGACGCGCCGTGGAAGGAGATCGAGGCGCAGGGCTACATCGCGCCCGCGGACTGCTGCGAGGTCCGCGTCAACCTCACCGACTCGGAGCGGCTCGCGTACGCGACGGCGGAGACCGAGGAGAAGTACCGCTACTGCGCGACGACCGACACGAAGCGCAAGGTCACCGAGGCGCTGGTGCGCAAGCACAAGGGCCAGCAGACCCTCGTCATCGGCCAGTACATCGACCAGCTCGACGAGCTGGGCGAGCACCTGGACGCGCCGGTGATCAAGGGCGAGACGTCGAACGCGCAGCGCGAGAAGCTCTTCGACGCGTTCCGGCAAGGCGAGATCAGCGTCCTGGTCGTGTCGAAGGTCGCCAACTTCTCCATCGACCTGCCGGAGGCGACGGTCGCCATCCAGGTGTCGGGCACGTTCGGCTCGCGCCAGGAGGAGGCCCAGCGCCTCGGCCGCGTGCTGCGCCCGAAGGCCGACGGCCACCCGGCGGTGTTCTACTCGGTGGTCGCCCGCGACACGATCGACCAGGACTTCGCGGCCCATCGCCAGCGGTTCCTGGCGGAGCAGGGGTACGCGTACCGGATCGTGGACGCGGACGAGCTGCTCGCGGGGGGCTGATCCGAACGGCTCCCGCGATGCCGGTACCGGTCGGTACGCTGGCCGGACGGCACAAGCCATGGCAAGGAGGGCACCCCATGCCTCGTGAGGACGTCTACGAGGTGCTGTACACCGAGTCGGCGGCCCGTGACCGCGACCGCCTCGACCCGGTACGCAGGGCTGCCTTCGACAAGGCCATAGACATACTCGCGCGCGATCCGTACACCGAGGTCTCCCGGCCGATCGGCATCGGCGACCAGGACCGGGAGATCCGGCTGACGTCACAGATCGTCGCGGAGTACACCGTGTCCCGCGGACGGCTGCTGCTGATCATGCTGCGCATCTTCGACGACGCGGACATCCTCCTGCCCGAGGGCTGAGCACCACGACGGCTGAGCACCCGAGGGCTCAGCCGGCTGCGGTCCGGGCTGCTCAGCCGACCCGTACGCCCGGGCGGGGGTTCCGCTCCCCGCGCGGCACGGGGAGTGCGGGCACCGGCGCGACGGGACGGCGTACCGCCATCGCGACCAGGAGCCCCACCCCGAGCAGCGGATACGGCGAAGCCAACGGCTGCTGCCACCAGGACAGTCGGAGGTCGAGGTCGCCCTGGTGCGGCACCAGCCACAGCGTACGGGCGGTGAACAGCACGGCCACGCCCGTCGCGAGGCGCGGGCGGCCCTCCGCGACCAGCACCGCGATCAGCGGGACGCACCACACCCAGTGGTGCGACCAGCTGATGGGTGAGACGAGGAGTGCGGTGACGGCGGTGAGGAGGATGCCCCACCGGTCGTCGGGGACCCGGCGGGCGAGCCACAGGCCGGCCACCGCGAGGGCGGCCGCGGGCACCGCCCAGGCGAGCCCGGGCGACGGGTCTCCCAGGCCCCGTGCGACGAGCCCCTGAAGCGACTGGTTGTCGACGATCCACGCTTTGCCGACCCGGTCCGTCTCGAACACCCGGCGCGTCCAGAACTCGACGCTGGCGGCCGGCAGGGCGACCGCGCCCAGCAGTACGGTGCCCGCGAAGGCGGCGAGCCCCGTGAGCCCCTCGCGCACCCGGCGTGTGACCAGCAGATACAGGATGAACACGGCCGGCGTGAGCTTCACTCCGGCGGCGATGCCGAGCGCGAAACCCTTGCCGATGGCACCGGGCGCCCTGGTCAGGTCCCAGAGGACCAGACAGGCCAGGGCGAGGTTGATCTGCCCGAAGAGCAGCGTCTGGAAGACGGGTTCGAGCCAGAGGGCGGCCGCGGATGCGGCGCAGACGGCGGGGAGCGTCGCACGCAGCCCGGCGAACCGGCACGAGAGCCACACCAGCAGCGTGAGCAGCGCGGCATTCCCGGCGACGAAGACTGCTTTCAGGAGGCCCAGGGGGAGCCACCCGATGGGTACGAAGAGGATCGCGGCGAACGGCGGATAGGTGGCGGGCAGGCGCCATTGGGTGACCGTGAAGCCGTAGAGATCGCGACCGGTCACGACGGCGGAGCCCTCGGCCCGGTACACCAGGGCGTCGGCCATGGGGATGCGCTGGACGGCACAGAGCGCGAGAAGGGCCGAGACGGAGAGCGCGAGGAGCAGGGCCGCTGCGGTATGCGATCGGAGGATCACAGTCCGGTACGTCACGGGCGCGACCTTAGTGGATCGACGCCCTCGTCAGGGGTTGCGGCACCTGCGGGTCAGCGGCAGTGGTCCACGTGGTGGTCAGCGGCGGCGGACGCCCGCCTCCTCCGCGTACTCGCCGAGGACGATCACCCTGAACGCGGCGCTCGCAAAGACCCTGACGGCGCGCAGTACGTCGCCGATGCGGTGGGTGTGGCGGCTCCCGGTGGCGGCGGTGGCCCCGGGCGGACCGGAGTGGAAGGGGGCGGGAGAGAAGGCTGCAGTGGTCATGTCTCCATTGTGGAAACCGGGCCCGGCAGGGGCATCGGCCCGCGGATGTAACCTGCGGCGGCGCCGCGTACGACCCGCGACGGACCCGTCCCCCTGGGGTCGTGTCAGGGTTGCAGGCGCGGGTACGGCGCGCGGACGCGCCGCAAGCCGCCGACGTGCCGCGAGCCGCCGGTGGCCGCTTCACGCACGCGACGACCCGCCCGCGGAAATTCGTTGGCCCCGCCCCCGGCCCCTGGCCTAGAATCGCCGACCTTGCCCGCCTCCCCTGCGAGGAGCGCGGCCGGCCGGACGGAAACTGGCCGGCATCCCGCCACGACAGCATGCGCACACCGCGGCCCGTGCGGCACCGCATCCGCCACCCGGCCGCCGACCGGTGGTGCCATGAGTCGTACGCCCTGCTCACGCAGCACCTTTCCGGAGGCCACCCCGTGTCCAGCTCGTCAGCGCCGTCCGCCGCCCCTTCCGAAGGTCCTTCTTCCGAAGGCCCCTCCGACGGCCCGTCAGACGATCCCCTCGCCCGCGAGCGCTCCCATCTGGCCGCCTCCCGCGCCGCCTTGCGCGCGATGCGCGAGGACGTCGAGTCCCTCGACATCAGCGACGTCACCGCGAACTGGGTGAACGCGGCAGTCCTCGAGCACCAGATCGACGAGCGGATCAAGGCCCTCGCGGACCTCGCCCACACCCCGCTGTTCTTCGGCCGGCTGGACTACATGCACGCACCGGGCGCCGAACAGGCCGAGGGCGCCGAGGGAGAGCGCTTCTACATCGGACGGCGGCACGTCCACGACGCCGACGGCGACCCGATGGTGATCGACTGGCGCGCGCCCGTGTCCCAGCCGTTCTACCGGGCGTCCAAGAAGGACCCCATGGACGTCGCGCTGCGCCGCCGCTTCGGCTACACGGGCGGCGACCTCACCGCGTACGAGGACGAGCACCTCTCCGACCCGGCCGAGGCGGCGCGTACCAGCAAGCTGCTCCAGCAGGAGATCGAGCGCCCGCGCGTCGGCCCGATGCGCGACATCGTCGCCACGATCCAGCCGGAGCAGGACGAGATCGTACGGTCGGGACTGTCCGGCACGGTCTGCGTACAGGGCGGCCCGGGCACCGGAAAGACCGCCGTCGGCCTGCACCGGGTCGCGTATCTCCTGTACGCGCACCGCGAGCGCCTCGCCCGCACGGGCACCCTGGTCATCGGCCCGAACGCGTCCTTCCTGCACTACATCGAGCAGGTCCTCCCGGCGCTGGGCGAGCTGGAGGTCAAGCAGGCGACGGTCGACGACCTGGTCGCGCACGTGGAGGTGCGCGGGACGGACGACCCGGCGGCCGCGCTGGTCAAGGGCGACGCGAGGATGGCGGAGGTCCTGCGCCGGGCCGTCCGCTCGCACGTCACGATGCCCACCGAGCCGGTCGTCGTGGTCCGCGGCTCCCGCCGCTGGCGCGTTCCGGCGTACGAACTCGAGGAGCTCGTACGGGAGCTGCTGGCCCGCGACATCCGCTACGGCGCCGCCCGCGAGGCCCTCCCGCAGCGCATCGCGCACGCCGTGCTGGTGCGGATGGAGCAGTCGGGCGAGGCGCCGGACGACCGGGTGCAGGACGCGGTGGCCCGCAACGCCGCCGTGAAGACGGCCGTCAAGGCGATCTGGCCGGCCGTCGACCCGGCGAAGCTCGTGCTGCGCCTGCTCTCCGACGCCGACTTCCTCGCCGAACACGCGGAAGGGATCCTCGACGAGCACGAGCAGAAGGCGATCATCTGGACGCAGCCTGGATCCGGTAAAAGGGCCGCGCGGAGCGTGAAGTCGGCGAAGTGGTCGGCCGCGGACGCGGTGCTGATCGACGAGGCGACGGACCTGGTGCAGCGCACGCACTCCCTCGGGCATGTCGTGCTCGACGAGGCGCAGGACCTCTCCCCCATGCAGTACCGGGCGGTGGGCCGCCGCTGCACCACGGGCTCGGCGACCGTGCTCGGCGACCTGGCGCAGGGCACGACACCCTGGGCGACGCCGAGCTGGGACGTGGCACTGCGCCACCTCGGCCACCCGGACGCGCTCGTCGAGGAGCTGACCGCGGGCTTCCGCGTGCCCCGCGAGGTCATCGCGTACGCGTCCCGGCTGCTGCCCGCGATCGCTCCCGGGCTCGCGGCGGTGGACTCGGTGCGTGAGACGCCCGGCTCGCTGACGGTGCATCAGGTTGCGGACGCCGCCGACCTGGACGCGGCGACCCTGGCGGCCTGCACGCAGTCGCTGCGCCACGAGGGCTCCATCGGCCTGATCGCGGCCGACGCCCGCGTCCCCGCACTGGCCGAGGCGTTGACGGCGGCGGGGATGCCGTATCTCTCCCCCGGCGAGGAGACGACACCGGACACCCGCCTGACGCTGGTACCCGCCTCCCTGGCGAAGGGCCTCGAATACGACTACGTGGTACTCGACGAGCCCTCCGCCGTCGTCGACGGCGAACCGGACGAACGCACGGGCCTGCGCCGGCTCTACGTCGCCCTGACCCGAGCGGTCTCGGGCCTGATCGTGGTGCATGCGGCACCACTGCCCGAACAGCTCACCCAGACGCACCCCTGAACGCCTCTGACCGTTCCCGACCACTTCTAGAACGGAAAACAAAGAGTGGACGCTCCCGGGGGCCCGGACGGCGGAGACCGCGCGGGCCCCGAGCGCGCAGTCTGGGTCAGGCAGCGTCCAGCACGCCGCGCCACTCCGCGACGGCGTCCGCCGAGACCGGTGCCGACCAGCCGCCCGGGCGGGCCGCGCCGCCGATGTGGAAGCCGTCGATACCCGCGGCCTGCAGCCGCGGCACATGGTCGAGGCGGAGCCCGCCGCCGACCAGGATCTGCTGGGTGTAGCCGGGCTCGCCGTGCCGGGCCGCCTCGGCGACGAGGACGTCGAGCCCGTCGTCGACTCCGGCGGCCGAGCCGGCGGTCAGATAGGTGTCGAGCCCCGGCAGATCCGCGAGCTGCTTGCGCAGTGCATCCCGGTCTGCGGCGTGGTCGACGGCCCGATGGAACGTCCACCGACACCCGTCGACCGCGCCGGCCACGGCCTCGATCGCGCCCAGGTCCGCCTCTCCTGCCGCGGTCAGGAACCCGAGCACGAACTCGTCGGCGCCTTCCGCCCGCAGCGCACGGGCCTCCCGTACGAGCCTGTCGAGCGCGGCGGCGTCGCCCGCCGCGAACCCGTCCGAGGCCCGCAGCATCACGCGCAGCGAGATGCCGACGGACGCGCGGATCCGGGCGAAGGTCTCGCGTGACGGCGTCAGCCCGTCGGCCGCGATGTCGGTGACCAGCTCCAGCCGGTCCGCGCCTCCTGCCTGGGCGGCGACCGCGTCCTCGGCGGTGAGGGCGATCACCTCCAGAACTGCACGCTTGCTCATGGGACCCCAATCGTCGGGTGGCTACAGGGCGTACGGGCCCGAGGGGCCCTCCAGACCTGCACGCCCAACAGGTCTAGTCCAATATCCAGCCTACAGACGGCACCACGGGGGCGCGCCGCGGAGCGGCGAAGAACCGTGGCCGCGGAGCGGGCAAAAGGGGCGGTCGGGCGGGAAACCCGCCGCGGAGCGGCGAAGAGAACCCGCTGCGGAGCGGCGCAAAAACAACGGCGCGGAGCGCCGAAGCCCCCCGCCCCGAGACAATGGCGGGCATGGCCGCCACACCACCCCACTCCACCCCCACAGACCTGCACACCCGCTGGTCCTCAACCGTCACGGCCGCTCGCGGTACGGGCACGGACGAACCCTCCCCGCACCCGTACGCCGACGACCTCCTCGCCCGCTGGTCGGAACCCCACCGCCGGTACCACACCACCGACCATCTGCGCGCGGTCCTCGACCACGTCGACGTACTGGAGGAGTACGCCGACGACCCCGCCCTGGTCCGCCTGGCCGCCTGGTTCCACGACGCGGTCTACCTCCCCGAGCGCTCGACGAACGAGGAGCGCAGCGCCCGCATCGCCGAACGGGCGCTGCTGGAGCTGGGCATCGACGAGTCCGGCACGGCCGAGGTCGCCCGCCTGGTCCGCCTCACGATCACCCATGACCCGGCGACCGGCGACGCCAACGGTGAGGTCCTGTGCGACGCGGACCTGGCGATCCTCGCCTCGTCCCCCGAGACGTACGCCGCGTACGCCGCCGCCGTCCGCGAGGAGTACGGCTTCGTACCCGACGACGCCTTCCGCGCGGGCCGCGCCGCGGTCCTGCGCCAACTCCTCGCCCTGCCGAGCCTGTTCCGCACTCCGTACGGCAAGGCGCACTGGGAGGACCTGGCCCGCCGGAACCTGGCGACGGAGCTGGACCTGCTGGAGCCCTCCGACTGATCCGCAGCCACCGATCCGCTCCGCCGGAAACCCGGCTCCCCCACCATCGTGATCACCTATCCTCACGCCATGCGTGTCATGGGCGGGGACCAGGTGGATGAGGCCGTCGCATGCGCGGTCGAGGCACTGCGACCGGCGGCAGCAGCGTCCGCAGGGCGGGACTGGACGGTCAGGGCGGGCCGCCTCGAGTGGAGTTGCCGCTACACGGCGGAGCACATGGCGAGTGATCTCATCGCGTACGCAGGCCAGCTGGCGGGCCGCGCGACCGAGGCGTACGTCCCCTTCGAGATCACCCTCGACGAGGGCACCGACAACGAGGGCGTACTACGGGTGATCGAGGCGACCGGCGGACTGCTGTCGGCCGCCGTCCGCACCACCCCGGCGAACGTCCGGGCCTTCCACCCGTATCCGTTCCGCAGCGCCGGCCCCGAGGGCTTCGCAGCCATGGGTATCACCGAGGTGCTCGTGCACACGCACGACATCGCGCAGGGCCTCGGCCTGACGTGGGAGCCCCCGGCCGCGCTGTGCGAGGCCGTGCTCACCCGGATCTTCCCGCATGTGCAGCCGGGTCCGGACCACTGGCGGACCCTGCTCTGGGCCACCGGCCGCGGCGATCTGCCGTACCGCGCGCCCCTCACCGAGTGGCGCTGGAACAACACCGTCCACATCCCCGCCGGCCGCATCGCCCTGCACGGCATCACCCCCGCGGCGGCGGCCGATCTGCACACCGGCGGCACCGGCGGCTTCGACTGGACCGAGGGCGGGCCGTACGAGGGCACGCGTACCGCGGCCGGTCTGCTGATCAAGGCCTACACGGCCGGATCGCACCGCCCTGAGTGGGGCGTGTTCGCGATCGTCCGTCACGACGACGGCCGCGCGATCGGCGGCATCGGCTTCCACAGCACCCCCGACGACGAGGGAAACGTCGAGGTCGGCTACGACCTGGTGGAGGGGGCTCGCGGCCACGGCTACGCCACGGAGGCGCTGCGCGCCCTGGCCGGCTGGGCCCTCGCCCGCCCGGAGGCGAAGACGCTGCACGCGACCGTCGACCGCACCAACACCGCATCCCAGGCGGTGGTTTCACGCGCGGGCTTCACCAGGGTCGGCGAGCGCGACGACAACTACACGTACGAACTGCGGGCCTGACGCATACGCAACGGCACGGCCCCAGAACCCCGGCCGGGCTCAGGAACCCGGGCCCCTGGACACGTACGACCCCTTACGCCTGCGCAACCCCGACTCGATCAGCAGCCGCACCACCACGCGGCTGCTGACCTCCACGGCGCCCGCGGCCACCGCGTCCGCGTACCGGTGCGACGGCAGGTCGTAGTGGTCGCGCTCGAAACCCCGGGCCGGGATGCCCAGCCGCTCGGCGAAGGCGTGCAGTTCGTCGTACGAGACGTCGCTGATCAGGTGGGACCACATGCGGCCGTGGCCGGGCCAGGTGGGCGGGTCGATGTAGACCGTCACGACGTGGTCGTCTCGCCGCACGAACCGAGCGAGCCGACCGCCGCGACCTTCACACCGATCTTGCCGCACACCCAGTGCGGATCGGGCCCCAGTTCGGGTTCGACGTCCAGGGCATGCGGATCTCCGGAGCCGCAGACCGGGCACAGCGGCCACCGGCCGTACCGCTCCAGGAGGGAGTCCTGCACGTCCTGGGCGATCAACCCGGCCACGTAGTCCACGCCTTCCGGCCACTGCTCGACCCACCAGCGACGCTGGGCCACCGACTCCTCCACCAGGGAGACGACATCGGCCTCGGCCACCTCACGCGCGACAAGATCCGCCAGCACCAGCGCACGCGCCGCGTGCAGTGCCTGCTCCAGCGGGCTGACAGGTTGCGGTGCGTCCGAGGAGTCCATGAGGCCATTGTGCGCAACCGTCGCGCGTACCACCAAGCTGCCACGTGGCCCCAGAGGTAGAGACCGGTGGAAACCGTACCGACGCACTCTTGACCGCCCGTCTGGAGCGAAAATATCTTTCAATGGTGACCAGTAACGTGAAGGAAATTTTCGCAGGGGGTGGCAGCGCCTCGCCGGCCCCCGCCGCCCTCGCGGCCAAGGTGCGCACGCTCGCGCCGTCGATGACGCGCTCGATGCAGCGGGTCGCCGAAGCCGTCGCCGGCGATCCGGCCGGCTGCGCGGCCCTCACGGTCACCGGACTCGCCGAGCTCACGGGCACCAGCGAGGCGACGGTGGTCCGCACCGCCCGCCTCCTCGGCTACCCCGGCTACCGCGATCTGCGCCTGGCCCTGGCGGGCCTCGCCGCGCAGCAGCAGTCGGGCCGCGCCCCGTCCGTCACGGCGGACATCGCGGTCGACGACCCGATCGCGGACGTGGTGGCGAAGCTGGCGTACGACGAGCAGCAGACCCTCGCCGACACCGCCGCCGGGCTCGACACGGCCCAGCTCGGCGCGGCCGTGACGGCGCTCGCCGCCGCCCGCCGCATCGACATCTACGGCATCGGCGCGTCGTCTCTGGTAGGCCAGGACCTGGCGCAGAAGCTGCTGCGCATCGGCCTCATCGCGCACGCACACGGCGACCCGCACCTGGCCATAACCAACGCCGTCCAGCTGCGCACCAAGGACGTGGCGATCGCGATCACCCACTCCGGCTCGACGGGCGACGTCATCGAGCCACTGCGCGTGGCCTTCGAGCACGGCGCGACGACGATCGCGGTCACGGGCCGCCCCGACGGGCCCGTCTCGCAGTACGCCGACCACATCCTGACTACGTCCACGGCGCGCGAGAGCGAGCTGCGCCCCGCTGCGATGTCGTCGCGCACCAGCCAGCTGCTCGTCGTGGACTGCCTGTTCGTGGGCGTGGCCCAGCGGACGTACGAGTCCGCGGCCCCGGCCCTGTCCGCTTCGTACGAGGCCCTGGCGCACCGCCACTCCCCACGCAGCACGGGCCGCTGACCCCCCACCTCGCACCCTGGTCGGGCCCCCACCCCAAAACCACCGAACACCAGGCACCGAAAAGAGCCGCCCCCCATGACCTCCCGAACCGACGACGACACAGCCGCCGACGAGACCTCATCCGGAGCCGCGTCCACCGCCCACCGCGGACCCGCCGCGTACCGCGATCTCCGCGCCGAGCTGGCGGCTCTCACCACGGAGGCGTTCCGCCCTGAACTCTCCGAGATCGACCGGCTGCCCACGCTGGAGATCGCGAAGATCATGAACGGCGAGGACGCCACCGTCCCGTCGGCCGTCGCCGCGCAGCTGCCCCGGATCGCCGCAGCGATCGACGACATCGCCGCCCGTATGTCCCGCGGCGGCCGACTCGTCTACGCGGGCGCCGGCACGGCGGGCCGCCTGGGCATCCTCGACGCCTCCGAGTGCCCGCCCACCTTCAACACCGACCCGGCCCAGGTCGTCGGCCTCATCGCGGGCGGCCCGAGCGCCGTGGTCACATCGATCGAGGGCGCCGAGGACTCCAGGGAGCTGGCCGCCGCCGACCTGGACGGGCTCGGCCTGACCGCGGACGACGTGGTGGTCGGCATCTCGGCCTCCGGCCGCACCCCCTACGCGATCGGCGCCGTCGAGTACGCACGCGCGCGTGGCGCGCTGACGATCGGCCTGTCCTGCAACGCGGACAGCGCACTCGCGGCCGCGGCGTACCACGGCATCGAGATCGTCGTCGGCCCCGAACTCCTCACCGGCTCGACGCGCCTGAAGGCGGGCACGGCCCAGAAGCTCGTCCTGAACATGCTCTCGACGATCACCATGATCCGCCTGGGCAAGACGTACGGAAACCTGATGGTCGACGTACGGGCCTCCAACGAGAAGCTCCGCGCCCGCTCCCGCCACATCGTCGCCCTCGCCACGGGCGCATCCGACGACCAGATCGAGGCGGCCCTGAGCGCAGCCGACGGCGAGGTCAAAACGGCCATCCTGATCCTCCTCGCCGACGTCGACGCCCCCACGGCGACCCGCCTCCTGACCAACGCAGAAGGCCACCTACGCACCGCGATCAACGCAGCCAAGACTTGACGACGACCGCAACCTCCGGCCCAGGGGCACAGCTGCTGAGGTGGCCCCCGCGCGGTGACGGCTCGTAAGGCGAAGAAACTCACCGAGGGGTACGCCGAGTCCCCGGAGGTCGAGGCCGAGCGCGCGGAGATCCGGCTCGCGATGGCCTTCGCCAAGGCCGTCTACGACCGACGCATGGAACTCGGCCTCTCCCAGGCCGAAGGGACGGAGCCCTCTGGCAGCAGGGGCTCCGCCCTCCCGCAAGGCCGTGCGGCCTCGCCGGCTCAGCTGAGCGTGCGCAGCGCCGCCGCGTCGTACGCCGACAGCTCGTCGAACCGGTCGCCGAGCACCTTCGCCGCCCACTGAGGGTCCTGCAGCAACGCACGCCCGACGGCGACCAGGTCGAACTCGTCGCGCTCCAGCCGGTCCAGCAGGTTGTCGATGCCCTTGACCGGCGCGCCCTCGCCCCGGAAGGTGCGGTGGAACTCGCCGTCCAGGCCGACCGAGCCGACCGTGATGACCGGCTTGCCGGTCAGCTTCTTCGTCCAGCCGGCCAGGTTCAGGTCGGAGCCATCGAACTCGGGCAGCCAGTAGCGGCGGGTGGAGGCGTGGAAGACGTCCACTCCGGCCTCCGCGAGCGGGGTGAGGAGCGCCTCGAGCTCGGCCGGGTCCTCGGCGAGCCGGGCGTCGTAGTTCTCCGACTTCCACTGCGAGTAGCGGAAGATCACGGGGAAGTCCGGCGAGACCGCCTTGCGGACCGCGGCCACGATCTCGGCGCCGAACTTCGTACGGGCCACCAGGTCGCCGCCGTACGCGTCCGTGCGGCGGTTGGTGCCGGACCACAGGAACTGGTCGATGAGGTAGCCGTGGGCGCCGTGCAGTTCGACGCCGTCGAAGCCGATCCGCTCGGCGGCGGCAGCGGCCTCCGCGAACGCCTCGATGACGTCGTCCAGGTCGGCCTGGGTCATGGCCTTGCCGGTGCCCTCGGTGCCGTCGAGGCGGACGCCGGACGGGCCGACCGCCGGGGCGTCCGCGAACGGCGGCTCGCCCGCGGACCGCACCATGCCGATGTGCCACAGCTGCGGCACGATCGTCCCGCCCGCCGCGTGGACGGCCTCGGCGACCTTCGCCCAGCCCGCCAGCTGCTCCTCGCCGTGGAAGCGCGGGATACGGTCGCTCTGCCCGGCCGACTCGTGGCCGACGTACGTGCCCTCGGTGACGATCAGCCCGACGCCCGCGGCCGCCCGGCGCGCGTAGTACCCCACCACGTCCTCGCCGGGGACGCCGCCCGGCGAGAACTGCCGGGTCATGGGCGCCATCGCGATCCGGTTCGGGACGGTCAGGCCGTTCAGCTGGACGGGCCGGGAGAGGATCTGGGCCGCGCGGGAGGCGGTGGAGGCCGTGACGGTCACGTGGGGGGCTCCTAGGAATCGGGGAATGACTGGCGGACAAGGTGTCGAACACCCGAGCAGATATGTGCACGTGCATCGACTCTCGTACGGGTCAACGGACCGGCCCGCCACCGCATTCCGCCGAATCCCCCGCGCCCCGGTGTGATCCCGGACACGCCCGAGGGCGGCACCCCCTGGGAGAAGGGGTGCCGCCCTCGGAACGTTGCAGGACGGTTGATCAACCTTCAGGTCGATCAGAAGTCCATGTCACCGCCGGGCATGCCGCCGCCGGCCGGGGCCGCGGCCTTCTCCGGCTTGTCGGCGATGACGGCCTCGGTGGTGAGGAACAGCGCGGCGATGGAGGCCGCGTTCTGCAGGGCAGAGCGGGTCACCTTGGCCGGGTCGATGATGCCCTCGGCGATCATGTCGACGTACTCGCCGGTCGCAGCGTTCAGGCCGTGACCGACCGTCAGGTTGCGGACCTTCTCCACGACGACGCCGCCCTCGAGACCACCGTTGACGGCGATCTGCTTGAGCGGGGCCTCCAGGGCCAGCTTCACGGCGTTGGCGCCGGTGGCCTCGTCACCGTCGAGCTCGAGCTTCTCGAAGACAGCGGATGCCTGGATGAGAGCCACGCCACCACCGGCGACGATGCCCTCCTCGACGGCCGCCTTCGCGTTGCGGACGGCGTCCTCGATGCGGTGCTTGCGCTCCTTGAGCTCGACCTCGGTGGCGGCACCGGCCTTGATGACGGCCACGCCGCCGGCCAGCTTCGCCAGGCGCTCCTGGAGCTTCTCGCGGTCGTAGTCCGAGTCGGAGTTCTCGATCTCGGCGCGGATCTGGTTGACGCGACCGGCGACCTGGTCGGCGGAGCCGGCGCCGTCGACGATGGTGGTCTCGTCCTTGGTGATGACGACCTTGCGGGCGCGGCCCAGGAGGTCCAGGGTCGCGTTCTCCAGCTTGAGGCCGACCTCCTCGGAGATGACCTCGCCGCCCGTGAGGATGGCGATGTCGCCGAGCATGGCCTTGCGGCGGTCACCGAAGCCCGGGGCCTTGACGGCGACGGACTTGAAGGTGCCGCGGATCTTGTTGACGACCAGGGTCGACAGGGCCTCGCCCTCGACGTCCTCGGCGATGATCAGCAGCGGCTTGCCGCCCTGCATGACCTTCTCGAGGAGCGGCAGCAGGTCCTTGACCGAGGAGATCTTCGAGTTGGCGATCAGGATGTACGGGTCGTCGAGGACGGCCTCCATACGCTCCATGTCGGTGGCGAAGTACGCCGAGATGTAGCCCTTGTCGAAGCGCATACCCTCGGTGAGCTCGAGCTCCAGACCGAAGGTCTGGGACTCCTCGACGGTGATGACGCCTTCCTTGCCGACCTTGTCCATGGCCTCGGCGATGAGCTCGCCGATCTGGGTGTCGGCGGCGGAGATGGAGGCGGTGGAGGCGATCTGCTCCTTGGTCTCCACATCCTTGGCCTGCTCGAGCAGGGCGGCGGAGACGGCCTCGACGGCCTTCTCGATACCGCGCTTCAGGGCCATCGGGTTGGCACCGGCGGCGACGTTGCGCAGGCCCTCGCGGACCAGCGCCTGGGCGAGGACGGTCGCGGTCGTCGTGCCGTCACCGGCGACGTCGTCCGTCTTCTTCGCGACCTCCTTGACCAGCTCGGCGCCGATCTTCTCGTACGGGTCCTCGAGCTCGATCTCCTTGGCGATGGACACACCATCGTTGGTGATCGTGGGGGCGCCCCACTTCTTCTCGAGGACGACGTTGCGACCCTTGGGGCCAAGGGTGACCTTGACGGCGTCGGCGAGCTGGTTCATCCCGCGCTCGAGACCGCGCCGTGCCTCCTCGTCGAACGCGATGATCTTGGCCATGTGAAGTGGTCCTCCCGGACTGGGGTGGATTTCTCCGGACCGCGCTGGCGCCCGCGACGGACGGCCTGCCTGCCTCGTGGTTCCTTGCCCCACACGGCCTGCGGGCCTCACCGACCCGGTCCTTCGTTGTCACTCTCACTGTCAGAGTGCTAACGCCAATGATTAGCACTCGCCCCCCTCGAGTGCAAGCGCCTGTAGGGGTGCGCGCCCCCTCCGGGACAGGGCGCGCGCCCCCGAGGGCCAAGGCCCGGAGAGACTCCCGTCCGCGCGCGAGCAGTCGGGCACACCGAAGGGCCCGTACCCCCACCGGGATACGGGCCCTCCGTAAACGTCGTTGCAGTCAGTCGGCGCTTTAGCCGGCCATGCGGACCATGTCCGCCTGCGGTCCCTTCTGACCCTGCGAGATCTCGAATTCGACCCGCTGGCCCTCTTCCAGGGTGCGGTAGCCGTCCATCTGAATCGCGCTGTAGTGGACGAATACATCCGCACCACCGTCGACCGCGATGAAGCCGTACCCCTTCTCCGCGTTGAACCACTTGACGGTGCCCTGAGCCATGCCTAACTCCCCTATTACTGGCCCTTGCACAGGACCGCACTTCGCGGACCCGGGTCAGACCTCACCCCCCAACGGTTGGGGGTGTGCGCCGGAACGCGTCGACCGCGGCTGAATGTATCTGCCCAACTGCCGTCTGCAACAGGTCAATCGGACGAGAAATCCGGGCGCGCCCGATCGGAGATATATGGAGATTCCGTCAGGACTCAGGGCAAGTCGGGCCCGGCAAAAGGAATGTATGGCGCAAAAGAATGGTGCACTTTGGCTACTTCTCGTCGGCCACCGGACGCGAAGTCATATGCGCCGGACAAGAACGGCGAACCGAGTTCCCCAACTGTACCGCGCTCAACCATGCAGAATTGCCCCCTCCGCTTCTCTCGCGGAGGGGGCAATTCTTGTGACGCAGCGTGCGGTACGCATCAGCAGCCGCCGGCACTGTGCCCGACGTCAGCCGCCGGCATGTGCTCGACGGTCAGCCTCCGACACTGTGCTCGATGGTCAGCCTCCGGCGACGGCCGGAATGATCGAGACGCCCGCGCCGTCCGGCGTCGCGGTCTCCAGGCCGTTCTCGAAGCGGACGTCGTCGTCGTTCACGTACACGTTGACGAAGCGGCGCAGCTTGCCCTGGTCGTCGAGGACGCGCGCGGCGATGCCCGGGTGGTTCTTCTCCAGGGACTCGATGACCTCGGCGAGGGTCGCGCCCTCCGCCGGGACCTCGGCCTGACCGCCCGTGTAGGTACGGAGGATCGTGGGGATGCGGACGTTGACGCTCATGCGGTTCACCTTCGGTGGAGGGCGCGGGGTGGAAGCGGGTCGGGGGCGGACGGGGCGGGCGTGTCGAACTGGCGTCAGCCGGCCAGGCCTGCGTCGCGGAACGCGTCGAGAGAGGGCCTGATCACGGCCGAGGGGCCGCTGGTCGGGGCCACCGCGTCCAGCGTCTTGAGGCCGTCGCCCGTGTTGAGGACGACCGTGGTCAGCGACGGGTCCAGGACGCCGTTCTCGATCAGCTTGCGGGTGACGCCGACGGTCACGCCGCCCGCCGTCTCCGCGAAGATGCCCTCCGTGCGGGCCAGCAGCTTGATCGCGTCGACGATCTGCTCGTCGTCGACGTCCTCGACGGCGCCACCCGTGCGGCGGGCGATGTCCAGGACGTAGGGGCCGTCGGCCGGGTTGCCGATGGCGAGGGACTTGGCGATGGTGTTCGGCTTCTGCGGCCGCACCACGTCGTGCCCGGCCTTGAAGGCCGCCGACACCGGGGAGCAGCCCTCCGCCTGGGCACCGAAGATCTTGTACGGCTTGTCCTCGACCAGACCGAGCTTGATCAGCTCCTGCAGACCCTTGTCGATCTTCGTGAGCTGGGAGCCGGAGGCGATCGGGATCACCAGCTGGTCCGGGATCTGCCAGCCGAGCTGCTCGCAGATCTCGTACGCGAGGGTCTTGGAGCCCTCGCCGTAGTACGGCCGGAGGTTGACGTTGACGAAGCCCCAGCCCTCGCCCAGCGGGTCGCCGATGAGCTCGGAGCAGAAGCGGTTGACGTCGTCGTAGTTGCCCTCGATGCCGACGAGATCGCCGCCGTAGACCGCGGCCATGACGACCTTGCCCTGCTCGAGGTCGTGCGGGATGAACACGCAGGAGCGGAAGCCGGCGCGGGCGGCGGCGGCGCCGACGGCACCGGCCAGGTTGCCCGTCGAGGAGCAGGAGAGCGTGGTGAAGCCGAAGGCGCGGGCGGCCTCGAGGGCCTGGGCGACGACGCGGTCCTTGAAGGAGTGCGTCGGGTTGCCGGAGTCGTCCTTGATGAACAGACCGCCGGTGACGCCGAGTTCGCGGGCGAGGTTGTCGGCCTTGACGAGCTTGGTCCAGCCGGGGTTCAGGTTCGGCTTGCTGGCCACGTCCGCCGGGACGGGCAGCAGCGGTGCGTACCGCCAGATGTTGTCGGGGCCGGCCTCGATCTGCTTGCGCAGGCCCTCGGGGTCACCGGTCGGCAGGTCGTATGCGACTTCGAGCGGACCGAAACAGATTTCGCAGGCGAAGATCGGACCGAGCGGGAACCGCTCGCCGCACTCGCGACAGGAGAGCGCGGAGGCGGGGCCGAGGTCGACGGCCTTCGCGGTGTCGGTTCCGGCGGTGTCCGTGTCGGTGGTGGCAACAGTCTGCGCAGCCATGGAGGCGAGGCCCTTTCTCCTCATCTTCCTCACGACGCATCTCGCCGTGAGACGGATTTGGCACCTTCCCTAGCCGGGGCCTCGCGGAAATGATCAACATCGATCGGTACGAGAACCGGCTGGAGGGTTGCCGGGGCTTCAACGGGCCGTGTCCCTCTGCCCCTCTGGATGAGCGGTATGGCGCCGGGCCGTGCGGGTCCCGGAGCGTTTGTTCGCGCCATGACCCCCGACATGCGATGGTCATCCGCGTTGTTCAAGACTGTAACCGAAGGCCAGGACAGTTGAGGTAGTCGTCCGAACCGCGAGATGGATCACAGGCAGTGGTCCCAGTGAGGGGGCACCAGAACGTGCTGGATGAAGTCGAGCGCTGGCTGAGCACGCGCTCCTGGTCGGTGACCGACCGTCCGCTCCGTCAGCTGATCGCGGCGAAGCGCGCCACCGGACAGACGGTGAGCGTCGTGCTGCCCGCGCTCAACGAGGAGAAGACGGTCGGCGACATCGTCGCGGTGATCCGCCGGGAGCTGATGACCCGGGCCGTTCCACTCGTCGACGAGCTCGTCGTGGTCGATTCCGGTTCGACGGACCGTACGGCCGAGGTCGCGGCGGCGGCCGGCGCCCGCGTCGTCCACCGCGACGAGATCCTGCCGCGCATACCGGCACTCCCCGGCAAGGGCGAGGTCCTGTGGCGTTCGCTGCTCGTGACCAGCGGCGACATCGTCGCCTTCGTCGACGCGGACCTGAAGGAGTTCTCCGCGGACTTCGTCTCCGGCATAGTCGGCCCGCTGCTCACCGAGCCCGGCGTCGACCTGGTCAAGGCGATGTACGACCGCCCGCTCGGCGCCGAGCTCTCGTCCGGCACCGCCGCGGGCGAGGGGGGTCGCGCCGGAGGCGCCCAGGGCGGCCGGGTCACCGAGCTGATGGCCCGCCCGCTGCTGAACATGCACTGGCCGCAGCTCGCCGGGTTCGTCCAGCCGCTCGGCGGTGAGTACGCCGCGCGCAGGTCGCTGCTCGAACAGCTGCCGTTCCCCGTCGGCTACGGCGTCGAGCTGGGCATGCTCGTCGACGCCCTGCACCTCGTGGGTCTGGACGCGCTCGCCCAGGTCGACGTCGGCGTGCGCAAGCACCGGCACCAGGACGGACAGGCGCTGGGGCGGATGGCGGCCGCGATCTACCGCACGGCCCAGCTGCGCCTGGCCCGCGGTCATCTCGTACGGCCCGTCCTCACCCAGTTCGAGCGCGGCGACGAGGGATTCGAACCGCGGACGTACTCGGTGGACACGGAGGAGCGGCCTCCGATGGCGGAGATCGCGGAGTACGCGGAGCGGCGCGCGGCGTAACCGCGGCATGAACATCTGGGTGGTGCGGCGGTCTCACCGCCGGCCGGACGGACTCGACGCCTTGATCGCGGGGCCTCGGTGCGCTGCTGCCGGCCCCGGCGGGGCGGTCGCAGCGTGTGACCGCGGTGTAACCCGTCACGGGGACCGTATACGGCCATGGGACCAGCCGAGTCGCCCATACGTTTGAGCGTTTCCCGGCCGGGCTAAGTTTGGGCGTATGGCTTCCACTCAGGGTGCTCAGATCCTCGTCGCGTCCAACCGCGGCCCGGTCTCCTACACGCTGGAGGAGGACGGCTCGCTCACCGCCCGCCGCGGCGGGGGCGGTCTCGTCTCGGGTCTGTCGGCGATCGGCCCGGACGCGGGCGCGGTATGGGTGTGCGCCGCTCTGAGCGACGGCGACCGCGAGGCCGTAAGCCGCACGGGCGGCACGCTGGACCCGGCCGACACGGGCGGGCAGCACGTCCGCATGCTGGGGATCGAGCCGGACGTGTACGACGACGCGTACAACGGCATCGCGAACTCGGTGCTGTGGTTCGTGCACCACATGCTGTACGAGACGCCGCTGGAGCCCGCCTTCGGCGCGGAGTTCCGGGCGCAGTGGGCCTCGTACGAGGCGTACAACCGGGCCTTCGCCGAGGCGCTGGCGGACGAGGCGGCCGAGGGCGCGGCAGTGCTGGTGCAGGACTACCACCTGGTGCTGGTGCCGGGCATGCTCCGCGAGCTCCGCCCCGACCTCAGGATCGGGCACTTCTCGCACACGCCGTGGGCGCCCGTCGACTACTTCCGGATGCTGCCCGACGACATCGCGCGGGAGGTGCTGCGGGGCATCCTCGGCGCTGACCGCGCGGCGTTCCTGACCTGGCGCTGGGCGAACGCGTTCACCACCTGCTGCATGGAACTGCTTGGTCCGGAAGCCCTGGCCGACACCCGGATCGGGGTGCACGGGCTCGGCGCGGACGCGGACTTCCTGCGGGAGCGGTCGCGCCGCGAGGACGTCGAGGAGCGCATCGCAGTCCTCCGTGCGCAGATCGGTCCGGGCCGCAAGAGCATCGTCCGGGTCGACCGCACCGAGCTGTCGAAGAACATCGTGCGGGGCCTTCTCGCCTTCCGGCAGCTCCTCGAGACCCACCCCGAGTGGCGCGAGCAGGTCGTGCACATCGCCATGGCCTATCCCTCACGGCAGGATCTCGCGGTCTACCGGGACTACATGGCCGAGGTGCGCCGGCTCGCCGAGGAGATCAACGAGCAGTACGGCACGTCTGGCTGGACCCCCGTCCAGCTGCACCTCAAGGACGACTTCGCCCGCTCGCTCGCCGCCTACCGGATCGCCGACGTCGCGCTGGTCAACCCCATCCGGGACGGCATGAACCTGGTCGCCAAGGAGGTCCCGGTCGTCTCCGACGAGGGGTGCGCGCTGGTCCTGTCACGGGAGGCGGGGGCGTACGAGGAGATGGGCGAGGACGCGATCACCGTGAACCCGTACGACGTGTCGGGCACGGCCCAGGCGCTGCACGAGGCGCTCAGCCTCCCCGACGGCGAACGCGTCGAACGCGCGAAGCGGCTGGCGGCGGCCGCCACGGCCCTGCCGCCGACCCAGTGGTTCCTGGACCAGCTGCACGCGCTGGACGCGTAAGGCTGCTGTACTCCGGTGGCGGCGCACCCCACGTCGGGGTTACCCGGGGGTTGAACAGGTTGCCCGCCGTCGCGGGTTCCGCTGTGCCCACCCGTTCCGCCTGGGGGTACCTCCCAGGCCCTCAAGGCACTGGGGGAGGAACGACTGCCCACAGCGGTGCGTCACCCCAGGCGGCCAGCCAACGCGGCCAAGAACCGCGCCACCCCAGCCGGCCCGTCCACGACCACATCGGCCCGCCCGGCCAGCTCGGGAACCTCGGAGCTGCCGCTGCACACCAGCAACCCCGGCACCCCCTCCCCCCGAAGCTTCTCCACGGCCCCGAACGCGGGAAGATCCCCAAGATCGTCCCCGCAGTACAGCACGGCCCCGGCCCCCACCTCCCGCACGTACTCGGTGAGCGCCATCCCCTTGTCCATGCCCGGCGGCCGCAGCTCGAGCACGAGGCGCCCCGGCTCGACGATCAGCCCATGCCTGCCGGCGAGCTCGGCTAGGGGGGCCCGCAGCATCTCGAGCGTGGCCTCGGGGTCCTCGGCACGCCGGGTGTGGACGGCGATCGCGCGGCCCTTGTCCTCGATCCACGTGCCGCGCGAGACACCGAGGGCCTCCAGGAGACCGGGCAGTTCGGTACGGACGGCCGCCACGCCCGGCGGCGGAGGGGGCGCCTGCACGGCGCGGGTGACGGCGTCCCAGCGCTCGGCGCCGTAGTGCCCCAGTACGACGAGGTGTTCCAGGCCCGGCGCGTCGGCGAACCCGCCGTAGCGCACGGCGAGATCGGCCGGGCGTCCGGTGATCACCGCCACGGAGCGCACCTTCGGCGCGAGGGCCGACATGGCCGGGACGGCGTCCGGGTGGGCGCGCGCCTGCTCGGGGTCGGGCACGATCGGGGCAAGCGTCCCGTCGAAGTCGAGCCCGATCACGGCCTGCTCGGGGTGCGCGATGATCGCCTCGAGACCTCGGCGGCCGGCGTCGTTCCGGGGAGTCGGCAAGGAGTCCTGCTGGCTGTGGCTGCCCATACTTCGACCCTATCCACCAAGGGCCCCGGACATCCCTGGCGTCACCGTTCGGTACGGCGGGATTCGCGTATGCGGCGCAGGCGGTTCACCGTGACCGGGTCGTGGGCGAGGGCGCGGGGGTCGTCGAGGAGGGCGTTGAGCAGCTGGTAGTAGCGGACCGGGACCATGCCGAGCTGCTCCCTTATCGCGCGCTCCTTCGCGCCGGGGGCGGGCCAGGAGCGGCGCTCCAGCGCCAGCACGGCGCGCTGCCGGGCGGTCAGCTCGTCCCGCGCGCCGTCGTCCCTGTGCTCGCTCTCCACGTCTGGCACCGTACCGCCCGCCACCGACAGTGCTAGCCCGCGTTCTCCACCGCTGCCGCCTCCCGCTGGAGCTGGCCCAGGATCGACGCCGGGTTGCCGTTCTTGGTGACGGCCTTGCCTATCTGCTGCTTGATGTCGGCGCTGACCTCGGCCCAGGAGGTCTTGCCGACGGGATAGAGCTCCGAGGTCGGCAGCTCCTCCAGGAACCCGGCGAGTTGCTTGTCGTCCTTGTCCTCGGACATCGCATCGGACGCGGACGTGGTGACCGGCAGCAGGTCGTACTCGTGAGAGAAGGCGAGCACGTTCTTCTCGGAGTAGACGTAGTCGAGAAACTTGCCGATCTGCTCGCGGTGGCCCTTCTGCTTGAAGGCCATCATCCAGTCGGCGACGCCCATGGTGGCCTTGGCCTGGCCGTTGATGCCCGGCATCGGCACCATGCCGAACTTCACGCCCTTCTTGGCGGCCATCTGCATCAGCGTGGGGTGGCCGTTGAGCATGCCGACGTCGCCCCGCGTGAAGGCCGCGAAGGCCTGTGCGCGGTTGAGCTCGCCGGGCGGGGTGGAGCCGGTGAGGCCCTCGCCGACGAGGTCGTTCCGCAGCCAGTCGAAGGTCCTGATGTTCTCGGTCGAGTCGATGTCGTACGTGCCGACGTTGTCGGAGTAGCCCGCGCCGCCGCTCAGCAGCCACATCATCGTCTCGGCCTGGGCCTCCTCGGGGCCGAGGGGCAGGGCGTAGGGGATCTTCACGCCGCGGGACTTGAGCACGCGGGCGTCGGCCTGCAGTTCGGCCCAGGTCTTCGGCGGGGTGAGGCCCGCGTCCTTGAAGAGGGTCTTGTTGTAGAAGAGCAGCCGGGTTGAGGCGGCGAAGGGCAGGCCGTACTGGATGCGGTCCACCTCGCCGGCCTCGCTGAGCTGCAGCAGGAAGTCGGCTTGGACGGGTATGGAGAGCAGCTCGTCGGCGCTGTAGAGCTTGCCGTCCGCGGCGTAGTCGGCGTAGGCGCCGATCTGCGCCATGTCGGGCGCCTTGCCCTTGGCGACCATGTCCTTGACCTTGCGGTCGACGTCGTTCCAGGAGTAGACGCTGACCTTGACCTTGATGTCGGGGTTCTTGGCCTCGAAAGCCTTGACGAGCTTGTCCCAGTACTTCTGGGAGCTGTTCGCCGCCGAGTCGCCGTAGTCGGCGGCCACGAGCGTGAGCGTAACGTCACTGCTGCCGCCGGACGCACCGCAGGCCGCGAGCGACGCCGTCATGCCCAATGCGGCCACCGCCGCGGTCAGACCCCTCGAGCGTCGCTGCACAGTCGTTTCCCACCCTTGTGTTCCATGTTGTTCCAGTCGTGTCCTGTGACACCTGTGAAGCTTTTCATGAGCGAGTGTCCGGCAGAGCCGAGGGTAAGGTCTACACCAATGAGGTGACCATCCGGAAGCGGGGAGCCCGGCAGGAACCCCTCCGCGCGGGACCCGCACGCCGGCCGCACAAGATCGCCACGGGCATACGACAACCCGTCAGCTGGACTAGACCCACGCAACTGGACTAGACCTCTCATGGGTCTACGCGCGAGACTGTTCCCCGTGAGACATGTCATCGCCCTCGATGTGGGCGGCACCGGGATGAAAGCCGCCCTCATAGGGGCGGACGGCGCGGTCCTGCACCGGGCGCGCCGGGCGACCGGCCGCGAGCGCGGCGCCGACGCCGTCGTCGAGACCATCCTCGGCTTCGCCGCCGAGCTGAGCGCCCACGGCGAGGAGCACTTCGGTGAGCCCGCCGCGGCCGCGGGCGTCGCCGTCCCCGGCATCGTCGACGCCGAGCAGGGCGTCGCGGTGTACGCCGCGAACCTCGGGTGGCGCGACGTGCCCCTGCGCGACCTGCTCAGCAGCCGGCTCGGCGGGGTGCCCGTCGCCCTCGGCCACGACGTACGCACGGGCGGACTCGCCGAGGGACGGATCGGTGCGGGCAAGGGCGCCGACCGGTTCTTCTTCGTTGCGCTGGGCACGGGTATCGCCGGCGCGATCGGGATCAACGGCGTCGTCGAAGCGGGAGCCCACGGCTTCGCGGGCGAGATCGGCCACATCGTCGTACGCCCCGGCGGCATCCCGTGCCCCTGCGGGCAGCGCGGCTGTCTGGAGCGGCTGGCCTCGGCGTCCGCCGTCGGGCAGGCGTGGGCGGGGGCCTGCGGTGACCCTGACGCGGACGCCGCGGACTGCGCGAGGGCCCTGGAATCCGGGGACCCGAGGGCCGCGGCCGTCTGGCAGAACGCCGTCGACGCGCTCGCCGACGGACTCGTCACCGCGCTCACCCTGGTGGACCCGCGCACCCTGATCATCGGTGGCGGTCTCGCCGAAGCCGGGGAAACGTTGTTCACGCCCCTGCGGGCCGCCGTCGAGCAGCGCGTCACGTTCCAGAAGCTGCCCTCCATCATCCCGGCCGCCCTCGGAGACAGCGCCGGCTGCCTGGGCGCCGGCCTGCTCGCCCGGGATCTGCTCGACACCACCGGAACCGACCACTCACCGACATCTACGCCCCCTTCGGAGGTAACGACCTGATGGCCACTGAGCGCGATGCGCTGAATCGAGTGGACGACGGCGCCCCGTCAGGGGCGCGGGGAACTGCGCGATCAGCCCCTTACAAAGTCCTCGCCGGGGCCCGGGTGGTGCTGCCCACGGGGATCGTGGACGGCGGCCGCGTGGTCGTCGACGGCACGCGCATCGGAGCAGGGGCGCCCGAGGACGCCCCGGCCCTCGATCTGACAGGCCACTGGCTGGTCCCGGGCTTCGTCGACATCCACAACCACGGCGGAGGCGGCGCCTCCTTCACCAATGGCACGGTCGAGGAGATCCTCCGGGGCGTCCGAACGCACCGTGAGCACGGCACGACCACGCTCGTCGCCTCCACCGTCACCGGCGAGACCGACTTCTTGACCCAGCGCGCCGGGCTGCTGTCGGAGCTGGCCGAGCAGGGCGAGATCGCCGGCATCCACTTCGAGGGCCCGTTCATCTCGCCGTGCCGCAAGGGCGCGCACTCCGAGGCGCTGCTGCGCGACCCGGAACCGGCCGAGGTCCGCAAGCTGATCGACGCCGCCCGCGGGCAGGCCCGGATGGTCACGCTCGCACCCGAACTGCCGGGCGGCATCGACTCCGTACGGCTGCTGGCAGACCACGGCGTGATCGCGGCCGTCGGGCACACGGACGCGACGTACGAGAAGACGGTCGAGGCCATCGACGCCGGTGCCACCGTCGCCACGCACCTGTTCAACGCGATGCCCGCCCTCGGCCATCGCGCACCCGGCCCGATCGCCGCGCTCCTCGAGGACGAGCGCATCACGGTCGAGCTGATCAACGACGGCACGCATCTGCACCGGGCCGCGCTGGAGCTGGCCTTCCACCGAGCGGGCGCCTCACGGGTCGCCTTCATCACGGACGCGATGGACGCGGCCGGGTTCGGCGACGGGACGTACCTGCTGGGGCCGCTGGAGGTCGAGGTGCGTGACGGTGTCGCGCGGCTCGTCGAGGGCGGCTCGATCGCGGGCTCGACCCTGACCCTGGACCGGGCGTTCAAGCGCGCGGCGACCGTCGACCGGCTGCCGGTCGAGGACATCGTGCAGGCCGTCTCCGCGGTCCCGGCGAAACTGCTCGGCGCCTACGACCGGGTCGGCTCGCTGGAGCCGGGCAAGGACGCGGACCTGGTGGTGCTGGACGCGGACTTCGAGCTCAAGGGCGTGATGCGCAAGGGCTCCTGGGTGGTGGAACCCCGGCTGGGCTGACACCGTGCCCCCGTGGCTCACGGTGCCCCCGTGGCTCACGGTGCCCCGTGCCGTGAGGCCTTCGCACGGCGACCTGTTCAGCAGGTTTCCGCTGGTGCAACGCATAACGAACTCACGGCGGTTGGTCCGGGACTCTGGGCCAACCGCCGTCGCTTTGGCATGATCGGGCCCGGCAGACGGCAAGCGCATTCTGCAAGCCGGCAGGCCGGTTCCACGTTCTCCAAGCACGTCACGGTTCGTCAGGCATGTTGTTCCACGGCTTTTCAGGCATGTTGTTCCACGTCACTTCACGGGGGAGGTCCAGGTGATCCTCACGGTCACGCTGAACACCGCCCTCGACATCACCTACCGCGTCCCGTCCCTGCGCCCCCATGCCTCGCACCGGGTCACCGAGGTGACCGAACGGCCGGGCGGCAAGGGCCTGAACGTGGCACGCGTGCTGGCGGCGCTGGGACATCCGGTGACGGTCACCGGCTTCGCGGGCGGCGGCACAGGCCGCGCCCTGCAGGAGGCCCTGACCGGCATCCCGGGCATCAGCGACGCGCTCGTACCGGTCGCAGGCGCCACCCGCCGCACCGTCGCCGTCGTCGACACCGCGACCGGTGACACGACTCAGCTCAACGAGCCGGGGCCGGTCATATCCCCCGCCGAGTGGAGCACCTTCCTGGAGGCGTACGAGGACCTGCTGCGGTCGTCGTCGGCCGTGGCCCTGTGCGGCAGCCTGCCGCCCGGGGTACCCGTCGGCGCGTACGGGCACCTCGTCCGAGCCGCCCGCGCCGCCGCCGTGCCCGTCCTGCTGGACACCAGCGGGGAGCCGCTGCGCCGCGGAATCGCGGCCCGCCCGGACTTCGTCAAGCCGAACGCCGACGAGCTCGCCGAACTCACCGGCTCCCACGAGCCGTTGCAGGCCACCCGGGACGCGCGGCGCCGCGGGGCGCGCGCCGTCGTGGCCTCGCTGGGCTCCGAGGGACTGCTCGCGGTGGCCCCGGAGGGCCACTGGCAGGCCACCCCGCCCGCGCGGGTCATGGGCAATCCGACGGGCGCCGGGGACTCGGCGGTCGCGGGTCTGCTGTCGGGCGTCGTCGAGCACCTGCCGTGGCCGGACCGGCTGGCCCGGGCTGCGGCGCTGTCCGCGGCGACGGTACGGGCGCCCGTGGCGGGCGAGTTCGACCGCGCGGCCTACGAGGAACTGCTGCCGCGCGTCGCGGTCACGGAACGGGCCACGGCGGCCTGAAGCCATCGAGCGGGCGGGGCCTGAGGCCCGCGCCCGCTCGAACCGCTTGCCGCGCCCGCTGGAACCGCTCGCGTGCGCCGGTGCGCTACTTCTTGACCTGCCCGGCCTTCAGCCACACCCGGTCGAGCAGGGCGTTGCACTGGTCGCCGGCCTGGCAGGAGATCGTGATCGTGTTGGTGCCCTTGGTGAGGCTGGGATACGCGAAGGTCTGCGTCCAGCCCTTCTCCCAGTCGCCCTGGGCGGCCTTCGCGAAGTTGCCCATGTTGAGCTTGGTTCCGAACACCTTGCCGTTGACGGTGAGCGTCATCTTGGCGTCCTCGCCGGGCACGCTGTAGCCCACGAAGAGGGTGTACACGCCGTTCTTCGGGATGCCGTTGACCGTCCAGGTGGCCTGCGCGCCGACCTGGTTGAGCCCTTCCACGTACACCCCGCCGCCGGCCTCGGCGCCCTTGACCGCGGAGGCGGTGACGGCGCCGCCCTCCAGCTTCAGCGCCTTGGCGTCCGCCAAGGGCAGCTCGGCCGGCGCATCGGCGTTCTCGGTCGCCGTCTGGCTGGGCTCTGCCGACTTGCTCGCCGCCGGCGTCCCGCCCGCCTGGTTGTCCCCGCTGTTATCGGAGTCGTCGCCGGTGAACACCGCGACGCCGATGCCGATGACAACGGCGGCGACCACCGCGATGGCGCCTATCAGCAGACCCTTGGTGTTGGGGCCGCGCCCCCGGCCGCCGCGACCGTGGTCCGGCATCGGCTGGTACTGCGTCGTGGGCGCGCCCCCGGGCAGCGTCTCGGGCGCCGCGTAGTGGGCGTTCTGCTGGCCGTACGACGGCTGCTGCGGGACCTGCCCGTAGGGCGCCTGCTGCGTCTGCTGCCCGTGCCCCTGCGCCGCCTGCTGCCCGTACTGCCGCTCGCCGACCGCACGGACCTGGTTGTACGAGGAGCGGGGACCCGGGTAGCCGTAGCCGCCGCCACCGGTCGGCGGTGTGGCCCCGGACGCCTGACCGTCGGCGTACAGGTAGCCGAACGGGTCGTCGTCCTCGGGCGTGCTCGCGCCGTTGTTGCCGGGCGTCATCCCTTGGTCACTCCTCACCACGTGCAAGACAGCGGACCCGGCGAGCCTACCCGCTCCCGGGCGCACAATCGGGTGGCCTACGCCTCACCACCGCGCTGACCTGCGGTTCAGCCGGCACGCCGATGTTGTTTGGGACGAGACCGTTTCTCGTCGTACATCCGCTCGTCAGCTGATCGCAGGACTTCGTCGGTGGACATGCCGCACTGTGCCCATCCGATGCCGAAGCTGGCGCCGACCCGGACCGCCCTGCCGTCCACGCGGATCGGCGGGATGATCGCGTTCCGCAGCCGCACCGCGAGGTCCTGCGCGTCGGCCAGACCCAGCCCGGCGGCAAGCACCACGAACTCGTCGCCGCCGAGCCGCGCGACCGTGTCCCCGTCTCGGACGCCGCTGGTCAGCCGCCGTGCGACCTCGATGAGCACCGCGTCGCCCGTGTGGTGCCCGAACCGGTCGTTGATCGACTTGAAGCCGTCGAGGTCGCAGAAGAGGACGGCGAGCCCCTTCGTGCCGTCGTCCACGTCGCCCGGCGCGACCGCGTGCACATGGTGGTCGTACGCGTCGAAGGCCCCGCCGGCCGGGTCCAGGGCCTGCCCGAAGTCGAAGCCGTGCCCGTCCGTGTCGTATGCGGTGTCGTACCCCGTCTCGTACGCGCCGTCGCCGACGCGCGGGGCGGGACCGCCGTACGCCGCGTCGAGCGCGGCCACCGGGCTGGGGGCGACGTGCTGGGGGCGGCTGCACAGTCGGGCGCTGAGCCGGGTGCGCAGCTCGGCGCTGTTGGGCAGGCCGGTGAGCGAGTCGTGGCTTGCCCGGTGGGCCAGCTGCAGCTCGCGGCGCTTGCGCTCCTCGATGTCCTCGACGTGGGTGAGCAGGAAGCGCGGGCCGTCGGCGGCGTCCGCGACGACGGAGTTGCGCAGGGACACCCAGACGTACGTGCCGTCGCGCCGCACGAACCGCAGCTCGGCCCGCCCGCCCTCGGCGGACGTGCGCAGCAGGGTGCCGACGTCCTCGGGGTGGACCAGATCGGAGAACGAGTAGCGGCGCAGCGCGGAGGCGGGCCGCCCGAGCAGCCGGCACAGCGCATCGTTGGTCCGCAGGATGCGTCCGTGCTGGTCACCGCCCATCTCGGCGATGGCCATGCCGCTCGGTGCGTACTCGAAGGCCTGACGAAATGATTCCTCGCTGGCGCGCAGGGCCTGCTGCTCGCGCTCGAGGCGGACCAGGGCGCGCTGCATGTTTGCTCGCAACCGGGCGTTGCTGATTGCAATGGCGGCGTGGAACGCGTACATCTGCAGCGCCTCGCGGCCCCAGGCGCCCGGCCGGCGGCCGTTGCGCGGCCGGTCCACGGAGAGCACGCCGAGCAGCTCCCCGCCGGCGCCGCCCGTCGCGTACATGGGCGCCAGGAGGCGGTCGCGGGGGTGCCACTCGTCGTCGAAGCGGGGCTCGGGACCGTCGGTGAGCCACTGGGGCACATCGTCCTCGTCGAGGACCCAGCCCTCGGTATACGGGATGAATCGCAGGTCGCCCCAGGCCTCGCCCATGGAGAGGCGGCGCTCCCAGGAGGTGCGGGAGCCGACGCGGCCGGTCATGAGGGCGTCGGCGGCGGCGTTGCCCGCGAAGGCGGCCACGACGAGATCGCCGTCCGGACGCACGAGGTTGACGGCGGCGAGCTCGTACCCGAGGCCGTTCACGACGCCGTCGGCGACGGTCTGCAGCGTGTCGGCAAGGCTGCGCGCCGTGTTCATGTCGGCCATCACCCGATGCAGCTGCCGCAGGGTCGCAAGACGGACGTACGGCTCCGACTCGGTCTCCATGCTCGCTCTCCCCGAGACCTCGACAGCAACTCCAGAAATGTCATCGGCGTACTTTTTGCAGCATCCCTCCGCCACTGAATCACAGCGAGCTGTCCACTCGGTACACAGGGTCAACAAATAATGGCTCCTGTGACTCAAGTCACAGGAGGTGGAGACCAATGGCGACAGCGCGTCGGCCTCGACGTGAGGGGCCGTGGAGTGTTAGTGAACGCAAATCGCGAGGGGCCGGCCGGCCCGGGCGACCGGACACGTTCAGCCGCGGGTGTCGGCCAGACCGGACACAGCCGGCCTCCGGTGTCGGCCTTCGGTCCTAGTCCCCGGTTGCGACCCTGGTCCGATGTGGAGGTCATGGCCCGCGGTTAGCGTTCTGCAATGTGCTGAACACGTCTTCCATCCCCGCCGCGCCGCCTGTGCCCTCGGCACCCGTGGCACCCGCTACGCCCTCCGCCCCGCCCGTCCCGCGCCTCTCCCACGGCGGCGGGCATGCTGTGGGGGTGAGTGAGGACGAGTTCCGCGCTGCCATGTCCCGGCTGGCCGCCGGGGTGGTGCTGGTGACCGCGCACGAACCGGCGCTCGACCCGGAGGGGCCCCGCGGCGACGACGTCGGCATGACCGCGACGGCCTTCATGTCGGTGTCCTTGGACCCGCCGCTGGTCCTGATCAGCCTGCGCGAGGGCTCCCGCATGGACGACCTGCTCGCCGAGCAGCCGCTGTGGGCGGTCTCGATCCTCTCCGAGAGCCAGCGCCACGTCGCCGGCCGCTTCGCCATGAAGGGCCGCGTCAGCGACCGCCTGCTGTTCGAGGACATTCCGTACGTACGCGGTGAGGCGTCCGGCGCCCTGCTGGTGCGCGGGGCGCTCGCCAACCTGGAGTGCCGCACGGAACAGCGCGTACCGGCGGGCGACCACACGCTGGTCATCGGCCGCGTCCTGACGGCGACGGTGCCGAGCGCGGACGGGGGGCCGCTGACGTACTTCAAGGGGCGGTACCGGCAGTTGGGGTGACTGCGCGCCTGTCTGCATCGGTGGCCATGGGCTGAGCCCGGCCGCGCCCGCGTGTCTCTGTGGACGAGGGCTATGCCCAGTCGCGTCCGGAGCGTCCCTGCTTGGTCTCGCCGCGGCGCTTCTTCTGGCGGAGCCGCCGCTCGTTGATGCCGCGAGGGATACGGGTGGGCCGCCGCGGCTTGGGCGGCGGAGCCGTCGCCTCCGCGAGCAGCGCCGCGAGCCGTACGGCCGCGGCCTCCCGGTTGCGCCACTGCGACCGGTGCTCCGAGGCCCGGACGGAGACGACCCCATCGACGAGTCGCCCGGCCAGGCGTTCCAGGGCCCGTTCTTTCCACACCGGCGGCAGGGACTCCGTCCCGGCGAGGTCGAAGCGCAGCTCCACCTGCGAGTCACTGGTGTTGACATGCTGCCCGCCCGGCCCGGACGACCGCGAGAAACGCCACATCAGCTCGGCCTCGGGCAGGAGGACCGAACCGCGGATGGGATAGGGACCGGACATGAGTTCCATGGTCCCGCGCACATCCGCCTGCCGTCACCCGATTTTCCGAGGTCCGCTACTCCACCCGGGCGCCTTCGGTAAAGAAAGTAAAGAGAGCTGGAACCTCCTGGTCCCCCCGCGACGTTCATACGGGTGACGGTAGCTTCGTCCCCAGTACGAAGCCCGCATTGAGGAACGAACAGAACCAGGAAGGGACTTCCCATGGCTGTAAGCCTGTCCAAGGGCGGCAACGTCTCCCTGACCAAGGAGGCACCGGGCCTGACCGCCGTGACGGTGGGCCTCGGCTGGGACGTCCGGACCACCACCGGCACCGACTTCGACCTGGACGCGTCGGCGATCGCGGTGAACCAGCAGGGCAAGGTCTACTCGGACGCCCACTTCGTCTTCTTCAACAACAAGCAGACGCCGGACCAGACCATCGTCCACACCGGCGACAACCGCACGGGCGAGGGCGCCGGCGACGACGAGGCCATCAACGTCAACCTGGCGGGCCTGCCCGCCGACGTCGACAAGATCGTCTTCCCGGTCTCCATCTACGACGCCGAGTCCCGCAGCCAGAACTTCGGCCAGGTCCGCAACGCCTACATCCGCATCATCAACCAGGCCGGCGGCACCGAGATCGCCCGCTACGACCTGAGCGAGGACGCGGCCACCGAGACGGCGATGGTCTTCGGCGAGCTGTACCGCAACGGCGCCGAGTGGAAGTTCCGCGCGGTCGGCCAGGGCTATGCCTCGGGTCTGGTGGGCATCGCGCAGGACTTCGGCGTCAACGTCTGACGCCCGCGTCCGACCTGGCCTCCTGTTCGAGGCGCCCGCACCGGTGAGTTCCGGAAGGCGTCGGCGGTTAGCCTGCGTCGCATGATCCTCGAACCACTCGTGCCGGCCGGCCACGACCTGCCTGTAGAGCCCGGCGAGCTCCTCAACGAGCTCGCCGGGCTCTACGCGTCCAACCGGGAGTTCTTCACGCTCAGCGGCGACTTCCCCGATCCGGACGACATCCGGCCCGAGCAGGTGGCGGCCGCGCTGGCCGAGGACATGGCCCATCCCGATGCCGAGGTCCTGCTCGCCCGCAGCGAGGGGCGGCTCGTCGGGATCGCGATCACGCTCGCGCACCACCCGGACCCGGCCGACCCCGATCCCTGGATCGGTCTGCTGATGGTGGACGCCGGCCGGCACCGCACAGGTTACGGACGTCGGCTCGCGGCACTCGTGGAAGACCGCTTCCGACAGGCAGGCCGCACGGCCGTACGCCTCGCCGTACTCGACAGCAATCCCAACGGGTTCCGCTTCTGGACTGCACTCGGATACGACGTCATCGGCCGTCGCAAGGATCTGCAACTTGGCCGCCCCTGCGCCGTGCTGCGCAAGCCGCTGTGACGGAGGGCGTTCCCCGCGCAACGCCCTCCGCGCCCCGGCGCCGCCCGGTCCATGCGGTCGACCCGCTCAGGCGTGGTCCGGTTTTCCCTTTCCGTACAGCCAGTCGTCCCAGATCACGGTGAAGTCCTTGCCGGGGGCTTGCTTCTCCACATACGCCGTGAAGTCGGCGGTGTTCGCGTTGCCGTGGCGGTGCGCGGCCGCCCAGCCCTTGAGGATGTCGCGGAAGGTGTCGTCGCCCACCGTCTGCCGGATCTTGTGGAGGACCATGGCGCCGCGCAGATAGACCGTGTCGTCCGAGATGTGTGCGGCGCTCGGCGGATCGGCAGGGGCGAAGGACCAGATGGCCTCGGCATGGTCCGCGTCGGGGTCACCACGGTAGAGGGCATCGAAGGTCTCCTGGGCGCTGTCGCCGCCGTGGTCCTCCTGCCACAGCCACTCGGCGTAGGTCGCGAAGCCCTCGTTCAGCCACATGTCCTGCCAGGACTTCGGCGTCACCGAGTTCCCGTACCACTCGTGGGCCAGCTCGTGGACGAGGAGGTCCGTGTCGGGGGCGCCGGGGAAGACGGGACGGGTCGCGGTCTCCAGGGCGTAGTCCGCGTCGCCGGGCCGTTCGATGATCATTCCGGAGGAGGAGAAGGGGTAGGGGCCGAAGTTCCGCTCCGCCCACTCCAGGACGTCGGGGATCTCGGCGAGAGGCTTCTCGCTCATGTCGGCCTGGGTCGGGTCGACGGCGGTGAGGACGGCCAGCTCCTTGCCGCCCCTTGCTTTGCCGTCCTTGGCCTTGTTGTCCGCCTTCGTCTCGTACCGGCTCATGTCGAATGTGCCGATGGCGACCGTCGCCACATAGCTCGCCATCGGCTCGGGGGTGTGCCAGGTGAAGGTGGTCCGGCCGTTCTGCGTCTGCTCGCGCCTCAACTCGCCGTTGGACACGGCCTGCAGGCCCTCGGGGACGGTGACCTGCACGTCGTACGTCGCCTTGTCCTTGGGGTGGTGGTTGCCGGGGAACCACGCCATGGAGCCGCTCGGCTCGCCCAGCGCCAGTGCGCCGTCGTCGGTGGTCAGCCAGCCCTCGCGGGAACCGTCCGGGTCGTTGATGGTCACCGGGGTGCCGGAATAGCGGACGACGGTGCGGAACGTGTCGCCTTTGGCGAGCGTGTCGGGCGGCCGGACGGTCAGCTCCTGGCCGGCGCGGTTGAAGCGGGCGTCGGTGCCGTCGACCTTCACGGACTCCACCCTGAGCCCTTTCAGATCCAGGTTGAACGCGCTGAGAGCCTGCGTGGCGCGTGCCGTGATCTCCGTCTCGCCCGTGAGCCGGCGGGACCCGGGGTCGTAGTCGATCTTCAGGTCGTAGTGGGCGACGTCGTAGCCGCCGTTGCCCATCTTCGGGAAGTACGGGTCGTGCAGGCCGGCGGCCCCCGCGGTGCGGTCGACGCCCGGGCCGCAGGCGCTCAGGGCGAGGGCGACGCCCATGGCCGCGGACACGACCGCGGTCGCCATGCGAGCCAGACGACGACATTCCACCTGGCGATCGTATGGGAATTTGGGGCTACAGGCGGCATTTGTCCGAGTGACGGTCCCCGGCGATACGGCGACGGCAGACGCAGAAGCGGAGGCGGGCAGACGCGGCGCGGGGCAGGCGCAGACGCGGGCCGGGCCGGGCAGACACGAGCACGACGACGGGCAGACACAGGCACGGCAAGGTGGCATTTATGCAGGTCAGGATCTCCGGCGGCGTCCGCCCGCGCCGCCCGTGACACCATCACCTACGTGCTCGACATCGGCTACGCCCTCTCCAACCGCTTCCCCGACCCCCCGCAGACGGACTACCGCCGCGCGGACGTCCACGCCCTGCGCCACGACCTCTTCTGCGGCGACGTCTATCTCGCCGACACGAAGACGGACCGGGAGCTGTCCACAGCCTGGGGATGGGTGCCGGTGCTCGACTTCGCCTGGGCGCTGTGCGACATCACCGAGCAGCTCGACCGCGATCCGGCGGGCAGCCGAGCCGCCAGGCCGCAGTACGCCGAGCTCGACTTCACCGAGTCGAGCGACCGCATGCTCTTCGAGCGCCGCTTCGGCTGGGTCGACGTCGAGGCCGACTGGATGCCGGGCGACGAGCCGCCCTTGACGTTCGCCCACTCCGAACTGCGCCGGGAGGCCCGCGACTTCCTGCACGACCTGATCGCCGATCTGACGGACATGCACGAGGACCTGGCGGAGAACCCCGCGATCTGGACGCTCCAGGCCCGGTTCCCCCGCATCTGAGCCACCCGCGAGGCCCGAGGGCTCGTCTATTCCTCTCCGGGCGCCTCCACCCGCACGCCGATCTGCGCCGCGAACGCCGGCGCCAGATCGATCAGTTGGGCCGGGCTGATGACCGCGCCCGCCAACCGGTCGAGGCCCCGCGCGATGCCCAGCTCCGCCGCCGACCGCAGATCGACATCGGTCATCGTCACCGCGTTGAAGTCCGCTCCCTTCAGCACACAGTCCCTGAACTCGACCCGCTCCAGCCGCGCACCGCCGAAGTCCGGCTCGACCAGCACGCACCCCTCGAAGACGACGTCCTTCAGCCGCGCCTTCCGCAGATTCAGATAGTCGATCTTCCCGCCCCGGACGAGCACCCGCTCCAGCACGCCCCCGTGAAGCTGCACACCGCCCAGCCGCGCGTCCGTCACCTCGACGTCGCGCAGCGTCGCCTCCGCGAGATCGGTGCCCACCCCCCGTATGCCCGACAGCACCGCATCGATGAAGCGCGCGCGGTGCAGCCGCGTCTCGTCAAGACCGCAGCCGGTCAGCGCGCAGTCCAGGAACCGGGCACCCCCGCCGTCCTGGCCCGCGAGGTCCAGCTCGCGGAAGTCCACGCCGTCGTAATCCCCGTCCGGCTCCAGCTCGCCGCCCGCGTACGGGACGAGCGGCGGCAGCCGCACCTCGGGCCGCCGCGCCCTCTTCACCACTGCCTTCGCCACCGGGGCCACCCCCGCCTTCGCCACCGCTTTCCGCGCCATGGCCCCATGCTGCACCCCGCCGCTGACAACGGACGCCCAACGAGCCGCCGCCGCCGCGGCCGCGGACCGGATGTCACATCCACGGGCGGACCGGATCTCAGATCCGCGGGCGGACCGGATGTCACATCTGCGGCCCCTCGACCGGTCCTAGAAGGAAACGGGAACGCCACCGGAGCAGAGGGAGATCCCCAGCCATGCACCGCATCACCGTCGTCGGCGGCGGCTTCGCCGGACTCACCGCGGCCATCACCGCCGCCGAGGCAGGCGCAAAGGTGACCCTGTACGAGTCGCACCACACCCTCGGCGGCCGCGCCCGCACCGCCGAGGGCCCATACCGGACGAACGAGGGGCCGCACGCCTTCTACAGCGGCGGCCCCCACTGGACCTGGCTCACACAGCGCGACCTGATCGGCCCGCTCGCCCCCGTCCCGCTCCTCGAAGGCTCCCGCCTGCGTCTGCACCTGGACGGCGCCCTCCGCCGCGTACCGCCCCTGGCGTTGCTCAAGCTGGCGCGCCGCAGGCCCGAACACACTCCCGTGGACACCGACTTCCTCACCTGGGCCACAGCGCAGGTCGGCGAGGCGGGGGCCCGTGCGGCCGCGAACTACACCGCCGTCGCGCTCTTCCACCACGACCCCGGCTCGCTCTCCGCCGCCTTCGTCCACGAGCGGCTGCGCCGCGCCGCCAAGCTGCCGCCCGAGGCGCACTACCCGCGCGGCGGCTGGGCCAACGTCATCGACCGGATGGCCGCCCGTGCCTGGAACCTGGGCGTACGGGTCGAGACGCTGGCACGCGTCGACACCCTCCCGACCGAAACCCCCGTCATCGTCGCGACCTCCCTCGACGCCGCCCGCCGGATCCTCGGCGACGACTCGCTCACCTGGGACAGCGGCCGCACCACTCTCCTAGACCTGGCCGTACGCACCCGCCGCGGTGACGCCTTCGCCGTCTCCGACCTCGACGCGCCGGGCTGGATCGAACGGTTCACCGCCCAGGACCGCACCCTCGCCCCGCGCGGACAGCAGCTCATCCAGGGCCAGATCCCCATCTCGCCGACCGAGTCCAAGGCCGACGGGGTGGCCCGCGCCGAGCACCTGCTCGACCTGGGTTTCCCGGGCTGGCGCGAACGCGCCGTCTGGCGCCGCGAGTCCGTCGCGCACGGCCGTACGGGGGCGGTCGACCGGCCCGGCACCACCTGGCGCGACCGGCCGGCCGTCGACCGCGGCGACGGCGTCTACCTCGCCGGCGACCAGGTCGCCGCGCCGGGCGTGCTCTCCGAGGTCTCGTTCAACAGCGCGATCACGGCCGCCACGCTGGCCCTCACTGCAGGGCGCCGGCAGCACACCCGCAGCACATTCATTGACCTCAACCACACCCATTGACCTCAACCATGCTCGAGGTTGAAGAGTGGGCGCGTGCCGGCACGCGGCACCGGAGGGAACACCCCGCGGCAACGATCGAGGAGCCCGTCATGCACGCCGTCCGCCTGCACGCCTTCGGCCCGGCCGAGAACCTCACGTACGAGAAGACCGAGGACCCCGAGCCGGGCCCCGGCCAGGTGCGCATCGCCGTCGCCGCGGCCGGTGTGCACCTGCTCGACACCGCGATCCGCGAGGGCCTCCAAGGCCCGCAGCCCGAGCTGCCCGCGCTGCCCATCATCCCCGGCCGCGAGGTCGCCGGCACGGTCGACGCGCTCGGCGACGGCGCCCCCGAGTCCTGGCTCGGCAAGCGCGTCGTCGCCCACCTCGGCTTCGCGCCCGGTGGCTACGCGGAGCTGGCCGTCACCGACGCCGGCCGGCTGCACGAGATCCCGGAGAACCTCGACCACGCCCAGGCCGTCGCCATGATCGGTACAGGTCGTACGACGATGGGGATCCTGCAGTTCGCCGAGCTCACCCCCGCCTCGGTGGCGATCGTCCCGGCCGCGGCGGGCGGCATCGGCACGCTGCTCGTGCAGTACGCGCGGCAGGCGGGCGCGACTGTGATCGGGCTCGCGGGCGGCCCCGAGAAGGTCGCCCGGGTGCGGGCGAGCGGTGCCGACCTCGCCGTCGACTACACGGACCCCGAGTGGCCGGAACAGGTCCGCGCGTACCTCGGCGACCGCACCGCGACGGTCGTCTTCGACGGCGTCGGCGGCGACGCGGCCCGCGCGGCCGTCGACCTGCTCGGCCCCGGCGGCAAGCACGTCGTCTTCGGCTGGTCGGGGCAGGGCCTGCACGACGGGGCGCCGCTGACCTTCACCGATGAGGAGCTGGCCGAGCGCCGGATCACCTCGGAGGGGGTGCTGGGGCCGGTGATGCTGCAGAAGGCGGGCGGCGACAACCCCGTACGCACCCTGGAGCTGCGCGCCCTCGCCGAGGCCGCGGCGGGCCGCCTCACCCCGGCCGTCACGCGCTTCCCGCTCGCGGAAGCGGCGGCCGCACACCGGGCACTGGAGTCGCGCGGCACGATCGGCAAGGTCGTACTGGAGCCGTGAGGCGGCGTCGTCGCGGGGGCCGCCCGCGACGCCGCGGGGCACCCGGCACGCCGCCCCGCGCCCCACCGCCCGAAGGATGCGCCCCCTCCCGATTCATGGTCTTCTGTTCCTGTGACCGGCACCCGAACAGGTGAACCTGTCACCCCACCGGACCCCCACCGCTGGTGGGGCCTGGTCGTCATCGCGCTCGCGCAGCTGATGGTCGTCCTCGACGCGACGGTCGTGAACATCGCGCTCCCCTCCGCCCAGCGCGACCTGCAGATGTCGGACGGCAACCGCCAGTGGGTCGTCACCGCCTATACCGTCGCCTTCGGCGGACTACTGCTGCTCGGCGGCCGCATCGCCGACCGGGTCGGCCGCAAACGGACCTTCGTCATCGGCCTGATCGGCTTCGCGGGCGCCTCCGCGCTCGGCGGCGCCGCCGTCAGCTCCGGCATGCTCTTCGGCGCCCGCGCCCTCCAGGGCTGCTTCGCCGCCGTACTCGCCCCGTCCGCGCTGTCCCTGGTCGCGACCACCTTCACCGCCCCCAAGGAACGCGGGCGAGCCTTCGGGATCTACGGCGCCCTGGCCGGCAGCGGCTCCGCGATAGGGCTGCTCGCGGGCGGGCTGCTCACCCAGTACCTGAACTGGCGATGGTGCCTCTACGTCAACGTCCCCATCGCGGCCCTCGCCGTCTTCGGCGCCTGCGCGCTGCTCCGCGACCGCCCGGGCCACCGGGCCGTACGCCTCGACGTCCCCGGCGCCGTGATGGGCTGCGGCGGCCTGGTCGCCATCGTCTACGGCGTCGGCGAGGCCGAGTCACACGGCTGGACCGACCCGCTCGTCCTGGGACTCCTCGCCGGCGGAATCACGCTGCTCGCCGCCTTCTCCTGGTGGCAGACCAGAGCCCCGAGCCCCCTTCTGCCGCCCCACATCATCAGGGACCGCACCCGGGCCGGCTGCTTCCTGACCATGGCCCTCGCGGTCGCCGGGCTGTTCGGCATCTTCCTCTTCATGAGCTACTACCTGCAGGTCATCCTCGGGTACTCGCCCGTCAGGACGGGCCTCGCCTTCCTCCCCCTGACCGCCGCGATCATCACCGGCTCGACCCAGATATCGGCCCGGCTGCTGCAGCGCACGGCGCCACGCGCCCTGCTGGTCCCGGGCATGCTGCTCGCCGCCTCCGGCACGCTCCTGCTCACCACGCTCACCGTCGAGGCGCAGTACGCAACCCGCGTACTGCCCGCCATGGTGCTGATGGGCCTCGGCATGGGCCTCACCTTCACGCCCGTGTTCGCCACCGCCACCGCCGGGGTCGCCCAGCAGGACGCCGGCGTCACCTCGGCGACCGTCAACACCGCGCAGCAGGTCGGCGGCTCCATAGGCACCGCGCTGCTCAACACGATCGCCACCACGAGCAGCTCCGCCTACCTCGCGGCCCACCTGCGCGACCCCGCACAGCAGGCGCACCTCACCCGCGAGGGCATCGTCCACGGCTACACCGTCGCCCTCTGGTGGTCCGCCGGCCTCATGCTGCTCGCGGGCCTGACCGCGGCCCTGATGGTCACGGCGAAGGCCCCAGGACGCCGGTCGCCCACGGACTCACCCGTGCCCGAGTCAGTGGTCTGAACCCCGTGCCCGAGTCAGTGGGCCCGAACCGCCCGAGTCAGTGGCCTGAACCGGCCTTCTCGCGCCGTGCGCCACCGGATGCGCCCAGTCGCGCCAGCGCCTCGTCCGTCAGCCGGTACACCGTCCACTCGTCCTGCGGCAGCGCCCCCATCGCCCGGTAGAAGTCGATCGACGGCTCGTTCCAGTTCAGCACCGACCACTCCAGCCGCTCGTACCCGCGCTCCACGCAGATCCGCGCCAGCTCCGCCAGCAGCGCCTTGCCGTGCCCGCCGCCGCGCCGGTCCGGACGTACGTACAGGTCCTCCAGGTAGATCCCGTGCACCCCGCGCCACGTCGAGAAGTTCAGGAACCAGAGCGCGAAACCGACCGGCTCGCCCGTCGCGTCGTCCTCGGCGATGTGCGCGAACGCGGCCGGGCGCTCGCCGAACAGCGCCTCGTGCAGCTGCTCCTCGGTGGCCCGGGCCTCGTCCAGCGCCTTCTCGTAGGCGGCGAGCTCGCGGATCATGGCGTGGATGACGGGGACGTCGGCGGGTACGGCGGTACGAATCATGACCGCAGGCTAACCCGCTCATGGCTGGAGGCCGGCCGCTCAGGCCCGCAGGCTAACCGCGCCCGCCGCGCAGCCGCCGCCCGATTTCCAGGTGGTCCGGCGCGAGGGGGTGCCCGTCCTCGATCGCCCACAGCGTGTTCTGCAGGACCCGGCCCAGCGTCCAGGCCCGCGCCCGCTCCCGGTCGAGCCCCAGCACGTCCGTCATCGCGTCGAACCGCCACCGCACCTCGTCGGCGTCGAAACGGTTGTCCAGCGCGGGGAACAGCTCGAACCCCGGGTGGCCGGCAAGCGGCTTGGGGTCGATGGCGAGCCAGGGCTCCCGGTCGGCGGCCAGCACGTTGTCGTAGTGCAGATCCCAGTGCAGCAGCCGGTCACCGGGCTCGCCGGCCACCTCGCGCACCGCCGCGGCACAGTCCTCAAGAAGTCGCCGGTCGTCCGGATCGGGCACCTGCTCGACCGCGCCCGCCGCCCTCTCCAGCATCCGTTCCGCGATGTCCCCGAGCCGCCGCATCCCCTCCGGCGCCGGCACCGCGGTCAGCCGCGCCAGCAGCTCGGCGATGACCCGCACCGCCGCGCGGGAGTCCGGCACGTTCGTCAACATCCGGGCCGAGTCGAGCCGTTCGAGCAGCAGGGTTCCCGTGGCGTCGTCGTACTCCAGCAGCCGTACGGCCCCGTCGCCGCCCCAAACCCGCAGCGCGACCGGCTCCCCCACGCTCTCGTCGTCCAGGTACTGCAGCTTGAGCACCGCCTGAGTGCCGTCGCCGCGCACCACGGGCAGCACCAGCGCGCACATCCCATACATCACGGGACCGTCGATCCGCAGCCCCCACCGCTCCAGGAACTCCGCCGCCCGTCCTGGCAGCGCGTCGACGAACGCCTGCCCGTCCGCACCGTTGAACCTGGTCTGCGTGGCCACGAGCTCGTCCGGTACCTCGATCACACTTCGATCCTAGGGACGCTCACCATCCCCCGGCCAGGACATATCCCCGCACCGCCTTGCCCGGCTCGACCCCCCAGGCGCTAACGTCCGCCCATGAGTACCGTCAACGGCGGCATATCGTTCTGGTACGCCAGCGAAGGCCTCCCCACCCCGCGCGAACCCCTGCCCGGCGACGCGACCGCAGACGTCGTCATCGTGGGAGGCGGCTACACCGGACTGTGGACCGCCTACTACCTGAAAAAAGCGGCTCCCTTCCTGCGCATCACCGTCCTTGAACAGAAGTTCTGCGGCTACGGCGCCTCCGGCCGCAACGGCGGCTGGCTCTACAACGGCATCGCCGGCCGCGACCGCTACGCGAAACTCCACGGCCACGACGCCACCGTGCGCCTCCAACAGGCCATGAACGACACGGTCGCCGAGGTCGTCCGTGTCGCGGCCGAGGAGGACATCGACGCGGATATCCACCAGGGCGGCGTACTCGAAATCGCCTACACCCCCGCCCAGTTGGCCCGCCTCAAGGCCTTCCACGCCACGGAACTCTCGTACGGCGAGAAGGACCGCGAGCTATACGGCGCCCGCGACACCGCCGAGCGCATCCGGGTCACCGGAGCCGTCGGCTCCACATGGACCCCGCACGGCGCCCGCCTGCACCCCGCCAAGCTCGTCAAGGGCCTCGCCGCCGCCGTCGAGTCGCTGGGCGTCACGATCCACGAGTCCACGCCCGTCGCGGAGATCAAACCCAAGCACGCGGTCACGCCCTACGGCACCGTCCGCGCCCCCTACATCCTGCGCTGCACCGAGGGCTTCACGGCCTCGCTCAAGGGGCACCGCCGCACCTGGCTCCCCATGAACTCCTCCATGATCGTGACCGAGCCGCTGCCCGAGGACGTCTGGTCGTCGATCGGCTGGGACGGCCGCGAGACCCTCGGCGACATGGCCCACGCCTACATGTACGCGCAGCGCACCGCCGACGACCGCATCGCGCTCGGCGGCCGCGGCGTCCCCTACCGCTACGGCTCCCGCACGGACAACGACGGCCGCACCCAGCCCGCCACCATCGAGGCCCTGCGCGAGATCCTGGTCCGCTTCTTCCCGCAACTGGCCGGGGTGGCCGTCGATCACGCCTGGTCCGGTGTCCTCGGCGTCCCCAGGGACTGGTGCGCGACCGTCACCCTCGACCGCTCCACCGGCCTCGGCTGGGCCGGCGGCTACGTCGGCTCCGGCGTCGCCACGGCCAACCTCGCCGCCCGCACCCTCCGCGACCTCGTCCAGCAGGACTCCGGCCAGTCCGGCCCCACCGACCTGACCGCTCTGCCCTGGGTGAACCACAAGGTCCGCAAATGGGAACCGGAGCCCCTGCGCTGGCTCGGCGTCCAGGGGATGTATGCGACATACCGCACCGCGGACCACACCGAGCGCACCTCGCCCACCGCCGAGACCGCCCGCCTGGCCCGCCTCGCGGACCGCCTCTCAGGCCGCCACTGAGGGCCCCGCGACCCCCCGGCCGGACGACAAAGGCCCAGGTCACACGCGATGTAACCTGGGCCTCAGTGGAGCCCCCTGTCGGATTCGAACCGACGACCTACGCATTACAAGTTGTCCGATCTTGCTCCACAGGCGTCCGGGCCCATACGCGACACGACTCCTCTCCCTGGCCAGAGCCATTTGTGACCTGCACTGGACGGCATCGGACACCCTTGGACTGAACGCTGATAGAGACCACAACTGAGACCGGTGGCTCCACCGAGACGGGGCGGGATTGAAATTCGGACGGCCCAGGAACGGCCATGCGCTGGGCACTCCAGGTCGTGATACACCTGCGGCATGGAGTGGGGGAACTTGTTATCTGCCGCCGTGGGGGCCGTGTTCGGCGGGTCGATGACCTTGGTGGCACAAGCGATCGAATACAGGCGCAGACGCCAAGAGGAAGCGAAGGCCCTGGGTAGAGCCAACATGCTCACCGTCGCTGATCTTCTGATCGACTTGATCAACTTTTTCGAACGGGTCGAGCCCAGCTTGCCTGATGGCCTGGATGACATGCGGGAATCGGGTGCCTATACCTCTGATCTCAATAAGCTCAGACGTCACGTTCTGGTGATCACGGATCGCGAAGCTCGGGAGCGACTTCAGGATGTGCTCGACGTGCTGTGGTGGCTAAGCCCGATCGCGTTCCAATGCAGACAGCACTGGAGCTTCGTGGGCCATGTGGTTGCTCGCTATGCCCTCGATCTCGCGGGAACACAGGTTCGGAAGGAGGGCGCTCCGCCCTTGTCCGATGATGTTCGAAGCTACGTCGGCGTGTTGGAGGCTGTCCGAGCCGCTGAAGAGCGTCGGACCTGATGGGTCCTCGCGGGCAGCGGCGATACGGCCCCGCCGGTCACTCAAGCGGTTGGGGAGCGACCGGTAGCTGTTCGCTCTGGGGCCACGTGAATGTGCGGTCGGGTTCGAGTCGGGCCTCTCCCCAATGGATGACATGTATGCCGCTCTCCACATCGGCCGTGAAGAAGACGCAGACGAGCTTCGTGGAGGCCCCCAGCTCCTCGAATGCTTCATGCAGCTCCAGGTACTCCTCCGTTGTCAGGTCATCGTCGAGGCCGAACAGCCCATCGGGGGGCGGTGGCCCGTGCGCCCGGAGCAGCCGACGGCGCGTAGGAGAAGCATTGGAGGGCAACCGAGCTCGATCAAGAGGCCTGGGCCTGTCTGCGTACCTAAAGGGGAACAGTGCGTGATCGTTGATCACCGCATACTCGTACCCGCGCACGTCTCGCACGGACTCCCCCAGCTCCCGCGCCGCGTCCGCCAGGTTCTCGCGCACGGCCTCCGCGAGGGTGGAACCGTAGGGACTTCGCTTCTTCAACCGGGCCGTGAGGTGCGTGGCGTGAGCCTGCGCGTGAGCCCGAGCCAGCTGCACCGGAACCGCAGCAGCGAGCCTGCCGGCCTGCCGCCCAAACCGCTCCGCCGCCCAAGCAGAAGGCGCAACCCAGTCTTCACCCAGCACGGACATGCAGCATCCCCCCTCCCCGATCCGCCACCTCTCAACTGTGTGACACGCACATGAAGCGCCCACAAGGGGGCGATCCGGCCACGAAGACCGGGTAACGACGCCGACTGAGGCCGAGGAGGACGACCGCTTTGTAAGGGTGGACGTGATCGATGGCGGGGACGCCCAGGTCACTCCGGCAGTAGTCGCAGCCCAGGTCATCGGCGTGTCTCGACTGCGGCAGGCCGTCGTTGACCGTGGCTGACCGCACGATGTGGCATGGCTGTGGCACACGGCTGAGCTCTGAGCTAGAGCAACTACGACTCAACTGAACTTCAGGCCCCCAGCGTTGGGATCATCAGGCAAGATCTCTCCCATGCTCGCTACCGTCGTTACTGCGATCCTTGGTGCTCTGGGAATCGTCGGCACCCTGGCTGCGGCTCGCATCCAAGCGCGTGGAGCCATTCGGCAAGCAGAAGCAGCCGTTGCTCAAGCTCATGCAACGCACCGCGCTGCCATCGAAGCTGCCACTACCCAAGCCCGAACCAGTTTCGAGCAACAGGCTCGCGCTGCTCGCCGCCCTGTTTACCTATCGCTCGTTGAAGCGGGCCATTCGTTCGCCGATCGACTGCCAGATCTGTTCGATGGATCTTTCACGGGTGATACTCCACTTGAGTCCGAGAGGAACGCCATTAGAGTTGCCCTTTCACGCGTCGAGCTAGAGGGGCCATCACCTCTCATCAACCTCGGACGAAGCGTTCTGACAGTCGCTGAAAAGGCTGAGAGAATGGCGGTAGCTATGCGATCAGAGCTATTCGCCTTGTATCGGCTGGGCGTAGCAACTGGAGAGTACGAGGATCCCAGCTGGAACGAAGCTCATTACGATGTGGCACTCACGGCCTCCAGTGCCCTGCAGCGGTTACATCAGGCGAGACCCTCAGGCATGAGCAGCCAAGATAGATACGCCGTGCTGCGTGAATACCTACTAACAACGGACCAGACGTATATCCCTGATGCCGCCGCTCAACGCTCCCTATGGGAGGCCATTCGCGAAGCCGACAATGCGATGCATGGGGCCGCGCATGCCGGTGTAATATCCGAAGGAAGCGGGAGAAGATTGATAATACGGGCCGTCGATCGCGAACGAGATGCAACTGCGATATTTGACAGCAACTCTGACGCGTTTCATGCGGCGCGAGTGCGATTTACCGAAGCCGCCAGGGAATACCTCCATAACCCCTCGCTGTAGGTGCGAGGGCGCGTGCCGCGTGCCCACGAGGAGCCGTATACGGCCACGGTGGTTCGTCTCGCACCCCTGCTAATTCCGAGGCTTTCGGTACTCACTGACCTGAAGCCGCCTGCTTGGCGAACTCTTCGCAGTTTGCCAGCAGCCCCGTGGCCTTCGCAGCGTCTCCCAGTGAAACCTTGTCATTGATTTTCACCATAGACATCGCCTTATCGGCCCCGAACTGGAAAAGTAGATTCCGCTGCGCGTTGAACATGGCAGTGCCTGGGTCCACACCAGCCCCAATTTGATCGTCCACTTCCTTAGCGAAATCGAGCAGGGATTTCCCCGCGAAAAACGGACCTCCTTGAAGGGCCGCGAAATCCTCGGCGCAGCGATTTATCGCGCCTAGCAATCCGTTGATTTCTTCGTCAGACAGTGGCGGCCCCTCGACGACGGTGTACGATGCGCCATCACTCGCTGCACCTTGATCGAAGATCGCTTCGACCCTGTTCTCCTTCTTGCCGTAAAGCTCCTCATTCTTTTCTCCGTAGCGAGGAGTCATCCCCACCTGGATAGCGATCCTTACGGTCTCCCCGGGCGCGATACGCGGCACAACACATTCCACCTGGCTGCTGTCCGGCGGAATATTACATGGTTGGATTCCGCCAGCCTCTGTCGCCCAGTCTGCACTAGTCACACCAAGTATGGCGTGACCAAACTTATCCGTCACATGCACGTTGGTTGCTTCTTTATCGCCGTTGTTGGTTATTTCGATGAAGAAACCCTGCAGCTCTCCAGGGGTGACTGGAGTAGTCATAACCGCCTTCTCGACGGTAAGCTTCGGGTCCTCCTTCTTCGGGTCCTCCTTCTTCGGGTCCTCCTTCTTCGGGTCCTCCTTCTTCGGGTCCTCCTTCTTCGGGTCCTCCTTCTTCGGGTCCTCCTTCTTCGG